>JAFDDB010000172.1 GCA_019311115.1 Deltaproteobacteria bacterium
GTCGCAGTGGAAGACGGCGGTCTCGGCCGCGCGCAGCCCGTACGGCGCCTTCATCTCGCGCCGCCTGCGGGGCGCCAAGTACACCGACTCGCTGCCCGGCGCACCGGACGGTCACTACGTGGTGATCCAGTTCGAGGCCCGGTACGCGCGCAAGCACTCCGCCATCGAGACCGTCACGCCCATGCTCGAAGGCGGCGGCTGGCGCGTGTCCGGCTACTTCATCCGCTAGCGGAGGCGCGCGAAGAGCAGCAGGGGGCTGTGCTAGGTTGCCGCCGTGAGGATCGCCCTGTCCGTCCTTTGGCTCGGGCTCGCGGCCGCGTTCGTCGCGACCGGCTGGCGCCTCCACGACCAGTCCGGCGAATCGCTCCCGGTGCTCGAAACCTCGACGCCCCGCGTGGAGATCTCCTCCGAGGGCTTCCACCTCGAGATCGACGTCGCCGGCACGCCGCTCGAGGCGCCGTTCGCCGACTTCGAGCGCGAGGTGAACGCCTACGTCGAAGACGTGGCGACCTCGCTCCAGCAGACGCAGGGGCGCGCCGCGGCTGCCTGCTACCTGGCCGGCGCGCTGTCCCTCGCAGGGCTCGCACTCACGTGGCGCGCGCCGGGGCACCGCGCAGCTTGAGCGGGATCGAGATCGAGCTGACCGACCCATCGACCGCGCTCGTCGAGGAACTGGACGAGCGCCTCTACGAGTTCAACCGCGCCGCGACCGGCATCGACGACGGCGAGGGACTCGGCGCCGTCGTGCGCGGCCCCGACGGCGAGGTCCTCGCGGCCGCGGCGGGACACAGCTGGGGCGGGACCTGCGAGATCCGGCAGGTCTGGGTGCACGAGTCGCTGCGCGGGCGCGGCGTGGGCCGCGGCCTGATGCGGGCGGTCGAGGCCGAGGCTCGGCGCCGAGGCTGCCGACAGCTCGTCCTGGGAACGCACAGCTTCCAGGCGCCGGGTTTCTACGCGAAGCTCGGCTTCGAAGAGGTCGGCCGCCTCGACGACTATCCGCGCGGACACGCGAACATCTCGTTGCGCAAGGCGCTCCGCCCCGACTAGACGCGTTCGTCCACGTTCGGCGGACGGCGCGCATGGTACGCTGATCCCATGCTTGCACTCGACGGCGTCTACGAGGTCGCGATCCGCGTCAAGAGCCTGACCCGCGCCGAGCCGTTCTATTGCGACGTGCTCGGACTGAAGCCGGGCCTGCGCGACGAGCGGCGCAACTGGCTCTTCCTGAACGTCGGCCGCCGGTCGGGCATGGTCGTGTTGCAGGAGGACCCGGGCGACTGGCCTCTGCAGCACTTCGCCTTCCGGGTCGCGAAGCCCGAGATCGCGCGCGCAGCAGAGTTGCTCACCGAAGCGGGCGTCGCGGTACGCGGCCCGATCCACCACGACTGGATGGGCGCGGACTCGCTCTACTTCGACGACCCCGACGGAAACGAGCTGGAACTCTGCGCCGTCGCCGGGCGCGACTAGTTGTCGCACGTCTTCCACCTGGTCGACGTCTTCGCGGAGCGCCCCTACGCGGGGAACCAACTGGCGGTGGTGCTGGGCGCGGACGACCTGTCCAGCGAGCAGATGCAGGAGATCGCGCGGGAAACGAACTTCTCCGAGACGACCTTCCTCCCCGCGTCGGTACCGCCGGGCGCGGCGCCGGTGCGGATCTTCACACCGGCCGAAGAACTCCCCTTCGCGGGGCACCCGACGCTGGGCACCGCCTGGGTCATCCGCACGCTTCTCGAAGGCGCCTCCATCGACGAGGTCGTGCTCGAACTGGGCGTCGGACCGGTGCCCGTGCGCTTCGAGCGCGACGCGCAGGGCGAGATCGCCTGGCTCCGCGCACCCCGCGCGGACTTCGACCAGACGGTCCCACACGACGAGGCCGCCCACCTTCTGGGACTGACCCCCGGCGACCTCGATCCGGAGCTACCTGTACAGGCGGTCGGCGCGGGTCACGCGGCGCTGATCGTGCCTCTGGCAAGCCGCACGGCGCTCGAGTCGTGCCGGCCCGAAGCTCGCGGCATCGCCGCGCTCGCCGAGCGCGGAATCGAGCCCTACGTCTACTTCTTCTGCCGCGAGCCGCGAAGCCCGGAGAACGACCTGGCCGCTCGCTTCTTCTTCGACGCCAACGGCGTGCGCGAAGATCCGGCGACGGGCAGTGCGGCTGGGTGCCTGGGAGCCTACCTGCTGCACCACCGGGCGGTACCGAAGCTCGAGCACCGGATGGAGCAGGGCGTGGACATGGGACGACCTTCCCTGATCCGGCTGCGCGGCGAGCTCGTCGACGGCGCACCCGCGGTGTCGGTCGGCGGACGCGTCTTCCACGTGGCCCGCGGGGAACTGCTTTGAGCGCACGCCGACTGCGCGCCCTGGCGGTAGCGGTGGGCGTGGCGGCGTCGATCGGCATGACGACGGCCTGCGACCGCGCGCCGACGCTGGAGGACCGCGACTGGACGCTCGTGGCGCTCGGGCGCGAGCCCGTCCCCGAGCCAACGGAGCGCGGCGCGCCGTACCTGCACCTGGTCTCGGAGAACGCGCAGATGCAGGGCTTCGGCGGGTGCAACCGCATCTTCGGCAGTTACTCGCTCGAAGGTTCGCGGCTCGAGTTCGGACCGGTCGCGGGCACGCGAATGGCCTGCCCCGACGCCCCGGCCGAGCCCGGCTTCATGGCCGCCCTGGCCGCCACGCGCACGTACCAGCTGACGGGATCGGTGCTCCTCTTCAAGGACGACGCCGCGGCCGTGGCTCGGTTCGAGGCGGCGCAGCCGGACTAGCGTCGCACCGCGGGGCGCGCGTTCGCGTAGTCGCTTCGCCGCTTCTCCGAAGTCAGCACGAAGTAGCCGTCGACCTCGTCCACGCGGGTTCCGCCGAAGATGGCGACAAGCTTGTTCTCGTACCAGGTACGCCGCTTCGTCACGAACACCATCCGGCCGCCGCGCTCCAGGCGGTTGAACCCCTTGTGGATCCACTCCTTCGGCACCGAGAAGTCGTCGTGATAAGGGGGGTTGCACAGGATCCAGTCGAAGCCGGTCTCGCGGGTGTCGCGGAAGCCGGTGCTCTGCACGATGGTCACGCCCGGGACGCCGTTCCGCGGCGCGTTCGCCCGTGCGAGCCGCACGGCTTCCGTGTCCGAGTCCAGCATGACCACGCGGTCCTCGCCGATCTGCTTCGCGGCCCAGACGCCCACCACGCCGTAGCCGCACCCCAGGTCGAGCACGCGGTCCGACGGAGCCAGGACCACCTGCGAGAGCATCGCGAGCGTTCCGCGATCCACCGCGCGTGGAGAGAACACGCCGGGAGACGTCTCGAACTCGAGTTCGACGCCGGCAACCGTGGCCACGATGCACCGCACCGCGTCAGCACCGCCGGCGCGGGTGGATTTCCATGGTGCGAGCATACACCGTGGTAGACTGCGCGCCGGCCCGTCCGCCAGAGGAGGAAGCCCGATGGATGCGAACGATCGCCTGCAGATCGAGCGCGAGTGCGAGCGGCTGGTCTCGCTGTACTGCCACTACGTGGACCACGGCGAGGCCGAACGCGTTGCCGACCTGTTCGCCAAGGACGGGGTCTGGAAGTCGCCCCAGGTAACGATGGACGGCGCCGACCAGGTGCGCGCGGGGTTCCGGCAGCGCCAAGAGAACGGCGGGCGCATCTCGCGTCACGTCTGCAACAACTGCGTGGTCGACGTGATCGACGAGGACCACGCGCAGGGCTGCGTGTACGTGACGCTGTACAAGCACGACGGCGAAGAGGGCCGGCGGATCGCTCCGCTCGAGGGGCCCGAGATGGTGGGCGAGTACCGCGACCGCTTCGTGCGCACCCCGGACGGCTGGCGCTTCGCGCGCCGCGAGGTCGAGGTCAGCTTCTTCCACCGGCCCTGATATGCTCCCTTGCAGCGCCGGACCGCGCGCGCGGAGGAACGGCCCGTGACCCGCATCCACGCAGAGCGCCTGACCGCCGACGTCGGGGGCGAGTTCGTCGTCTTCCTGATCGGCATGCGGATCAACCGCTTCTGGAAGATCCACAAGTGGCTGCCGGTCGCTCTCGCCATGCGCCGCATGGTGCGCGAGCTTCAGGCCGATCCCGACTCCGGCTTCCTGGGAGCCGAGGCCTGGGGTGGCCGCTCGCCGGTGCTGGTGCAGTATTGGCGGTCGTTCGAGCAACTCGAGGCCTACGCCAAGGACCGGTCGCGCGAGCACCTGCCCGCCTGGGCCGCCTTCAGCCGCGCGATCGCCAGCAACGGCGACGTCGGCATCTGGCACGAGACGTACCGCTCGCGCCCGGGCGACTTCGAGTGCGTCTACAACAACATGCCGCTCTTCGGCCTGGCTTCGGCGACGCGAGCGGTCCCCGCGACGGGAAACCGCGACACCGCGACCGGCCGGATCTCCGCCGCCTGACGCGGCAGGTGGAGCCCCGACGGCGACGCGCCATGAAGCTGAGCGAGTTGACGCCGGAGTGGCTGACCGCCGCCCTGCGCGCCCGCGGAGTGACGCGCTACGCGCGCGTGACGTCGGTGGAGTTCGAGCGCATCGGCACCTTCTCGAACGAGCTGTGGCGGCTGCGGCTCGGCTACGACGGACCGGAGGCGGGCGCGCCCGACTCGCTGGTGCTCAAGCGCTCGAAGGCGGGGGGCCGGCATCCGCCGGGTGCGGGGTTCGACAACGAGATCCGCTTCTACGAGTCGGCCGGTACGCAAGTACCGGTTCGCGTCCCGCGCCTCGTGTTCGGCTCCGCCGACGCAGCGGGCGGCGGCCTGCTGCTGCTCGAAGAGGTGACCGGAGTCGAGCGCATCAGCTTCATGCGTGGTGCCAGCCTCGAGCACGCGCAGCAGGCCCTGGGCGGACTGGCGCGGATCCACGCGCACTGGTGGGGACGGGGCGACGGACTCGAAGGCTTCCCGTCGCTGGCCGATGCAGGGTTCTGCGCGCGCGTGGGCGTGGCCTACGACGCCGGCTGGCAGGCGAGCCGCGACTACTTCGTCCACGCGGGCCACGGGGCCTTCGTCGAGATCGGCGACGCCCTGCTCGGGCGCGTCGCCGAGAACCTGGCGCCGCTCGCCGCGCCGGCGACACTGCTGCACGGGGACGCGCACTTCGAGAACCTGCCGCGCGTCCACGCGCCCGACGGCCGCAGCGAGATCCTCTTCCTGGACTGGCCGGCGGCGCGCCGCGGGCTGGCGTCGTTCGACGTAGCAGTGTTCCTGGTGCAGAGCTTCCCCGACGAGACGCGCCGCGAGGTCGAGCAGTCCCTGGTCATGGAGCACGCCCGGGCCGTCAACGCGGAGCGCGACGCGAGCTGGCCGGATCCCTGGATCGACTACCGGCGCGGCGTCCTCTACTGGATGGTGCACATGCTTCAGGACGCCGCGCTGACGCCGGGGCAGCCGCCGTGGGTCGTGGTCGACCGCTACGTCGCGGCCGCCGTGGACCTGCGAGTCGGCGAGCTGATCGTCTGAGGCGCGTGGTAGGCTGGCCGCGATGAAGACCCTGCGCTTCCTCGCCACGGTGATCGCGGGCGCGTTCTCGGTGGTCCTGCGCAGGCTCTTTCGCGGCGCCTTGCGGCCGACCTGGACGCTGCGCACCGAGCTGCTGCGGATGTCGGTGCGAGCCACGCTGATGGGATCGGTTCGCTTCGGCGTCCCGTGGCTGCGCTCACTACCGAGCCCCGCGCGACCGGACCCGCACACGCGCCTCGACGACGTGGACGCCGGCGGCGTGCCCGCCCGGTGGTGCGTGCCGACCGGAGCGGACGCGGACGACCGGGTCGTCCTCTACCTGCACGGTGGTGGCTACGTGTTCGGGTCGCCGCGGACCCACGCCGACATCATCGCCCGGCTCGCCGCACAGGTGCCCGCGCGCGTGCTGGCGGTGGAGTACCGGCTCGGACCGGAGTTTCCCTTTCCCGCGGCGCACGACGACTGCCTGGCCGCCTACCGCTGGCTGGTGGCGCAGGGCACGGACCCGTCGCGAATCGTGCTCGCCGGCGACTCGGCCGGCGGCGGCCTCTGCACCGGCACGCTGCTCTCGTTGCGCGAGGCGCGCGAGCCGCAGCCGGCGGGAGCACTGCTCATCTCGCCCTGGGTGGACCCGCTCGCCGACGGCGGGACGATCCGCTCGAACGAACCGTTCGACGTCGGCACGCGCGACTTCCTGGTGAACTGCATCGGCCTCTACCTCGAGGGCAAGCCACCCGACGACGCGCGCGTCGCTCCGCTCGGCGCCGACCTGCGGGGACTCGCACCGCTCTTCATCGGCGTGGGCCGCTGCGAGATGCTGCTCGACCAGGCGCGGGCACTGGACGCGCGAGCGCGCGACCACGGAGTGAAGACGCAGCTCTCCGAGTACGAGGACCAGTTCCACGTCTTCCAGAACCTTGCGGCGTTCATACCCGAGGCCGACCGCGCCGTGGACGAAATGGTCGGCTGGGTCCGGTCCAGGCTCGGCTGAGCCGGCCGGGCCACCCGGCCCTTCCTCGGACTCAAGGCCAGCTGCGAGTCGCGCCGATAAGGGGGCGATGTTCGTCCACACGACTCCGCCGACGCGCTCGCCCGAGGCCCAGATGCTGGCCCAGGAGATCGCCGGACTCGTCCGCACGAAGCGTGTGCAGCGGCCGGACCTGCCGTGGAGCGACGTCTGGATGGCCTTCGCGATCGCACGCGAGATGCTCGCCCGCGAGTTCGGCGGCCGCGCACGCGCCCCCCTGGCGGCGGCGATCGCCGTGGCGGTCCTGACCGCGGTCGGCGGAGCCATCGCGTTCTTCTTCGCGCAGCCGTAGGCCCCACCCGATCGCCCGCGTCGCGGCGTTGACGGGGGCGATTCTCAACGTGCGGGATGGCTGGACGGACGAGTTCGAGATCGCGTTCGAACGCGCTCAGGCGATCCTGGCGGCGCAGGCCGGCTATCAGCGGCACGAGCTGCGCCGCTGCGTCGAAGCCGAGACCCGCTACCTGCTGCTCGTGTGGTGGGACACACTCGAGAGTCACACCCGCGGCTTCCGCGGATCCGATCAGTACGAGGAGTGGAAGGAGTTGCTCCACCACTACTACGAGCCCTTCCCGACGGTCGAGCACTACACGCCGCTCTTCGCGGGAGGCGAGTGAGTGGCGGCCGCGCTCTGCCTACGCCATCCGGACACGCCGGCGATCGGCAGCTGTGCCCGCTGCGGCGCCTCGTACTGCGGCGCCTGCTCGGTCGCGGCGCTGGCGGCGGAGCGGGTGTACTGCTCGCCCGAGTGCCGCGACGTCGATGCCCGTACCGGCACGACGCTCGGCGTGGACGATCGCGCGCTGGCCGCCGGCTACAACCGCCCGATCGGCCTCGGCTGGAAGCTCTTCCTCAGATCGATCCCGGTCGTAGCCGGGCACGTGTGGCCCGTCGCTGTGGCGATGGCTCTGGTGCTGTGGCTCGGCGGGTCGTCCGCACTCGAAGCCATCGGCGAGAGCCAGATGTCGGGGCTGCTCGTGCTCGCGAACTGGATGCTCTTCGCCTACGGAGCCGCGCTGACGGGCGTCGTGCTCACACAGGCGCACACCGGCTTCGACTCCGGCAACCCGTACCTGTGGGCGCTGCGCCGCTTCATCCCCTGGGCCGTCACCTGGGGCGTCGTCTCGATCATCGTACTCAGCGGCATGCTGCTGTTCTTCATTCCGGGCATCGTCCTGGGCACGCGGCTCTTCTGGGCCGACGAGTTCGCGCTCGTGCTCTCGCGGAGCCCGGGCCGTGCGATCCGGCAGAGCTGGGAGCTGACGCGCGGCCACGGCTGGCAGATCTTCGGCTTCCAGTTCGTGGTCGGCTTCGTCGAGTACCTGGTGCTGATCCCCGTCGTGATCCTGACCGTGCTGGTGCACCAGGGCGCGTTGTCAACGGGGTTCAGCGAGAACCCGCTCGTGCAGACCGTCGAGTCTACCGTCCTGATCCTGCTGGCCTTCCTCGCCTACGGAGCGGCACACGCGCCCGAGCTGACCTACTTCTACGGCCTGCGCGCGACGCAGACCGGGACCGCGAACGAAGGCGAGGACTCGTAGCGTGGACAAGGTCAACCTGGCGCAGAAGCTCGGGCTCTTCTCCGAGCCCTGGTCGCCCCAGATCGTGGGCGAGCTGAACGGCCAGCACGTCAAGCTCGTGAAGCTCCGCGGCGAGTTCGTGTGGCACCACCACGAGCACGAGGACGAGCTGTTCCTGGTCCTGACGGGACGGCTCACGCTGCACCTGCGGGACGGGAGCGTGGACCTCGGTCCCGGCGAGTTCGCGATCGTACCGCGAGGCGTAGAACACAAGCCCGAAGCCCGGCCCGAGGCCGAGGTGCTGCTGCTCGAGCCCGCGTCGACCCTCAACACGGGGAACCTGCGCAACGAGCGAACCGTCGCCGAGCCCGACCGGATCTGAGCGTGGCAGCGAAGCTCTACGACGAGATCGGCGTCGGCTACTCCGACTACCGCCGGCCCGACCCGCGCATCGCCGCGGCGATCCACTCGGCGCTCGGCGACGCCGCGAGCGTCGTGAACGTGGGCGCCGGTACCGGATCGTACGAGCCCAAGGGCTCCGGGGTCGTGGCCGTCGAGCCGTCGAGCGAAATGATCCGCCAGCGCTCGAGTGGATCGGCGCCGGCGCTGCAGGCCGAAGCCGCCGCCCTTCCCTTCGGCGACGACACCTTCGACGCGGCGCTCGCCGTGCTGACGCTCCACCACTGGACGGATCGCCTGCGCGGGCTCGCGGAGCTCGCGCGCGTGGCGCGTGAGCGGGTGGTCATCCTGACCTTCGACCCGGAGGCGTGCCGCTGCTTCTGGCTCGTCGAAGACTACTTCCCACTCATCACCGAGATCGACCGTACCCTCGTCCCGACGCTCGCCGAATACCGGCAGGCGCTCGGCGCACTCGAGATCCGCGAGATTCCGGTGCCTCACGACTGCAGCGACGGGTTCCTGGGCGCGTACTGGCGCCGGCCGGAGCGCTACCTGGACGACGGCGCGCGCCGCGCCATCTCGGCATTCCAGAAGATCGACACGGAGCCGGGCCTCCAGCGACTGCGCGCCGACCTCGACTCGGGCCGTTGGCACGAGAACTACGGCGGTCTGCTCGAACGCGACGCGCTCGACCTGGGCTACCGCCTGCTCATCAGCGCGCCGCGGTCCGGCTGACGCTACTGCATGGCGCGTACGTACGTGCCCAGGTCGAAGTAGTCGCGCCAGACGGCGATCTTCCCGTCGCGGATCTCGAAGATGCCCGTACAGGGAAGGTCCACGGACTTGTCGCCGGCGGTCGTGCGGTCGAGACGCTCGGCGATGACGACGCCTTCGCCCTCGGCCAGGCTGATGATCTCCCACTCCGTCGCCGTCCAGCTTCCCGCGAACGCGCGGATGAACTGCTCGATCTCGGCGCGGCCCTTTACGGGGCCCGTCGGCATGTTGTGGTACACGCCGTCCTCGGTGAAGTACTGCGCCAGCTCGGCGGGATCGAGCCGCGACCAGGCGCTGCAGAATTCGCGGATCAGCTCGGTGCTCTCGGACATGTGGTCTCCTCCGCGTCTCACTGGACACTGGCGGCAGTGCGATGTCAACCTGCCGCGCGCATGAGGCTCCGTGACCTGGCCGCACGAGCGACGCCCGACCCGTGGTCCGAAGAAGAGAAGATCCCGTGGCACGAGCCCGGGTTCAGCGCGCGCATGCTGCGCGAGCACCTGACGCAGGCTCACGACGCCGCCAGCCGCAGGCTCACTATCGTGGATCGGCAGGTCGACTGGGTCCACGAGTCCCTGCTGGCCGGCCGGCCGTCACGCGTACTCGACCTGGCCTGCGGGCCCGGGCTGTACGCGTCGCGGCTGGCGCGGCGGGGACACGACTGCGTCGGCATCGACTTCTCGCCCGCCTCGATCGCACACGCGCGGGGGGAGGCTGCGCGAGACGGGCTGGCATGCACCTATCACGAGCGGGATCTGCGCGAGGGCCGGTTCGGAGAAGGCTTCGCGCTCGCGCTCTTCCTGTTCGGCGAGATCAACGCGTTCCGCGCCGCCGACGCGCAGCGCATCGTCGCGGGCGCGCGGAGCGCCCTGGCGGCGGGCGGCGCGCTCGTGATCGAGGCCAGCACCGAGGCCTCGCTCCGCGCGCGCGGCCAGGCGGCGGCGCACTGGTCGACCGCGCAGGCCGGGCTGTTCTCGGACGAGCCGCACCTGGTGCTGAAGGAGTGCTTCTGGCACGCGGACGCGCGCGCGCTGGTGGAGCGCTACTACGTCGTGGACCTGGCCAGCGGTGCGGTGACCCGGTACGGCATCAGCTCGCAGGCGTACTCCGACGACGAGTACGCGTCGCTCCTGCTCGGCGCCGGCTTCGCGTCGGTCGACAGTCGTGCATCGCTCGAAGGCGAGCCCACGCCCGGGCAGGAGTCGCTGCGCGCCTGGATCGCCCGCGCCTAGTCGGCGCCCGGAGCCGAGACGGGCCGGACGAGAAGCCCACTCGTGCTCACCCGCAGCTCGTACGACGACGGCCGGGTCGCGACCACGAAGGTCGCCGACCCGTACTCGGCGTCGACCAGGAAGTCGAGCACGGGAAAGCGCCTGCGAAGGCTGAACAGGTCCACCCGCCGCTCGCCTGCGAGCGAGAACACCGTGCGCGGAGCCTCGCGCTCGTCGCGAAGCCCGCTGTAGCGCCCGGCAACGCGGTCGAGTTCGTACGCCGTGTGCAGCCCGAGCAGATTGACGAATGGCTTCCACTTGAGGATGTGCGCGTCCACGTAGAGCTCGTCGCCCGCCAGCCGGAAGCTCGAGCTCGCTCCGCCCGGAAACCGGAAGGTCGCGAGAAAGCGCTGCTCGCCGGCGGGCTCCACCCGCACGCGGGCGGCCACCTCTTCACGCGTCAACGCGTGGTAGCCGCGCGTGGCCGCGTCGAGCGTGCCGACCAGCGCTCCCAGCGCGAGCAGCAGGACCCCCGAGAGCACGAGCGCCGAGCCGGCGCCGAGCTTGCGGCGCCAGAGCGCACGCGCTCCGAGCGCGAGCAGCACCGCGCCCGACGCGGCGAGCGCCAGCGCGATCAGGAGTGCGGGTGCGTCAAACGGCATTCGTCATGCGGGGGATCGCTCCGCGGAAGCTAGCCCAGCGCGTCCCTCCTCGCGCAAGCGTGCGGACGCCCGCCCCCGACAGCAGCTCCTCGGGATGACATCGCCCGACACGTAGCCACACACACGCGCAGGCCGGACAGGTGCGGGCTAGACTCCCCGGCCAGGAGGGCAACGTGAAGGGCGCCTCTCGCGAGCTCACGCCGTTCGTCGCCGACAGGCTGTGGACCTGCTGGCGGCCCCAGCGCTTCTACGGCCTGCAGATGGGCACGCGCATGACGCTGTGCCGCCTCTCGGACGGCGGCCTCTGGGTGCACTCACCCGTCAGACCTGCTCGATCGCATTCACGCGCTGGGACCCGTCCGCTACATCGTGGCGCCGAGCAAGCTTCACCACCTGTACGTGCTCGACTTCGCGCGGCACTTCCCCGAAGCCGAGGTCCACGGGTCGCCGGATCTCCCCGCCAAGCGGCCCGATGTGCCCTGGAAGGGCGTGCTCGACGACACGCCCGCGCCCGGCTGGGCGCCCGACCTGGACCAGTGTCTCGTGAGGGGCAACCGCTACCTGGACGAAGTCGTGTTCCTTCACCGCGAGACCCGCACGATGATCGTCGCCGACCTGTGCGAGCAGGCGAACGCGGAGTGGCCCCTGGCGTCGCGGATCGGTGGCTGGATCGCAGGCATCTACGAGAGGCACGGCCCTCCGCTCGACATGAAGCTGCTCTTCCGGCACGATCGCAAGGCCACGCGCCGCACGGTCGAGCACATCCTCTCCTGGGACTTCGACCGCATGATCCTGTCGCACGGTCGCCTGGTCGAGAGCGACGCGAAGCGGACCTTCGAGCGCGCGTACGCGTTCGCGCTCGACTGGTAGATTCGCGTGCCCGCCCACCCGTTCGCCTGGGTCCATGAGCGCAGCGAGGGAACGCTGCTCGCGGTCCTGGCGGTGCTCGGAATCGTGCTGTCGGTCGCGTTGACGCGTCTCGGCGCACCGCTCGTCACCGACGCCGCGCCGACCGGGATCGTGTCCTTCGAGTTCTCGGGCAGCGCCGCGGGCGCCCGAGCGATCCTCGACACGTGGACTCCACGCACCCGCGAGCACGCCATGCTGACCCTGGGCCTCGACTACCTCTACCTGCTCGTGTACCCGGCCTTCATCTCGCTGGCCTGCGTGTGGACCGCTCGCCGGATCGCGCCCCGGACGGGAGTCGCGCTGTCCTGGGGCGTGCTGCTTGCCGCACCGCTCGACGCGGTCGAGAACGCGGCGCTCCTGTGGATGCTGATCGGCGCGCCGAGCGACTCCGCCGCCGCGCTGGCCTGGGTGTGCGCGCTGCCGAAGTTCGCGTTGGTCTTTGCGGGACTCGGCTACGCGGGCATCGGCCAAGCCGCGGCGCGCCTGCTCCGACGCTAGCCGAGACGCCGCAGCCAGGGATGGGCCGGGTCGGCGCGGCGAAGCTGCGCGCGCAGCCACTCGCGGCGACCGGCGTCGAGTCGCGGCAGCACGACGTCGAGGTCCTGCTCGTCGCGCGGGCGCCGGCCCTTCGACTTGAAGAGGAGCTGAACCTCGGGCGCCAGGTAGGGGATGCCGCGCGAATCGTGCAGCACGACGTGGTCGAGAGGCCGGCGCACCTCCGGGTCGCGCCGGTACACCCAGTCGGCGCCGTCCCGTTCGTTGACCATCAGTTCGAGCGCCCAGGGCAGTGCGGCCCCTGGCCTGCACCAGAGCCCATGCTCGCCTCGCCGCAGCGTCTCGCCTGCGGCAAGCAGGCGCAGGCGGCCGTTCACGGCAGCATGGATCTCCCAGCCGTGCAGGGCCGAGAAGATCTCGGCTTGTCCATCGCGGAAGAGCCCGACGTCGAGATCAGTGTGCGCTCGCGTCCGCACGCCGAGGAAGAGATCGATCGCATGACCGCCGGCGATCCACCACGGTGAAGTCAGCGCACGGAGCCGCTCATGCGCCTGCTCGGGCGTGAGAGGCCGCCAGTCACCGAGAGTTTCTGCGGCCAAGGCTGCCTCCGAATGGCGGGTGGGACTTACGCGCCGTTCGGAGCAAGGGTACTCTCTGCCCCGATGGAACCTGAAGACATCCACGAAGGCACGCACGACTCGCGGCCCGTCGAGCGTTCGAGCACCGGGCTCGACCCGCGGCTCGCGGCGGCGCTCTCATACCTGTTCGGATTCGTCACGGGCATCATCTTCCTGGTCGTCGAGCGCGACAGCCAGTACGTGCGCTTCCACGCCATGCAGTCGACGGTCACCTTCATCTCGCTGTTCGTGATCCGCGTACTCGCCGAGGTGGTTCCGGTGATCGGCCCCACC
>JAFDDB010000173.1 GCA_019311115.1 Deltaproteobacteria bacterium
AGGGGTGGGTGGACGGCGTGCGCGGTCGTAGAGCCGTCCGCGCGAGCGTAGCTGCGGCTCTATGGCAGACGGAGGCCGTGCGGCTGTTGCCGCGGACGAGAGGGACGGCCGGGCGGGTCACACGTCGTCGGGGAACGGCAGTCCCGGCCGTTCGATCCGACGCGCCTTCGCTGTCGGTGGCGCCCGGGCCGGGAGGTCAAGGCAGTCCAGGGTTGCGCGGATCACGCGGGGATCCTCGATCGAAGCGATGACGCGCATCCGGCCGCCGCAGGCCGGGCACTCGAGTACGTCGATCGCGAACACGCGTCTCATGAGATCGGCCCACGACGGCCGACCGTGGTCGGCGTCCGCTACGAGAGCACCACCACGCACGAATTCCAAGTCTCCTTCAACTCCGAGGGCGTCGTCACCGAGTACGAGTACACGCGCCAGCAGATGCCGGCGCGCCGGATCGGCTACGGCTAGCTACGCCGGGAAGTCCCTGCGGATCACGTGGCGTTCCTAGACCCGGATCGGGCTTCCGTCCCCGTCCTGCTTGTCCTTGCGGTAGACGCGAACGACCTCGTAGCCGGCGCGGAGCAGGGAGTCGTAGGGCTCCCAGGCGCACCGCACGGCGAACTCCATGCCGACCAAGCCGCGCCGGCGATAGTGCGCCTCGGCCACGAGCCGCGTTGCCACCCCGCTCTGCCGGCGCGCCTCGCTGACCAGGCAGTTCTCGAGACAGCCGCGCAAACCGCCCTCGCGCTCCGCTTCGACGCCGAGCGCGCCCCGAGCCACTCCCCGTCGGGGTCGCGGGCGAGCCAGAGATCGGGCCGCGCCTGGCGATAGACGCAGCGCGCGTTGTGCACGCCCATGAACCGCTGGGCGGCGAAGAACCCGTAGAGCTCCTCTTCGTGCTCGCGAGCCTCAACCTTGGCGATCGAGATCATGGCCTAGACGGGCTTCCCCTCGTGCGCGGCCCAGGACTCGTGACCTCGCGATTCGACCAACGTGGGAGAGGCGGCGCCAGATGGCGGACGAACGGGGTATCCAGCGGGGCGGTGTACTGCGCGGCCAGCAGTCCGTTGCGCCGGGCCTCTTCGCCGAACTCGGGAACTTCGACGATTGGGATCCCGAGCGGCCAGATGGCGGGCTTGGCGTAGATCTTCATGACACCGCGCGCGACCTCCGACGCTGCGCTCGCCGAGCCGACGAAGAGTAGGAGCGCGAGCGCGACCACGAAGGCGCGCCGACCCGTCTGCGCGATCTTCTCCGGACGCAGTGCGCTCGAGACGAGGATCAGCAGGACGAGCAGCGAGGGGATCGATACACGCATGCAGAAGTCATTGGCGGCGCCTAGACGGTAGCTCGGAATCAGCGTAAGGCAGACCACCGCCGTCCAGAAGAGCGAGCAGAGGGTGGACTCCCACTCCGGCGATCGCACCAGGATCTGGCGCACGACGAACGCGTAAAGCCCGAACCCGACCAGCAGAAAGAGTGCGTAGAACGCGAGATAGCTCGTCACCGGGGTATTGGCGATGCTCTCGTGCCACCAGCGATGCAGCCCGTGCGGGAGCTCGCCCGCGTTGATGCTGGTGAGGAAGACGGCGACGCTCCCGCCGACGAACAGACCGATCGCGTTCTGTACGCTCACGAGTCCACTCCACCGGCTGCGCACGGAAACCCACGCTGCGTACGGGATCAGGCCGAGGGTCACGAAGGGCGACCACAGCACCGTGATCGCGCCCAGCAGGACGAGATTCCGGCTCGTCCGTTGCGCGATTCCGTCGTACAGGATCAATGGCAGGACGATCCACGCCGCCAGGGCCTGGTGCGGAATCCAGTAGAGCTGCGCGGTGAAGCCCGGATAGAGGAATTGGTACTTGAGGAGCCGCCCCCAGATCCCGATCTCGTCTCCCGCAGAGGGCAGCTTGCCCAGCGTGAGCCACCAACCGAGCAGGTCGACGCCGCAAAAGGCGATCAACAACACGACGGGAACCGCGCTGTAGTTCCGCGCGAGACGCATCAGCCAGGCGAGCGCGAGACCCGCACCGGCCAGGGACCAGAGCCAGAGCGCCACGTTTGCGAGCCACCAGCCGCGGCCGATTGCGAACTCCCCGAGCTTCCCGACGAGGGCTGCGGGCAGGTAGTAGGCGATGTAGGAGACCAGCAGCCGATCGCTGCCGCCGACGGAGACGGCCGCCGGCCACGGCGTCTCGATCAACGCGCGCAGGGCAGAGTTGCGGAAACGCCAGTCAGAGTTCTGGTACCCGAAGCCACCGATCCCGGACATCGAGAGCCAGGCGAAAAACAACACGCCGATCCAGGCGTACAGGCGCCAGTCGTGCGTGCGGGTCGGGCGCTCGCCTTCGGGACCTGCCTGGATCACGCGCGCGACGGCTACGCAGAGGGCGGTGCCGCAGGCCAGTGCGTACGGCCACCACAGCCAGCCGAGCAAGAAGATCAGGTTCGGTACGGCGATGTAGACGATGGAGAGGCTGCGCAGCGCGTCGCGACCGAACGCCCCGGACAGAGGCCCTGGCGTGACCAGTCGGTGCATCAATCGCGGCGCCTCCAGATTTCCATCGGGCCGAAGTCGACCTCGAACGAGTAGCGTTTGGCCGCGAAGGCGTGCAGAGGATAGAGTCGCTCGACGACCTTCTCGCCCAGACGGCTGCGGTCGAAGTTCCGGACGCGCACGAGGTATCGGGGAACCAGCTGGGCGGAGATCATCTTCTGGAGGGAGAGGCGCCTCGACTGCGCCGAGATCGTCGGCGCCGTCCAGCTGTGATCGAGAGCCGGTCGGGTCTGGGTGAGGAAGTAGACCAGGGGGGCCTGCCCGACCACGAGCAGGCGCTCCCCACGTTCGACGCGCACCGACAGGTAGTCGGCGATCCCGTCGAGCTGCGCGACGCGCGTCGGGGTCGAACGGATCCCCACCAGTCGTGGCTGGGTGAAGGCTTCGGTGAGCAGGTGCGTGCGAGCGTCCCCGTAGATGTGGTCGGAGCGGACCGTGTAGCTGCCGAATCCGACCGCGAGGCAGACCGCGCCGGCCAGCACGAAAGGCAGCGGTTCCGCGGACGCCTTCGCCAGGGCCCGGTACAGCAGAACGACACCGGGGACGAAGAGCGGCAGCATCGCGAAGCTCGCCTTGAACACCATCTGGCTCAGGTACCCGTGCAGCAGCGCCAGCAGCAGGGCACCCGCCGTCATCGCGAAGTACGAGAACCACCAATCCCGATTCGCGGGGTCGTCCGGCGCTCGGGTGCGCACGAGGAACAGCGCACCCAGATGCAATCCCAACGCGATCGCCAGAACGACCAGCGAGTTGTCGTGTGGCATGAATGGCGTCTGGCTGGCACCCACGGCGTACCGCCAATGGATCAGGGGCAGGAGGATGGCGGGGACGATGAGCGCGGGGAGGATCGTCCCCGCCGCGCTCGCTCGGAGCGATTTGAACTCGCCCCGGGCGCGCGCGTACCGGATCAGTCCGAACGTCAACGTGCCCGCCAAGACGACCAGCGGCAGGCTCGGCGCGATCCCGACGACGAACGCCTGGGTCTTTTCCCAGACCGAGGTGCGGTACTGCAGGGTGGCCAGGACGCGCTCCTGGGCGACCCACCAATCCCCGAACAGACTGTACTGCGCGAAGACCCACAACGTGGTGCAGCCCAGCAGCAGCAGGGTTCCCAGGTGCGCCGCGGTCGCGATTCCGCGTCCGCCGATCCGCGGCCACGAGCGGAGTTGCGTGATCAGCACGAGGCCCGGAACCGCGCCCAGCGCCAGCAACGGCAGGTACGAGAGGGCCGCAGCGAAGAACACAAGCCCGCTCGCGAGGCCAAGTCCGAGCTGACCCCGGAGGCGAGAAGACAGGCAGCCGCCGAGCCACAACGAGTATGCGAGGACGAAGCCGAAGGTGCCCATGACGTGGTAGCCGGGCGTCCAGATCAAGTTGGCGTGGTACAGCGGGCTCACGCAGGCGAGTGCGCTCAGCTCGTCGGGAGCGAAGCGGCGGAAGAGCCTGTAGAGCGCCAAGGCCGCGACGGTCTGGAAGCCCAACCACAGCAGCCGGAGCTGAAGGACGGTCACGTCGGCGAAGAAGTGGAAGAGCGGCCAGAGTACGATGTCGAACATGCGATGCGGATTCAGGAACTCGTCGCGGAAGGGCACGTCGCCGAGCGCGTAGCGCAGCGGCGCACTCAGGTACATGCCCTCGTCCTGCAGATCGATGCCGAGACGCACCCGGTACAATCCGACCAGAAAGGCCGCCAGGAACAACAGCGCGACGCTCGCTCGAGAAAGCGCCTGCTGCACTCCTGGCCCCAGGGGGCGCACTTGGTGCTCACTAGACAAGCTTTCCCTCGTGGTCGGCCCAGTACTGGTCGCGGAGCTTTCGGTTGACCAGCTTTCCGGTGGGCGTGCGGGGAAGCTCGTCGACGAAGTCGATGCTGCGCGGGCACTTGAAGTGCGCGATGCCCTCGCGGCAGTAGTCGATCAGTTCTTGCGAGAGCGCGGGGCCGGCCGAGTTGCGGTCGAGTGGGATCACGACCGCCTTGACCTCTTCGTCGAAGTCCTCGTTCGGCACGCCGATGACCGCCACGTCCTCGACCTTGGGATGCGAGGCCAGGTGATTCTCGATCTCCTGCGGGTAGATGTTGGCGCCGCCCGAGATGATCATGTTGGACCTGCGGTCGGTCAGGTAGAGGTAGCCGGGCATAGGACGAACAAGCTGCGTTCCAGCCCGGGTTCTGGGAAGGGGCATTCTGTCAGATCGCTACGGCGAGCCGCGGCGGGGCGGGATCGGCAGCACCCTCTTCGACGCTCTGGGCGTGGTCATCGACGAGATCGTCGCCACCGGGCCGAGCGGCGGGTTCATCAAGTACCTCGCCGAGGGAACGAGCGTGCCCGTCCTGCCGCCCTGGAGCTACTGGATGCTCGCATCTCTCATGGCGGCTGCGGCTGTCTGGATGCCTCGACTGGCCCGCTGTCGCTAGAATAACGCGTTCGTCGAGCGGCCTGCCGACGGTCCATGCCGCACGTGGCAGCGAACCGTCAGCGGGTGGGCACCACGCGGCCCTGCGAAAACTCGGGCATGGGACGGGCGAGCATCCGCCGCTTCCCCGACGTCAGGTAGACCGTTCGCGTGTAGGTCTTTCCAAGAACCGGCGCGAAGCCCCCGCGCCGGATGAAGTGCTTGAGCAGATCGTACAGCACGAGTTGGCGCCGGTCGTAGGCCGGGGGCCGACCGGGGATCCGGGCCGCGAAGAGGGTAGAGAAGACATCGACGTAGTCGCGCGGAACCAGCCACCGAAGGAAGCGCTGGCTCGGGGGGCCGCGGTCAATCCGTGAGCCGTGATCGCCATGGACGAGGATGATGGCGGAGTCGAACGTGCCGGCGTCGCGCATACTCTCGAAGAGCGCGTCCAGCCGGCGGTGTGTGCACAGGACCTGTTCGAGATATCGAGGGTAACGGAAGGCCCGCGTCTCGTCGGTGTTGCTCCGGGGACGCGCAAAGTTGGAGCATGCGTTCACCCAGGCACCGGCCTTCGGCACCAGCCGGCAATCCGACCGATAGGCGTACAGGTAGTGCGGGAGCATCAGGTGTGCGAAGTACAATGACCCTGGGCGCGCCTCGACAAGTTCCGCTTCCAGGCGATCGATGACCGGCAGCACCGACACGGGGCTCACCCGCCCTCGCACCTCGTCCAGAGCCGGGAGCGCAAGACCGTAGTCGGCGGCCGCAACGCGTACGTGTCCGTACGCATCCCGCATCGCCGCGAGAACGAGCGACATGCTGCGCCTCCGCTGAACGCGACGCGCACCCGAACCGCGGGAGGGGCGCGCGCGCCATCAACGGCTGCACCCTGAACGGCAGGAGTGTGCCGAGGAACGTGAGAACCGCGTAGCGGCGCATGGGCATCCACAATGGGAGCGCCTGCGATCAGTCGTTACGCAGCTCCTGAACCGGACGGTCCTCGGGGACGTTGAGCGTCCACCAGTGTTCGGCGCGCTCCTGGGTCCAGGGAGGTTCGAGGGTCACGTCGCCGAGCCGGTGCCAGAGGTCCGCGGCGTCGACCGGCCGCTCGTTCCTGTCCTTCTTCAGGCAGGCGAGCAGGATCTCCCCGAGCCTTGAGGGTACAGGGCGCAACAGGTTCCAGCCCACCCGACGCGCGCGAAGGCACCATGGCCTTCATGAAGAAGCGCGCGCCTGAGTGGACGGGATCTCTGACCAAGGAGTATCCCGAGGAGTTGCTCTAGTCGGCGAGCCCCTGTCCCGTCTAGGCGCCGCCGTCCGGCCGTGCCCAGTCGGAGAGCGGTACACTCGCAGTGGTCGGGTGCAGCCGGAGACCCTCTGTGTCGAAGAGCGTCGCGAGGCGGTCGACCTCCTGCTCGAGGAACACATCGAAGCTGGGCCACTGATTCTGGACTTCGAGCCACGGTCCGACGGTTCTCTCGACCGCACCCGAGCTGGAGATGATGCGGACTGGCGACCGGTTGTCGCCGTACCAGCCGAAGTAGAACGCGTCTCCACTCGAAAACTCGGTGCTGTCCGGATCCACCTGGATGTGGTCGAAGGCCAAGGAAGCGAAGAGCGATCCGAGGTCGGTGGGTGCGGTTTCCGGGCTGCCTGAAGGCTGGAATCCCCAGAGGTCGAGGGCGCCCCCGAACAACCACAGTCCATTCGCCAAGCGAAGGAACTCCTCGTAGGATGGAGCGAGCCGGGCCGGGATGTGGGGCCCCTTCATGTCGCCCAGCATTGCGGCGATCCCCGCATCATCCAGTGGCGGATACATCTCGTGCAAAT
>JAFDDB010000010.1 GCA_019311115.1 Deltaproteobacteria bacterium
CTGTCGATGGGCCGCGAGGACACCGAGCGGCTGATCGAGCGCGAGTTCGAGCGCGTGCACTCCACCGTCGCACGCGACCTGAGCGGCTACCCGGCGCTGCACCGCAGGATCGCCGACCAGATCCAGCGCATCGACGAGGACTACCGCGAGTCGTCCGAAGTGCCGCCTGCGCCTCCGGAGTGGGTGCACGCGGTCGAAGCTGTTGCGGGAATTCCGTCGAACGGCGACGCGTTCGTCGGGCGGATCCTGGGCGACATCCACAAGACGCTGACGTCGGCCTACGCCGGCGCCATGACCGAGTACCGCAAGGCGAGCGCCATGCGGCACCGACTGCTCTCGCGCATGCTGCCGTTCTGGCGCCGCCTCGACCGGGAGCTTGCTCAGGTCGACGGGACGATCCGCGGACTGGACCAGCGCTCGCTGGCGATCGACCGGCAGATGGAGATGTACGAGGAGATCCGCGCCGGCTCCGACGACGCGGCGCGCATCCTCTCGTCGTCCACGGTCACGCACTTCATATCTTCGGCGCTTGTGCTGGCGATCGCGCTGATGGGCGCATTCATCAACTTCCACCTGATCGCCCTGCCCATGTCCGAAATGGTCGGCGCGAGCAGCCACGTGGGCTCGCTGATGGTCTCGGACATCGCGGCCCTCGTCATCATCCTGATCGAGATCGCCATGGGTCTCTTCCTCATGGAGTCCCTGCGCGTGACGCGGCTCTTTCCGGTGATCGGAATGCTCGACGACGTCATGCGCAAGCGCCTGGCGTGGGTCGCCTTCTTCATCCTGCTCACGCTGGCGGGCGTCGAAGCTTCGCTGGCCTACATGCGCGACATGCTCGCGGCCGACAGCGCCGCGCTCGCGCAGTCGCTGTCCGGCGGGGTCGAGGTCGCGGCGGAGTTCCGCTGGATCCCGGCGGTGGGCCAGATGGTGATGGGATTCATGCTTCCCTTCGCGCTGACCTTCGTCGCGATCCCGCTCGAGTCGTTCATCCGGTCGGCCCGCACGGTCACGGGAACACTGCTGGCGTTCGGGCTCCGCGCGAGCGCGGGCGTGATGGAACTGCTGGGCGCGTTCTCGACGAACCTGGGCTCGGTGCTCACGTTCGTCTACGACCTGCTGATCGTCGTGCCGCTACGCGTCGAGGAGATGTGGACGAAGCGCTCCGCACGATCCGGCTCGGCTCCCGCCGAGCCTCACCCCGGAGGAGTGGTCTGATGAAGCGCACGAACCTCACCGGCATCCTGGGACTCGTGCTGACCGCGACGCTCGGCTGCGGAGACGGCCTGCCGCCGACGCAGGCCGTCTACCTGCTCGTCGACACTTCGGGCACGTACACGACCGAGATCGACAAGGTGCAGAGCATCATGAACTACCTGCTCGGCACGCTGAACAGCGACGACTCGCTCGGCATGGCGCGCATCGACAGCGGCAGCTTCACCGAGAAGGACATCGTGGCCAAGGTCACCTTCGACCGCCGCCCGTCGTACTCGAACCAGCAGAAGCGCGCGTTCCGCCGCGAACTCGATCGCTTCGTGACCGGCGTGAAGAGCAGTCCGTACACCGACATCAGCGGCGGGCTGCTGCAGGCGGCCGAGTGGCTGCACGAGACCGGTGCCGGGCACCAGTACATCCTGATCTTCTCGGACCTCGAGGAGGACCTGCAGGAGGGCTACGTGCGCGACTTCACGATCGACCTGGCGGGAATCCAGGTCGTGGCGCTCAACGTGACCAAGCTGCGCAGCGACCAGATCGACCCGCGCGAGTACATGGACCGGCTCGAGAGCTGGAAGGGAAAGGTCGAGGACGGCGGCGGCGCCTGGCGCGTGATCAACGACCTGGATCGGGTGGACGGGTTGATCCGGCACTAGCCCAGCCCCGCGGACGGGCGGACGGGCTCGGACCGGCGCGGACGGGCCCAGATCGAGCCGGCGACCGCGATCGCCAGGTTGAGGCACAGGCTCAGCATGCCGATGTGCACGCCGCCGATGCGCTTCCAACCGGCCAGCACCCCGACGATCGCGACGGCGGCGCCGGCCACCAGGCCCGCGAACGTGGGACGCGCGCGCAGTCCACGCCAGTGGATGGCCAGCAGGAACGCCGGCACGCACTGGATCAACAGCTCCATCTTCAGCTCGATCAGCCGCCAGAGGGTGATCTCGCGGAACATCGCCCCGCAGGCCATCGCGAGCATGGTCCATGCCGCGACCTTCTTGCCGAGCGCCGTCGTCGACGCGTCGTCGCGCGGGCGTCCGAGCAGATCCTCGGCGACCAGCGATCCCAGCGACAGGAGCACCGAGTCGGCGGTCGACATGATCGCCGCCAGGGCCCCGATGAATACGGCCACCGCCGCGACCGCGTAGAGCGGGCTGGCCGCAGCCCACTCGCCTAGCAGCAGCGGCATGACGCGGTCGGCTTCGGCCGCGCCCAGGTCCGCGAAGCGCGGGATCGCCGCCAGGCCGATCAGCGTCACGACTGCGGTCGTCGCCAGCGGCATGAAGCTCATCATCGCGAGCGAGCGCTTCAGGACGGGGCCACTGCGCGCCGCGTAGATGCGCTGGATGGCCTGCGGGTACACGATGCTGGCCAGACCCAGCAGACCGATCGTGCTGACCCAGTTGGCGCACTCGCGGGCGTCGGGCACGAGCGCCGCGGCCGGCCGGATCTCGAGGATCTGCGTCGTCATGAGCTCGAGTCCGCCGGACGCCCCAAGTACCCAATTCAGCAGGGCCGCGAGGCCCAGCAGCATCAGCACGCCCTGGGCGGCGTCGGTCCACGCGACGGCGCGCATTCCCCCGACGGTTTCGTAGACCAGGATGACGAGCGCCAGGCCGAAGACGCCGAACTCGTACGAGACGACGCCGCCCGTCACCTGGTCCGCCATCTCGCCCATGGCCTTGAGCTGCGCGAAGAGGAAGTTCGCGAGCGCCAGCGTCATGAGGACGGAGACTCCGGCCAACAGGGCGCGTGCGCCCGGCTCGCCGGCGAAGCGGTGACGCACCCAGTCGCCGGGCGTCACGAAGGCGTGCGCCACGGCGATGGGCCGCAGCCGCGGCACCAGCGCATGGAAGCAGACGACGATCGACAGCATGAAGCCCGTCGCCATGATCCACGAGAAGCCGCGGCGGTACGCCTCGCCCGGGTAGCCGAGCAGCGAGTTCCCGCTGTACGCGGTCGCATAGAGCGTCAGGAAGAGCACGAACACGCCCAGGTCGCGTCCGGCCAGGAAGTGATCCGCGGGGGATTGGTCGCGGCGGGCGCGCCGCGCGAGCTCCGCCACGACCAGCAGCGCCACCAGGTAGACCGCGAGTCCCGCGACGCCCAGGTATTCGAGACTCACGAGGCGCCTTCCCGGTCCTCGGAGGCGTCCGGCGCGTCGGAGACATCGGTGAGCCACCACGCGACGGCGTTCAACACCGCGGCAGCCGCGTAGCAGCCGAGCGCGACGGCGACCCAGTCCGGCAGGCCGAGCCACAGGGCCGGCGTCTCGCCGGTGGTGCGGTACCAGGGAATCGACGCCGCGTAGAGCAGTCCGATGAGCACGAGCAGCAGGTTGCGCAGGCGGCGGCGGGCGGACATGGGCGGGATGGTCGCGGAGGCCGCCCGCCAGCGTCAAATCGTCGGCCTCGGCGGAGGGGTGAGGGAAGCGCCGGTGCTACGATGCGCGCATGTCCCTGCGGCTCGGCATGATGATCCGCGTGATGGGCCCACAGTCCACGCGCGAGACGATCTCGGACTGCGCAGCTGCGGCCGAAGAGGCCGGCATCGACGACGTCTGGGTCTCGGACCATGTCGCTATTCCGCCGGACGACGCCGAGGGCTCCGGCGGGCGCTACCTGGATCCGCTCGCGACGCTGGCCTTCCTGGCCGCGCGCACCGAGCGCGTGGGCCTGGGGACCGCCGTGCTGAACCTGCCCTACCGGCCGCCGCTCCCGACAGCGAAGTGGCTCGCAACGATCCAGGAGCTGTCTGCGGGACGGCTCCTGCTCGGCGTGGGCCTCGGCTGGATGCGGCCCGAGTTCAAGGCGCTCGGCGTGGACCGCCGCCGCCGGGGCGCACTGGCGGACGGCACGCTCGAGTTCATCGAGCGTTGCTTTGCCCGCGACGAGGTCGAGGCCAACGGCCAGCCCTTCCTCTTCCTTCCCCGGCCCGGGCGGCCCCCGATCTTCGTCGGCGGACAGCCGCCGCACGCACTCGAGCGCGCCGTCCGGTACGGCGACGGCTGGATGCCGATGGTGCGCCATCCCGCGGACCTGGAGCAGCCGGTCGCGGAGCTTCGGCGCCTGGCGCGCGAAGCCGGACGCCCCGAGCCCGAGGTCGTCGCCCTCTCGGGCCTCGACACGCGCGATGCCTCGCGCATGGCCGAGCGCGCCGCGGCGTTCGCGGGGGCGGGGGTGACGCGGCTCGTGCACGGCGCGGGCTACCGCGACGCGTCGGAGTTCCGGGCGCACGCCGAGGCGATCGCCTCGCTGCGCCCGCGCAGCTAGAGACCGGCCTCCCTCTCGCGCTGGTGCGTGGTGAACCGCGGGTCGGCATCCCAGGGAATGACGTCGGACGTGGCGATCATCCAGTCGAGCACGCGGTCGCGCAGCTCGATTTCGAGTCCCTGGAGCGCCGGCTCGCCCGAGCGGTTGTGGCACTCGCGCGGGTCGGCCGCGCGGTCGTATAGCTCGTTGTCCTCGTAGAGCCGGTGGATGTAGGTCCAGTCGCGCGTCCGCATCGACACCGCCTTCCCGGCGTAGACCGGATCCTGGTGCTGGATGCCCGCCTTCAGGTCGTAGGGAAACGGCGAGTGCTCCAGCAGATGGGTCTCGCGATCGGTGAAGCCGCCCTCCGAGAACGCGGCGTCGCGGTGCGCGCCCGCCGGGTCCGAGAGCAGCGGCACCAGGCTGCGGCCGAAGTGCGTGTGCGTCGCCTCGGTCCCTGCAAGCTCCAAGAAGCTCGGCAGCAGGTCCACCAGCTCGACGAGCGCGCCGCACTCGGCGCCCTGCCGTGTGTCGGGTCCGGCCACGATCAGCGGGTTGCGGAGCAGGCAGTCGTCGAGGCCCGAGGGGAACTTCTCGATCAGGCCGTAGTCGCCCAGGTACTCGCCGTGGTCGGTAAAGAACGCCGTCACGGTGCGCGACTCGCCGCCCGTGCGCTCGACGGCCTGTAGCATGCGGCCGAGCTGTGCGTCGACGCGCGAGATCATCCCGTAGTAGGTCGCGACGATCTCGCGCCAGTCGTCGTCGTCGAGCCGGTCCGTCCCGTACTGCCGCCGGATCTCGCGCATGAAGGCGGGCTTGCGCTCCAGGTCGGTGTCGACCGGGAGCGGCACGTCGGAGCGGGAGTGCATCGAGAACCACGGCTCTTCGACATGGAACGGGGGATGCGGAAAGATCAGCGCGACGAACAGGCACCACGGCTCCGGCATTCCGTCGCCGAGCATCTGCTCGGCCGTCTGGACGGCAGCCTCGTCGAAGTCGAGCGCCACGCCGCCGGCCCCGTCCGTTTCCCGGCGACCGTAGTAGAAGGTGCGCGCGAACTTGTGGTCCTGCGGCCAGGGGCAGTCGTGGAACCTGCCCTCTGGACGCACGCGGAAACCCCACTCGTCGGTGCTGGCCTGCGTCATGCCGGGCGCGAAGGTGTCGCCGCGCTGGCCGGCCCAGGCCACGTGGTAGCCAGAGTCGCGCAGGAGCTTGAGCAGGTTCGGCTCCCAGGGCCGGAGCAGGTGCGTGAGCGTACGATGTCCCGTCACGTGCGGATACCAGCCCGTGAACAGCGACGCGCGACTCGGCGAGCAGACGCTGTGCTGCGAGAACGCGTTGCCGAACCTCACTCCGCGCGCGGCGAGCGCGTCGATGTTCGGCGTCTGCACGGCGGCGTTTCCGAACGCGCCCGTGCAGTCGGCGCGAAGCTGGTCGGGCATGAAGATCAACAGGTTCGGGCGCGATGGCATCACCCGATCATACGCCCGCTCAGGCCGTATGAGACAATCCGCAGGTGGGAGACGATCCGAAGATCGGGCGGGAGGAGCTTGCCGCGGCGGAACGCCTGGCCGCCGTCGACTTCAGCGACGAGGAACGCAAGCTCGCGCTGGGCGGGCTGCGCTTCCAGTTGGCGATGTACGAGCGCCGCCGCGCCGTCGAGCTTCCGAACGGACTCGGACCCGCGACGGGCTTCGACCCGCGCCTGCCCGGACAGGAGTTCGAGACCACATCGCTTCCGCTGGTCCGCTCGAAGCTCGAGCCGGGACCGCGGCCGAGCGACGCGGCCGACGTGGCGCACGCTCCCGTCACGCGGCTGTCACGCTGGATCGAGTGCGGTGCGTTGACGAGCCGCGAGCTGACCGCGATCTACCTGGAGCGCCTGCGCGAACTCGGACCCGGGCTTCGCTGCGTGGTGTCGTTGACCGAGGAGCGCGCTCTCGACGCCGCGGCGCGGGCCGACCGCGAGATCGGCGACGGGCGCCGGCGCGGTCCGCTCCACGGCATTCCCTGGGGAGCGAAGGACCTGCTCGACACCTCCGGCATCGCCACCACCTACGGAGCGGCGCCGTACCGGCACCGCGTGCCGCAGACGGATGCCGAGGTCGTGCGCCGCCTCGACGCCGCGGGCGCCGTGCTCGTGGCCAAGCTCAGTCTCGGCGAGCTCGCGCAGGGCGACGTCTGGTTCGGCGGCCGGACGCGCAACCCGTGGCACCCCGAGAAGGGCTCCGGCGGCTCGAGCGCCGGCCCCGCCGCGGCGACCACTGCCGGCCTCGTCGGCTTCGCGATCGGCAGCGAGACGCTCGGCAGCATCGCCAACCCTTCGGCCATCTGCGGGGCGGTCGGGCTCCGGCCCACCTTCGGGCGCGTCGCGCGGAGTGGAGCCATGGCGCTCTGCTGGTCGCTCGACAAGCTCGGACCCATCTGCCGAAGCGTCGAGGACGCGGCGCTCGTACTCGACGCGATTTCGGGCACGCATACGGGAGACCCGGACGGGATCGACCTGCCGTTCAACTTCGACGCCACGGCTTCCGTCGACGGACTCCGCGTCGGCTTCATGCCCCGGCACTTCGCCGACACCGGCCCCGCGCAGCGCGCGGCACTCGACGCACTCGCCGCATGTGGGCTGGAGCTCGTCGAGGTCGAGATCCCCGACCTGCCGTACGAGACCCTGCTGACCCTGCTGCAGGTCGAGGCGGCGGCCGCGTTCGAGGAGCTGACGCTCAGCAACCGCGACGACGAGCTCGTGCAGCAGGACGAGAGCTCCTGGCCGAACGTGCTGCGCACCGCCCGCTACGTACCGGCCGTCGAGTTCGTGCAGCTCCAGCGCGTGCGCCGCCGCGTGATGCAGGCGATGCGCGCGCTCTTCGACTCCGTCGACGTGGTCGCGGCGCCCGACTGGGGCCACGTGTTCAGCCTGGCGACGAACGCCAGCGGGCACCCCTCGCTGACGCTGCGCGCGGGCTTCGATTCCGACGGGCTACCCCTCGCACTGACGCTGCACGGCCGGCTCTTCGACGAGGGAAGGCTGTGCTCGGTCGGGATGGCGCTCGAGGAGCGCCTGGGCGTGCAGGCGCGCCGGCCGCAGTGATCCGCATCGCGACTGCGTAATACTCTCGGCGGCACGACAAGCCAGGAGGTCCGACGCATGGCCCGCATCCAGCCGCTCGCACGCGAAGAGCTCGCGGAGTTCGAACCGTTCTTCGAGCTCGTCGAGGACTCCATGGGCTTCGTGCCGCAGAGCCTCTTCGCCATGGGACGGCGCCCCGAGCTGCTGCGCGCCTTCGCGGGACTCTCGGGCACGGTCCTGGCGAGTGGAACGCTCGACCGGGCTCTCGTCCAGCTGATCGCCTACGTCGCCAGCCGCGCCGCGGGCTGCAGCTACTGCCAGGCGCACACCTCGCACAGTGCGCACCGCGCCGGCGCGTCGCGGGAGAAGATCGCGGCCGCGTTCGAGTACGACACCAGCCCGCTCTTCGACGACGCGGAGCGCGCAGCCCTGCGCCTCGCGAACGACGCGGCGCTCGTCCCCAACGCCGCTACCGACGCGCACTTCGAGGCGCTGCGCGAGCACTTCGACGAAGCCCGGATCGTGGAGATCGTGTCCGTGATCTCGCTCTTCGGCTACCTCAACCGGTGGAACGACACCGTCGCGACCACGCTCGAAGACGGACCGCGCAGGTTCGGCGAAGAGGCGCTCGCCGCCAACGGCTGGAGCGCCGGCAAGCACGGCTGAGCCACGCTCAGCCGAAGTCCCCGTGACGCCCGGCGCCCCGGGCGAACCGCGTCGCACCCTCGCGCGTCTCGCCGGACTCGATCGTCTCGCGCCCGAGCTTCGTCTCGAGCGCCAGCGCGTCGTCGAGGCCCAGGCTCCACTGCCGGTAGGCCGACAGCCGGTCACTGCGCACACACCGCTGGGGAAAGGCGGCGATCTCCTTCGCCAGCCCGATCGCGGCCGCGCGCGTCTCACCGGACTCGACCAGCCGGTTCGCCAGCCCGACGCGCAGCGCCTCTTCTCCCGAGACCGGCCGGCCGGTCAGGATCATGTCGAGCGCCACGCCCTGGCCGACGATCCTCGGCAGCCGGATCGTCCCGCCGTCCACCAGCGGCACTCCCCAACGGCGGCAGAACACGCCGAACACGCTGTCACGCGCCGCGACTCGCAGGTCGCACCACAGGGCCAACTCGAGTCCGCCCGCCACGGCGTGCCCCTCGACGGCGGCGATCACGGGCTTTCCGAGCAGCATGCGCGACACGCCGAGCGGACCGTCGCCCTCGTCGCGCAGGGCGTTGCCGCGGCCCGAAGACACCGCCTTCAGGTCGGCGCCCGAGCAGAACGCGCCGCCCATGCCGGTGAGCACGGCGACGGACAGTTCATCGGCGGCGTCGAAGCGCCTGAACGCCTCGGCCAGCTCACCGGCCGTCGGCCGATCCACCGCGTTGCGAACTTCGGGGCGGTCGATCGTGACGATCGCCACGGGACCGTCGGTCTCCCAGAGGACGTTTCCCATCTCTACTTCTCCTCAGGGCGGCTGCCGTAGTCGCCGAACGCGTCGTCGCGTTCCCGCACCGCCTCGCGGAAGCCGATGTCCTGCGCGCGCGCCACGAAGTCCAGCCCCTCCTGCGTGTGGCGCGCCACGCCGTCGAAGAGCGTCCCGAGCAGCCGGCTCGAGGACAGTCCCATGTTCTCCGCCGTCTGGTTGCACAGCAGCTTGAGCATGATCAGCTGGTTGAGCGGCACGAGCGCCATCCGCTTCGCGAACGCCAGCGAGTGTTCCGCCAGCTCGTCGTCGGGAACGGTCTCGAGAATCAGCCCGATCCGCGCGGCCTCGGGCGCCGGGATCTCGTCGCCGGTCAGCATGTAGCGCTTGGCCTTCTCGAGGCCCATCCGGAAGACCCACATCGCCGTCGTGGGCGTGCCCCACACGCGCGATGGCGGGTAGCCGAAGCGGGCGCCCTCGGCGGCGATGATCTGGTCGGCGCAGAGCACCATGTCGGTTCCGCCGCCGATGCACCAGCCCTGCACGGCCGCGATCGTGGGCTTCCTCGCGTACCAGAGCTTCATGTACACGTCCACGAACGTGTCCATCATGCGCAGGTCCGCGACGGAGTCCCAGGCCCGGTGCGGCCGCTCGCGGACGCCGTCGGTGGCGTCGATCTCGGCGGCGGCGCTGGCCGTGCCCCAGTCGAGCGCGTAGCCGGCGCAGAACGCGGGGCCCTCGGCGCGCAGCAGGATGACGCTGGCGTCCGGGCTCGCTTCGGCCGCGTCGATGGCGGCGCGCAGGTCGTCGCGCAGCGTCGGGGTAATGGTGTTGTACTGGCGCGCGCGAGTGAGGGTGATCGCGAAAACGCGATCGACGATCTCGGTGCTGAGCGTCTCGGTCTTCAAGGCGTCCTCCGCATCCGGGCCCCGGCCCGGACCGTCACCATCCCACGAACGCCGCGCCCAGTGGAAGGCTCAGAAGGAGAGACTCACCTGCGAGCGCTCGTCGACCCGCACCTCGGGTGCCCGGTCGAGCCTCAGCCCGCGGCCGTCGCAGCTGAGGCCGGTCCGCAGGTCGAAGCGGTAGCCGTGCCACGGGCAAGTCACCACGCCCGCCTCGACCGCCGCGTCCTCGAGCGGCCCCAGGCGGTGGGGGCAGCGAACCGGGTGCGCGAGCAGGCGGCCCTCGACCTCAACCACGCGGAAGCGGCGCCCCGCAAGCTCGATCAGCAGCGGCAGGCGCGCGCGCAGCTCTTCGAGCGGACCGAGCGCCAGGCAGCGCTGCGGCTGCCCCGCACTCCGCGGGCGCGGCGCCAGTTCCGCTGCGCGCCGAATCATCATGCCCTCGTCCTCGTCCCAGAGCCGTGAGTAGAGCTCCGTGTACACGCGGCCCAGCGCGTCGGCGCTCACGGGGTCGACGTCCGGCAGCCAGAACTCCACGCGGATCTTCGTGTGCGAGTCGCCACCGGGCTCGACGCTCGTCCAGATCTCCGTACGCGCGCCTTGGCCCTCGACCACGCGCGACACGTAGCGGCTGGCCGCCGCGTCGATCACCAGCTCGAGCAGGATCTCGCGTCCCGCGGAGGACGGGTGCAGGCCGACGCGCGCGCGCCAGCCCTCTTCGCCCGACTCGAGACACTCGATGCTCGAGAAGGAGGAGTCATGCAGCCAGGGAAGGTGCTCCCAGTCACGCACGTTCTCCCAGACACGCTCGGCCGAAGCCGCGACCGTCCGGTGGTAGGTCGCGACGCGCGTCAGCGGGATCAGCGTCTTCGGGCGCATGCCGAATGCTAACAGCCGGCCCCTGGGAGGGGCTCCCCGCGGCCCTTCCGGGCCGGGTCCCACGCGGCTAAGATACGGCCCCAGATGCGAATCCCCCGCCCGATCGCACCCCTGCCCGCCACCCTGCTGGCCTTCGCCCTGGTCCTGTCCGGCTCCTGGGCCAGCCGGGCCGACTCGGAGGCTCCGGCCAGCGTGGACGCGGTCCCCGCCGGGGTGGTCGGGGTGGTCGGCTCGGTCGACGAGGTTCTCGACTGCGTCAAGCTGAACGCGCCCACGGAGTCGAGCGAGCAACTCGTGGAGTTCAGCGCGTTCGACCGGATCGGAGGCAAGCGCGTGAGCCGCGCCAAGATCCTGGGCAAGCGGTTCGAGTCCGACTCGCTGCGGCGCGTGCTGCTGCGCTTTACCAAGCCGCTCGAGGTGCGCGGCTCGGCCTTCCTGGCCATCGAGCAGGACACGGGGTCACCCGACATGTTCCTGTACACTCCCGAGATCCGGAAGACCAAGCGCGTCACCGGACAGGGCGGCGGGGGAAAGCTCTTCGGCACCGACTTCAGCTACGAGGACTTCGCCCGCTGGCAGGGGCTGAACCAGCCCGGCGCGAGCGAGCGGCTGCCCGACGCCGTCGAGGCCGGCAAGCCGGTCTGGGTCGTCCAGACGCGGCCCGCCGCCGAGGCCGAGTCGAGCTACGACCGGGTCGTCTTCTTCGTCGACCGGGAGACCTGCGTCACACTGAAGACCGAGTCCTACGAGCGCGGGGACGAACCGCGCAAGATCCTCACCGCCGACCCCGGGCAACTGCTCGAGGAGGGCGGCGTCTGGTTCGCGACCGAACTCCTCATGCGCGACCTGCGCGACGAGACACATACACAGGTCGTGATCGAGGACGTCGAGGTGGACCGCGGGCTCAAGGACAGCGTCTTCTCGCTCTCGAAGCTGGACCGGAACCGAGGCCGCTAGCCGCCCCTGGAGGCCCGCTTGGACCAACTCTTCCGCTTCGTCACGGGCCGCGCCTGGCTGATGCTCGCGATCCTGACGGGGGTGACCGGCCTCGCGGTCGACCAACTGGTCGATTTCGAGACGGGACGCTTCCTGCTCGAGATCGACCCGTCGGAGAACCGGCTCCTGCCGGAGGGAGACGAGAGCAAGCAGTTCTACGACTTCGTCCGCAAGGCGTTCGGCAACGACGAGACCATGCTCGTGGCGGTCCGCACGGACGACCTGTTCACCGCCGAGTCGCTCTCGACGGTCGAGCGGCTGACGACCCGCCTGGGCCTGGTCGACGGCGTTCACCACGTGACGTCGATCGTGAACGCGATCGACATTCGCGGCAGCGAATTCGGCATCGACGTCGAGCCCTTCGTGCGCGAGGTGCCGGACGACCCCGAGGCGCTCGAGGAGCTGCGCCAGCGCGTGCTCGACAACCCGGTCTTCGCCGGCAACCTGGTCTCGAACGACGCGCGGACCGCGGCGATCATCATCCAATTCCTGGACTTCTCGGATCGCGAGTTCATCAACCGCGGCACCGACGCCGAGATCCAGGCCATCGTGGATGCGGAGCGCGGCGGAGCCGAGGTGTTCATCACGGGCGGGCCTCACATCAAGGTCGCACAGGTCCAGTACCAGCTCGCGGACTGGAAGCGCGCCATGCCGCTCATCCTGCTCGGACTCGGGCTCGTGCTCGCCTTCAGCTTCCGCACCGTGCGCGGTGTCGTCCTGCCGCTGCTCACCATCGTGATCGCGCTCGTCTGGACCATGGGGCTCGCCGCCTGGCAGGAGGAACCGCTCAACCTGGTCACGTCGCTCGTGCCGCCACTCATGCTGATCCTGGGCCTCAGTTACGCGGTGCACGTCGTGTCCGAGTACTACGACTCGGTTCGCGAGAACCCCGACGCCAGCTCCGCCGAGGCGGCGCACCACGCCGTCATGCTGGTCGCGCAGCCGCTGATCCTGACCGCGATCACCACCGCAGCCGGGTTCCTGGCGCTCGCGCTCAGTCCCATCGGCGCGATCTCGGAGTTCGGCGTGCTCGCACTGATCGGCATCACCGCGAGCACGCTCGCTTCGCTGTTCCTGCTCCCGACCCTGCTGAGCCTGCTGCCGCTGCCGCGCCGGACGAGCCAGACGGACACCGGGCCTCTCGCACGCGCGGCCCGCGTGCTGGGCGACTTCAACCTGCGCAACCGCACGCTGATCCTCTGGGCCTACGCGGGCCTGTTCGTGGCCGCGCTCGGCGCGGCGTCGCAGGTCGAGGTCGGCGGGAACAGCATTGCGGCGTTCCCCGCCGACTCCAACGTGCGCGTTCACTTCAATGCCGTCAACGAGTACCTGGAGGGCGCCAACCCGTTCAACATCGTGCTGCGCTCCGACAAGGAGAACGCCTTCCAGGAGCCCGAGAACCTGCGCCTGCTCGAGGAATTCCAGGTCTGGCTCGAGGACCAGCCCGAGATCGGCGGCACGACCTCGGTGGCGGATTTCATCAAGCTGATCAACCGGGGCTTCCACGAGAACCGTCCCGAGTACCTGGCGATCCCCGAGACGCGCCGGTTGGCGGCGCAGTTGCTCTTCTTCGGAAGCAGCGAAGACCTGCTCGGATTCCTCGACGGCCGCCGCCAGCTCGCGAACATCCGCGTGCGCGCCAACGTGATGGACCGCACGATCGTGAGCGACCTCGTGAACCGGATCAACGCCCGCATGCAGGATTTCCCCGAGGGGATCGTCGGTACGGTGACCGGCAACCCCATCCTGAAGAACCGCCTGGCCGAGACGATCTCGCGCGGGCAGGCCCTGAGCATGTTCAGCGCGCTCGCCTTCATCTACGCCATCCTGATCGTGTTCTTCCTGGACTGGCGGACGGCGCTGCGGGCGCTGCTGCCCAACGCGCTCGTCGTCGTCTTCTTCTTCGGTGCCCTCGGCGCGAGCGGAGTGACGCTCAACCTGGCCACGAGCATCATCGGGCCGATGGCGTTGGGCATCGCCATCGACGACACGATCCACTACTTCGTGCGCTTCACGCAGGACGCCAAACGCTACGCGGACGAACGCCGGGCCATGGGCTCGGCGCTGATCGCGGTGGGCCGTCCGGTCACGTACACGACGATCGCCATCTGCACGGGCTTCTTCATGCTGACCACCAGCGACCTGACACCGCAGGTCCAGGTGGGCGCCCTAGGGGCGGTGACGCTGGCCTTCGCATGGCTCGTCGACGTGACTCTCACGCCGGTGCTCTGCTCGGGCCTCCGCGTCGTCACCCTCTGGGACAGCTTGACGCTCGACCTGGGCGAAGACCCCGCCAATACGATCGAGCTCTTCAAGGGCCTCTCCAAGACGCAATGCCGCTGGGTCGCGCTGATGGCGAGCATGCGCCAGCTACCGGCCGGCCAGCGGCTGATGCAGGCCGGCGAGCAGGGGCGCGAGCTCTACGTGATCATCGACGGGACGGTCGAGGCGAGCGTGGACCGTCCCGAAGGACGGCTCGTGCTTCGACGACAGGGGCGCGGCGATACCGTCGGCGTGGTCGGGATCTTCAACAGGCTGCGAAGCGCCAACGTCGACGTGATCGAGGACGCGCGCGTGCTGCGGCTGACGCAGAAGAACATGCAGCGTCTGGCGAGTCGCTACCCGCGCACGGCCGCGCAGGTCTTCCGCAACCTCGGAGAGCACGTCGCCGAGCTGCTCTCGGACACGACCGAGAAGCTGACCTGAGCGGGGCTTGGCACGGGCAGTCGCCGCCTCTATGCTGCCCGCGCATTGGCCTACACGCTCTCCGAATACGAGTCCAAGCGGCTCCTCGCCGAACACGGCGTGCGCGTTCCACCCGAAAGCCTGGCGGCGTCGGCCGACGACGCCGTGAGCGCAGGCGACGATCTCGGGTACCCCGTCGTCGCCAAGCTCTGCGGGCGCGGAATCGCGCACAAGTCCGAGCGCGGGCTCGTCCGCCTGGGCCTGGCCAACGCCGATGCGCTCCGCGCGGCAGCCGGGGAGCTTCTGGCGGCGCGCCGGCCCGAAGACGGGGACGCAGCCCTGCTGATCCAGCCGATGGCCAACGGCCGCCGCGAAGTCATCGCGGGCCTCGTCCGCGACGAGCAGTTCGGCCCCTGCGTCATGCTCGGACTCGGGGGGGTCTTTGCCGAGGCGCTGCAGGACGTGGCGTTCGCGGTGGCACCGCTCGAGCCGGGGGATGCGGCTGGACTGATCGACGCGCTCGAGCACCGCGCGATCCTCGGCGAGTTCCGAGGCGAACCCGCGGTCGACACCGCGGCGCTGGCGGGAATCCTCGAGGCGCTCGGGCGCATCGGACTCGAGCGCGACGACGTGGCGTCGATCGACGTGAACCCGCTCGTGCTCGACGGCGCCGAGCCGGTCATCGTGGATGCGCTGGTGGAGTTGCGCGGGGAGCCGTCATGAGCGGGGTCCTCGAGCGCTTTGCTCCGCTCTTCAACCCGCGCGGAATCATCGTCACGGGTGTCTCGGCTCACCCGGGAAAGTTCGGGACCGTCACCTTCCACAACCTGTTGTCGCGCGGCTACGAGGGCGGGATCTTCCCGATCAATCGCGAAGGCCTCGAGAGCTTCGGTCACCCGACACTGAAGAGCATCTCGGAGGTGCCGAAGGGACGCGCCGATCTCGCATTCATCTGCACGCCCGTGAGCGTCAACGAGGACCTTCTCCGAGAGTGCGCCGCCGTCGGCGTACGTGCCGCGTTCGTGGCGTCGGCCGGCTACGGCGAGAGCCAGGACGGGCTCGAGGCCGAGCGGAGCCTGGTCGCGCTCGGCGAAGAACTCGGCATGGTCATCGCCGGACCCAACGGCCAGGGACTGATCTCGACCCCGGTCTCGATGTGCGCGCAGATCGTCGCGCCCTACCCGCCCGCGGGACCGATCTCGATCGTGAGCCAGAGCGGAAACCTGGTCTCGAGCTACATGAACTACGCCTGCCTGTCCGGGATCGGCGTGTCGAAAGCCATCTCTTGCGGAAACTCCGCACAGCTCGAGCTGGCCGACTACCTGGAGTACTTCGCAGAGGACCCCGAGACCTCGGTCAGCCTCTGCTACCTGGAGGGCGTCGAGGACGGACGCCGCTTCCTCGAGGTCGCGCGCGCACACAGCGCGCGCAAGCCCCTGGTGGTCATGCGCGGCGGCGTCACCCGCGCAGGCAAGAGCGCGGCGTCGAGCCACACGGGTGCCCTCGCCTCCGATGACCGGATCTTCTCGGGCGTCTGCCGGCAGGCGGGCATCGCCCGCGCCGAGACCATCGAGGAGGCCTACGACGCCGCGGCCAGCTTCGCCAGCCAACCGCTCCCGAAGGGGCGACGCACACTGCTCTTCACCGTGGCCGGCGGCTGGGGTGTCCTGACCGCCGATGCCTGTGTCCGCGCGGGCCTCGACCTGATCCCGCTACCCGACGACCTGCGCAGCAAGATCGACGGCATGGTCCCGTCGCGCTGGAGCCGCAGCAACCCGATCGACCTGGCGGGCGGCGAGACGCGCGACACGATTCCCGAGGTGCTCGAATTGATGGCGTCGCATCCCGACGTAGACGCGATCATCTACCTGGGCATCGGGATCCAGGCGGCGCAGGCACAGATGTTCAGGAGCGGACCTTTCTGGCCCGATCATGGGCTGGATCGGATCGGCGGCTTCCACGAGACGCAAGACCGCCGCTATGCGCTGGCTGCGGCCGAAGCCAGCGAGCGCAACTGTGTGCCGATCCTGGTGGCCTCGGACCTGGTCTACACAGACCGCGACTACGGGAACCCGGGACCGCTCGGGGTTCGCGAGTCAGGGCGGCTCTGCTACCCCTCGGGACACCGCGCGGTCCGCGCGCTGTCCCACATGGTGCGCTACTCCGAGCACCTCCAGCGCTCGGGCGGCGCCGCGCGCTGCTGAGACGCGGCGATCACTCGGGTGGAGGCGCGGGGGCTCCCGGGTCGAGCTCCATCAGCGTCGCGACCACGTGCGTCCCGATCCGCTTCCGGTCGAGCACGCTCAGCTGTACGCGCTTGGTGCCCTTGAGGAACGATCCCTCGTAGTTCTCACCGATCGTCGTCTCGATCTCGAGCTGCCAGCCGCTCTGCGCCGCCTGGTCCGTGGCCCGCGCCCACGCGTCCTCGGGCGACTGGCCGACCTGCTGCGTGATGATCACGACGCCGCCCTGCTCGAAGCCGCTCGTCAACGACGCGCCCGGAAAGTCGACGAAGGCGCGCGGGAAGTCCGCGGGGATCGCCTTCAGCAACTGGTCGCGGTGCGCCGCGCGCTCGGCGGTCGCCTGGTCGGCGAGGTCGCGGCGGCGCTGCGCCTTCTTCGCCTGCTCGGCCAGCAGGTACTCGGCGGCCGAGTTGCGGTACTGGGGACGACGCTCTTCGACGGGCGCCTCGCCCTCGCAGGCAGCGGCGAAGACGAGAAGCACGACGGATGCGAGGGCGGGGAGGGCTTTCATGGCCGCGTAGCATAGCAGCTGGCCGCCGGCCTCAACAGGAACGCAGCGTCGCCTCGACGTAGCTTCCACAGCGTTCGAAGCCGAGTGCGGTGTAACAGCGAACTGCCGGTGTGTTGCCGCTCTCGACGTTCAGGCCCACGAGCGGAACGACCTGGAACAGCGAGCGGCAGACTCGTGCCGTCACTGCCTTGGCCAGTCCGTTCCCGCGCGCGTCGCGGCGAGTCGCGATGTTTCCGAGCGCTGCCACACCGTACTGAGTAGAGCAGAAGTGCACGCCGCCCGCGCTCGAGATGCCGCGCGCATCGCGGATCGCGAAGTAGTGCCCCGTCTCGAGCATGTACGGCTCGAGCGCGTACTGTCCTTCGGCGCCGTCCGTACGCAAGGGCGCGTAGAACGAGCGCAACTCCTCGAGGTCGGCAGGGTCGAGCCGGGACGCGGAGCCGGAGTCGACGTCGCGGAGCCGGCTCGGCTCGCGAAGCTGCATCTTCAGGTGGAGACCGTGCCGCTCGACGTCGAAGCAGCCCTCGACCGCGGCGAACAGTGACGGCGTGAAGTGCGCGTAGAGCCGCACCCCGAGGTGTGGAGCCGCCCAGTCCACCAGCCCGGCAAGCCCTTCCTCGCCCTCCGCCTCGAGCGCGAGCAGCACCGGCGGGTCGAAGCCCCGGAAGAGCAGACACAGGCCCCGGATCTCGCCCGCCTCGAGAGCCGCAAACCAGCGCGTCTTCGGCCAGAAGCCGTCGTCGAGGTCCGCCAGTTCGTACAGGTGCAGCCCGGAATCGCGGCGCAGGAAGGCCTCGATGGCGTCGCGGTCGCGGATCTCCTCGTAGTGCATGCGTCGCGGTGCGGGTCAGGGATCGCCCGCCGCGCGGCGCAGCGCGTCGGCCCAGCGGTCGCGAGCCGACTCCCGCTCCGACGCGGAGAGCCGGGGCTCGAACACCGTGGGCGGCGCGATCACCTCGCGGCACGCCTCGGGCGACGGCCACACTCCGACCGCCAGCCCGGCCAGGAACGCGGCGCCGAGCGCCGTCGTCTCGACTTCGGACGCGCGCCGCAGCTCCCGCCCCGAGAAGTCGGCCAGCGACTGCACCAGCAGCCGGCTCTGACCGAGGCCGCCGTCGATCGCGAGCGGGGCCGGCCCGGACGCGCCAAGCGCTTCGATCACGTCGGTGCAGCGCTGCGCGATGCCCTCGAGCGTGGCGCGCGCCAGCTCGGCGCGTCCCGACCCGCGCGTCAACCCGAGCACGAGGCCGCGCGCGCGGTCGTCGAGCAGCGGAGTGCCGAGTCCCTGCAGCGCGGGCACGAAGATCACCCCCTGGCTCGACTCGACCCCGTTGGCGAGCGCGTCGACGCTCGCGGCGTCCGGCGCCACGCCGAGATCGACCAGCCACTCCACGCACGAGCCCGCGGTGATGACGGTTCCCTCCAGGCAGAAGGCTCGCGACCCGTCCGAGAGCTTCCAGAGGGCCAGGGGGTACGCGCCCGGCCCGAACTCCGCCGGACCGTCGCCACTGTGCACGTCGAGCATGGCCGACGTGCCCAGTGTCAGCTTGGCGTCCCCCGGGGAAAAGACACCCTGCGCGAAGGCCGCCGCCTGCTGGTCTCCCGCGCGCGCGGCGACGGGTATGGGAGATCCGAGCAGCGTCGGGTCCATCTCGCCCACCACGCCACTGGTGGCTTCGACCGTCGGAAGCGAATCGAACGGCACACCGAACACCGCGCACAGCGCCGGCGCGATCTCGAGCGTCTGCGGATCGAAGAGCGCCGTGCACGAGGCATTGCCCGGATCGGTCACGTGTGCGGCGCCGCCGGTAAGCCGGCTGGTGAGCCAGGTGTCGGGCGTGCCGAGGCGCAGCGTGCCGGCTGCCGCGGCCTTGGCGATCGCGTCGTCGTGCTGCATCCACCACTCGAACTTGGTCGCCGACGCCATGGTGTTGATCGGAATGCCCAGCGCGCGAAGCTCCGCGACGCGAGCGGAGCTGCGCTGGTCCTGCCAGCCGATCGCACTCGCCAGCGGCTGCAATGTCGCGGCGTCCCAGGCCAGGCAGGTCGCGCGCTGCGTTACCACGCCGATGCCGGCGACGTCGCCCGCCGCCGCCCTGCCCGACGCCAGCGCCTCGCGCAGCACGTCGACGCTGCGCTCCCAGAGCTCCGTCGGGTCCTGCTCGATCCAGCCGGGCTCGGGAAACGTCGCAGAGAGCGCGCGCGATGCGATCGACCGGATCTCTCCGTCGCGATCCACGAGGAGCGCGCGCACGCTCGTCGTGCCGAGGTCGAGCGCCAGGACGAGCGCGCCGCTCATCGCTCCGGCAGCAGCGCGCCCGGGTTCAGCAGTCCCTGCGGGTCGAGCGCCGCCTTGACCGCACGCAGCACCGCCACGCCGCCCTCACCGATCTCGCGGGCCAAGAAGTCCCGCCGCACGCGGCCGATGCCGTGATGATGCGCGATGCCTCCGCCCTGCTCGAGCGTCGCCTCGACCGCGCGCCGCCAGCACTCGCGGTACACGTCGGCCATTTCGGCGCGATCTCCGGGACGCGCCACGAACGTAAAGTAGAGATTCGTGCCCGAGCGGTAGGAGTGACTGGAGTGGGCCGTAGCGGAGCGAATGCTCGGCACCTCGAGCAGCGAGCCGATGACGGCATCGTAGACGGCGCCGATCCGCTCCCAGACGGCACCGACCTCGATCGTGTCGACGACGAGGCCCGCCTCGAGCAGCTCGCGGAAGCTCGGCACGTTGTTGCGGTGCTCGAGCCAGTGGTCGACGATGGCCGCGTCGGCTTCTACACCCCCAGCGTCGCGGCAGAGAGCGGCGACGGCAGCCAGCTCCACATCGACCAGCGCGCGCGGCCCCTCGTGCAGCAGCACGAGCGCCGCGCGATCTTCGTCGATCCACTCGCCGAAGTGGCGGTGGGACTCCGGCGCGTCGTACAGGCGCACGACGGGCGGCCGCCACCCCTGGCGCATCACGTGGCGGATCGGGTCGAGGCCACTGCCCAGGTCGGGAAAGTGGAAGACCTGTCCCTGGCTGGCCTCCGGCAGCGGCCGCAGCGAGAAGGTCACCTCGGTCACGACGCCGAGCGTGCCCTCGCTCCCCATCAGCAGGTGCCTCAGGTCCGGTCCCGCCGACGCGCGCGGCGTCGGACGCGTGCGCAGGCGCGAGCCGTCGGGGAGCACCGCTTCGAGCGACAGCACCATGTCCTCGATGCTGCCGTAGCCCGTGGAGTACTGGCCCGCCGCCCGCGTCGCCACCCAGCCGCCCACCGTGGACAGCTCGATCGACTGCGGCCAGTGCCCGATCGTGAGCCCGTCGCGCTGAACGATGCGCTCGGCCTCGCCGCCCATGGTTCCAGCTCGAAACGCGGCCGTCAGGCTCTCGTCGTCGAGCGACACCAGGCCGTCGAGGCCGCGCGTGGACAGCACCAGCACCTCGGGCGAGGCCTCGACCGCGCCGCAGACGCCGGAGCCGCCGCCGAAGGGGATGACCGGCAGCGACAGCTCGCGGCAGAGCCGAAGCGTGCGGGACACGTCGTCGGCCGAGCGCGCCCGCACCACGGCGAGCGGACGCGGCGCGGGGTTCCCCTGCAGGTCCATCAGGTCCGCGAGCATCCAGGAGTCGTGGCGGTGCGCGTCGAGCGTCTCCGCGTCGCTGGCCACGATCTCGCCAAGCTCCGCTTCGAGCCGGGGAAGCACGTCAGCCATCACTGCTCTCCTCGAAGCGCAGGTCGCGACCGGCGCGCTCGCGCACCGAACTCACCTCGGCGTCACGCCTTGCCGCGTCCCACCCGAGCAGGGCGGCCATCCGGTCGGCGGCGGGTCCGAGCACGGGGTCGAGCGCCCCCGGCTCGTAGAGCGGAAGGCGCAGCCTGCGGTAGATGGCGTCCTCGAGCGTGGCGGCGCCTTCGCAGCGGACGGCCCAGTCGATCTCTCCCTCGAGCACCCCGCTGCCGGGCGCGATCTCCGCGGCGTTCTCGCCGACCACGCCGCGGCTCTCCGTACCGTAGAGCCGCGCCAGGCGGAGCGCCGCACGCTGCGACAACCCCGTCTCGCCGGCCAGGGACTCGGCGAGGGTCCCGATGCTGCCCTCGAAGTCGCCCCCGGGGAGCGCCGGATCGTCCGCCGCGCGCCGCGGCGGAAGGTCGGTCCCCAGCACCGTGGCCACCTTCTCGAGCGCGTTCTCCGCCATCGGGCGGTAGCCGGTGAGCTTGCCGCCGGCGATCGACACCAGGCCCGACTCGCCGATGTGGATCTCGTCCTTGCGCGACAGGTCCTTGGCCTTCTTGCCGGGCTCCGCGATCAGCGGCCGAAGCCCTGACCAGGCGCAGACGACGTCGTCGGGAGTGAACGGATCGACCGAGAAGTACTCCGCGAGCGGCGCGAGCAGGTACTCGACGTCAGCGCGTGTCACTGCAGGCCAGATCTCGGCCCCCGCGGGGTAGCTGGTGTCGGTGGTGCCCACGTACACGACGCCGTCTCGCGGGATCACGAAGATCGTCCGCCGGTCGGCAGTCGTCATGACGACCATGTTCCGCACCGGCAGACGCTCGATCGGCAGGCCCACGTGCACGCCCTTCGACAGGTGGAGCCAGTCCGGCACTTCGGGCTGCGCCAGCCGGCGCACCGCCTCGACCCAGGGACCGGCGGCGTTCACGACGCAACGCGCGCGCACGCGCACCTCGGCACCGCTCTCCGAGCAACGCGCCTCGACGCCGACGATCCGGCCGCTCTCGACCGGCATGGCAGTGACCGCCAGGTGGTTCACCGCGACGGCGCCGGCGCGAACGGCCCCGCGCAGGTTCGCCAGCACGAGGCGCGCGTCGTCGGTCAGGTACTCGCGGTAGGCGCACGCGTAACGCCAGCGGTCCCGGAGCAGCAGCGGCTCCTCGCGCTCCAGCGCGGCCGCGTCCCAGTTCTCGTGCAGGTCGGCGTCCTCGACGGCGCCGAGCTTCTCGTAGGTGACGATCGCCATCTGGAACTTGAGCAGGCTCGCACGTCCGCGCGTCGGCAGCACCATCCAGCGCGGCTCCGCCAGGTGGGGCGCCAGGCGGTGCACGGCCTTTCGCTCCAGGGCGCTCTCGCGCACGAGCGCCACGTCGCCCATGGCCAGGTAGCGCAGTCCGCCGTGGATCAGCTTGGACGACCGGCTCGACGTTCCCGACGCGAAGTCCTCCGCCTCGAGCACCGCCACCGACAGCCCGCGCAGCGACGCCGCGCGGGAGATCCCCGCGCCCGTGATGCCTCCGCCGATAATCGCCAGGTCGAACTCGCGCGACTCGAGCTCGCGCAGGGCGGCGCGGCGCTCCGCCGGCAGCGCCGGCAGCCGAATCAGGTCGTGCGCGTCGCCGGACTGTCCCATGGGAGTGGAGGATCGTAGCCCAGCCTCCCGCTACAATCGCGCGTCATGTCGAGACTACCCGACCACACCCGGCCCGAGAGCTACGCCATCCACGTCCACGTCGACCCCGCGCGCGACGACTTCGAGGGCGAGGTCGAGATCGCGCTGCGAGCCCCCAAGGGCAGCCGGGTCCTGGAGCTGCACGCGGTCGACCTGGAGATCTCCGAAGCGAGCGTCCAGGACGCGGGCGGACCCGTCGAGGTCACGAGCCGGCGCGCCGACCCCCGCCGCGAGACGCTGAAGCTGCGGCTCGGGCGGGGCCTCGGCGAAGGACCGGTCCGGCTGCGGCTGCGGTGGAAGGCGGAGCTGAGACAGGACCTGCGCGGCCTCTACCTGGCCCGCTCGGGCGAGCGCCGCTACGCGGCGACCCAACTCGAGGCGGCTGACGCGCGGCGCTTCTTCCCCTGCTTCGACGAGCCCGACAAGAAGGCGCGCTTCCAGATCAGCGTGACGACGCCGCAGGCAAACGCCGTGGTGTCGAACGCCCCGGTTCGGCGCACCGAGAAGCACGGCGGCTCCAAGACCGTGCACTTCGCCGAGACGCCGAAGCTCTCGACCTACCTGATCGCGCTCGTCGTAGGCGAGATGGAGGCGTCGCGCGCGCGCAAGTCCGGTTCCACGCCGATCCGCGTCTGGAGCGTTCCCGGCCGCCAGAAGCTCAAGAACTTCGCGCTCGAGGCCGCCGCGGAGTCGCTCGTCCGGCTCGAGAAGTACTTCGGCCTGCCGTACCCGTACGAGAAGCTCGACCTGATCGCCGTGCCCGACTTCGAGTTCGGCGCCATGGAGAACGCCGGCGCGGTCACGTTCCGCGAGAGCCTGCTGCTCGTCGACCCGAAGACCGTGACGCTCGCAGAACGCAAGCGCGTGGCCGAGGTGATGGCGCACGAACTCGCGCATATGTGGTTCGGCGACCTGGTGACGATGGAGTGGTGGGACGACCTGTGGCTCAACGAGGCGTTCGCGACGTGGATGGCCTTTACGGTCGTCGACGACTGGATGCCGGAGTGGAAGATGTGGCTCGACTTCGAGCACGGGCGCAGCGCGGCGTTCGAGCTGGACGCGCTGCGCAACACCCACCCGATCTACGCAGAGGTCGAGACACCCGACGACGCTACCGAGAACTTCGACCTGATCACGTACGAGAAGGGCGCGTCGGTCGTGCGCATGGTCGAGCGCTGGCTCGGACCGGCCGTGTTCAGGCGCGGCGTGCGACGCTACATCCGCAAGCACCGCGAGGGCAACGCTCGCGGCGCCGACCTGTGGGGCGCGCTCGAAGCGGCCTCGGGGCAGAAGGTCGAGCGCGTCGTGCGCGCCTGGATCGAACGGCCGGGCTTCCCCGTCGTGAGCGCGCGACTGCGGCAGCGCGGCGGGAACGCCAGCCTCGAGCTGCGACAAGAGCGCTACGCGGAACGCCCGAAGAAGGGCGCGACCGCAGCCGACAAGCCGTGGCCGATCCCGGTCGTGCTGCGCGTCGCCGGGCCGCGAGGGCGCACGCGGCTCGTACGACAGCTGGTGACGCGCGCCTCGCAACGCATCGACCTCGGCCCCGCCGGGCGCGTGCGCTGGGTCTACGCCAACGCCGACGAGTCCGGCTTCTACCGTCCGCTGCACGCCTCGGCCGACCTGCAGCTGCTGCGCGGCGAGCTGGAGCGGCTCGAGGCGGCCGAGAGGATGGGACTGGTGGCCCACCAGTGGGCCGGCGTGCGCGCCGGCCGCGCAGACCTCGCGGACCTGCTCGACAGCGCCGAGGCGCTCCGCGACGAGCCCGAGGCCGACGTGCTGAACACCGCGCTGGGCCCGCTCCACTGGCTCTCGGACCAGTGCCTGCCGCAGCTTCCGGAGCCCGAGCGCGAGCGCTTCCGCGCCCGGTTCTCCGCCGCGTTCACGCCCGCCTTTCGCGAGCTCGGCTGGAAGCCGCGCCGCGGCGAGACGAACGGCGACCGCCTGCGGCGCGCGTCCCTGCTGCGCATCGTGGGCGGAATCGGCGAGGAAGCCGGCGTCCTCTCGCAAGTCGAGGGGCGGATCGACGCCTACCTACGGGATCGCTCGGCCCTCGACCCCAACCTGGCCTCGGGCGTCGTCGAGCTGGCGGCGCGCCGCGGCAGCAAGGCGCGCTACGAGTCGTACCTGGAAGTGATGCGCGGCGCGCGCACGCCCCAGGAGCGGGTACGCTTCGAGATGGCGCTCGGCACGTTCCGAGACCCCGCGCTCGTCGAACGCACGCTCGATCTCGTGCTGGGCGACGACGTGCCGACGCAGGACGTGGTGCCGCTCCTGGTTCGACTGCTGACGAACGAGGATGCGCGCGAGGCGACCTGGCGGTTCGTGCGCTCGCGCTGGGCGGCCCTGTCGCCGCGCATCTCGCCGGGCCTGGCGTCGCGGCTCGTGAAGGCCCTGCCCGCGCTCCAGACCCGCGAGCTGCGCAACGAGGTCGCGGGCTTCTTCCGTGCGCACCCGATTCCGTCCGCACAGCGTACCCTGCGGCAGGCATTGGAGCAGTTCGACCTGAACGCCGCACTTCGCCGGCGAGCGACTCCGGCGCTGCGCCGCTGGCTCGATTGACGCCGGCTCGACCGAGGAGGAAACGATGTCGGATCTCGCATCTCGCGACTGCGTCCCGTGCAAGGGCGGAGTCCCGCCCCTCGCCGCGGCGGAGTGCCTGGAACTGCTCGAGCAGCTCGACCGGGGCTGGGAGGTCGTCGACGGACACCACCTGGCGCGCACCTACGCGTTCGAGAACTTCCGGCTCGCACTCGCGTACGTGAACGCGGTCGGAGAGCTCGCCGAGGAGCACAACCACCACCCCGACCTGCACCTGGCCTGGGGGCGCGTCGGCATCGAGATCTGGACGCACAAGATCGACGGCCTCCACGAGGCGGACTTCGTGTTCGCGGCCAAGTGCGACCGGCTCTACCCGAAGAGCTGATCGCCGATCCCTTCGCGTTCGTGCGCGCCACCTGTGCGCGCGTGGCGCAGGAGGCGCGTTGGGTGGAGATCGACTCCGCCCGCCTCGAAGCTTGGACCGACGCCATCCCCGGGGAAGACCTCGCCCTCGCCGCGCCTCTTCGCCTGCCACGGGCGGCACGCAGCATCGAGTCGCGCTGCGCGTTCGTGCTCCAACTCGACGCCGTGAACTTCGGCTCGGGCTGGTTTCCGTCGCTATTGAAGCGGCCCGGCCTGTCGGGCTACCGGACGATCGAGGCGGCGCTGGTCGATCGCTTCGAGCGCGGCGCCTTCCCGTCCGCCGAAGAGCTTGCGCGATCCACGCCCGGCGACTGCGCAGCGCTCTTCGGACAGGCGCCGGACGGCGAAGCGGCTGCCCTGATGGCGCTCTTCGCGGAGGCCTGGACGGACCTGGGACGCCTCGTCCGCGACCGCTTCGGCGGCCGCTTCGCGGGCCCGGTCGAGGCGGCCGGCGGCTCGCCGGACGAACTGGTGCGCACGCTGCTCGAACTCCCGTTCTACCGCGACCTGGCGCAGCACCGGGGGCGCCCGGTCGCCTTCCTGAAGCGCGCGCAGATCACGGTGGCGGACCTGGCGGGCGCGGGCGCCGGCGGGTTCCGCGACCTGGACCGGCTGACCCTCTTTGCGGACAACCTGGTCCCCCATGTGCTGCGGCTCGATGGCGTGCTGCGCTTCGACCCGGACCTGGTCGCCCGGATCGAGCGCGGCGAGCTACTCGAGGCGGGCGGCGCCGAGGAGATCGAGATCCGGGCCTGCGCGGTCCACGCAGTCGAACTCGCCGCCGGCCGCCTGGGACCCTCGGTGGCGACGCCGGCCCGTCTCGACGCCTGGCTCTGGCTTCGCGGCGGCGGCGCAGCGTACAAGGCCCACCCGCGACACCGGACCCGCTGCGTCTACTACTGAGGCGCTTCGCACCCGTTCCGCAGCGCGGAGATCGCTGGCAGAACGGCGGATCGGCCGTTAGGTTACGGCGCGCGTTCTCGGGGCCGAGAAGTTGCCGGCCGAATGCGCCGACGGAGGAGATCACGTGATCGTCGGAGTCCTCAGGGAAACCGTCGCCGGCGAGACACGGGTGGCGCTGACCGCTCGCGCGGCGCGCGGCCTGGTAGAAGCCGGTGTCGAGATTCGCGTCCAAGCGGGAGCGGGTGAGGCGAGCGGCATCGCCGACGCCGACTACGAGGAGGCGGGCGCCGCCATCGCCGCCGATGCGTCCACGCTGCTCGAAGCTGCGGAGCTGCTGGTCAAGGTGCAGCCCCCTACGCCGGAGGAGATCGCGGCGATCCCCGAGGGCCGGGCCCTCGTCTGCACGCTCGCACCGCTCTCGGATCCCGAACGCATCCGCGCGCTGGCGGAGCGCAACGTCACCGCCTTCGCGCTCGAGCTGATGCCCCGCATCACCGTCGCGCAGAGCATGGACGTGCTGAGCGCGATGAGCACGGTGACCGGCTACCAGGCGGTGCTCGTGGCGGCGACCGCGCTCCCCAAGTTCTTCCCGTTGCTCATGACCGCGGCCGGGACCATCAAGCCCGCTCGCGTGCTCGTGCTGGGCGCGGGCGTCGCGGGACTCCAGGCGATCGCGACCGCGCGGCGGCTCGGGGCGGTAGTCGAGGCCTTCGACGTGCGCGCGGCGGTCAAGGAGCAGGTCGAGAGCCTGGGCGCGCGCTTCGTCGAGCAGCCCGACGCCGAGGATGCCGAAGACGCCGGCGGCTATGCCAAGGAGCAGACCGCGGACCAACTCGAGGCGCAGCGGCGCCTGCTCGGTGAGCGCATCGCCGAGGCCGACGTCGTGATCTGCACGGCGCTCGTGCCCGGGCGGCGCGCCCCCGTGCTGATGACCGAGGACCAGGTCAAGGCCATGAAGCCCGGCTCCGTCGTCGTCGACCTGGCCGCGGGGCAGGGAGGCAACTGCGAGGTGACTCGCGCGGGCGAGATCGTCGACGCGCACGGCGTCCAGGTCCACGGCCCGGTCAACCTGGCGGCCGCGAAGCCCGTCGACGCGAGCAACATGTTCGCGACGAACGTGGCGAACTACCTGTCGCACCTGATCGCGGACGGCCAACTGGTGCTCGACCTCGAGAACGAACTGACCTCGGGCCCGCTGGTCGCACACCAGGGGAACGTGGTGAACGAGGCCGTCAAGGCCGCGTTGGAGGCGTGATGGAAGCCAGCCTGATCATGATGCTGACGGTCTTCGTGCTGGCGATGTTCGTCGGCTTCGAGGTCATCACCAAGGTACCTCCGACCCTGCACACGCCGCTCATGTCGGGCTCGAACGCCATCTCGGGCATCACGATCATCGGCGCGCTGATCGCGGCGGGCGACGGACAGACTTCGCTGGCTTCGATCCTGGGCGCCGTGGCCGTCGCACTCGCTACGATCAACGTGGTCGGCGGCTTCCTCGTAACCGACCGGATGCTCAAGATGTTCAAGAGCCGCCGCCCCCGGGACGACGCGTGAGCGCTCTGAGCGCGACGTGGATTCCGCTGGCGTACCTGGTCGCCTCGGCGTGCTTCATCCTGGGGATGAAGCGCCTCAGCTCACCGAAGACCGCGCCGAGCGGGAACATGCTGGCGGCGGTCGGCATGTTCATCGCCATCGTCGCGACGCTGCTCGACCAGGAGATCGTGCGCTTCGAGGGGATCGTCGCGGGAGCCGTGGTGGGCGCGGTGATCGGCGGCATCACCGCCTACCGCGTACAGATGACGGCGATGCCGCAGATGGTCGCGGCCTTCAACGGCTTTGGCGGTGGGGCCTCGGCGCTCGTCGCCGGTGCGGAGCTGATCCGCCTCGATCTCGCGGGCACGCCGCCGGACCTCGTCGTGTCGATTCCGATCGTACTCGGCACCGTGATCGGCGCCGTCACGCTCACGGGCAGCGGCATCGCCTTCGCCAAGCTCCAGGAACTGATGAGCGGCGCTCCCACCGTTTATCCGGGTCAGCAGATCGTGAACGGACTGCTCAGCCTCGGCCTGATCGCACTCGCCGTCACGCTGGTGCTGGCGCCCGAGGACCTGCGCCTCTTCTGGGGACTACTCGCCCTGGCCGGCCTGCTCGGCATCCTGCTCGTGATCCCGATCGGCGGCGCCGACATGCCCGTCGTCATCTCGCTCCTGAACTCCTACTCGGGGCTCGCGGCCTGCGCCACGGGCTTCGTCATCAACAACCAGGGACTCGTGATCTGCGGCTCGCTGGTGGGCGCGTCGGGAATCATCCTGACGCAGATCATGTGCCGCGCGATGAACCGCTCGCTCGCGAACGTGTTGTTCGGAGCCTTCGGCGCGGCGCCGACGGCGGGCGTCAGCACGAGCGCGACCGGAACCGTGAAGGCCGGAACCCCGGACGACGCGGCCATGATCCTGGACGCCGCGCGCTCGGTGATCATCGTTCCCGGCTACGGCCTGGCCGTCGCGCAGGCCCAGCACGCGGTGCGCGAGCTCGGCACACTGCTGCTCGAGCGCGGCATCAACGTGCGGTACGCCATTCACCCCGTGGCCGGGCGCATGCCGGGCCACATGAACGTACTGCTCGCCGAGGCGGACGTGCCCTACGAGCTGCTCGTCGAGATGGAGGAGATCAACTCGTCGTTCCCGCGCACCGACGTGGCGCTGGTAATCGGCGCGAACGACGTGACTAACCCCGACGCGCGCGACAACCCGTCGAGTCCCATCTACGGCATGCCGATCCTCGAGGTCGATCGCGCCACCACCGTGATGGTGTGCAAGCGCAGCATGAACACCGGCTTCGCAGGCGTAGACAACCCGCTCTACACGCTGCCCCAGACCATGATGCTCTTCGGCGACGCCAAGGACACGGCCGAGAAGGTGCTGCGGTCCGCCAAGGACCTCTGAGCTACTCGTCGACCTTGATCTCGAGGTCGCGCCGCTCGTCGTAGATTTCCTTGAGCCGACGCCGCCGCTCGACGGAGAGCTCCATCTCGCGCTGAAGTGTCGCCTGATCCAGCTCACGCTGGGCCACGCGCAGGTCCATCTGGCGGCAGGCATCGGCCATGTACGGTCCGCAGGCCAGGTGGCTGCAACAGAACGCGGTGAAGTCCGTGAAGCTCTCGATCGGTTCGTCGACGGGCGCCTCGTTCCAGCGGCGCACGACGCGAGGATCGAGCGCGTAGACACCCTCGAAGATGTCGCGCGCCTCGACGTAGTCGCCCGACTTCCAGGCCGCGAGCACTTCGTTCATCTCGATCACCGCGGGCGGGGCTCCGAGCTTGCGCGCCCGGTCGAGAAGCGTTCGTCCGCGGGCGACGTTTCCGGCGTAGATCCAGGTCTCGGCCAGGTTGGTGGTGTGCACCCAGTATCGCGGCGCGAGCCTCTGCGCGTTCTCGAAGCTGTCGATCGCGGCGTGGATGTCGCCCTGGTAGGCCAGCATGATCCCCATCCACAGGTGGACTTCGGCGAGCTCCGGATCGATCTCCGCGGCGACGAGCAGCTCGTTCTGCGCCTTCTCCAGGTAGTCGGCGTAGTCCGCCTCGCGCCCGTCCTCGAGCGCCTCGCGCGCCAGCAGGTAGTACGCATAGGCCAGCTCGATGCGCTTCTCGGCCGAGCGCGGATCCCCGTCCCGTGCGGTCTCGAGCTTCCCGACGACTTCGTCGGCCTTGCCGGACGCCATGCTCTCGTCGATGTCCTGCTGCGAAACCCCGCCGGGTGCGGCGCACGCGACCAGCGCCAGCAGCCCCCCGATGATCAGACGACGCATCACCGCCTCCCCCCTTGCTCGAGCGCCCTGCAGTGTAGGCGGGCAGGAGCGCGCCGCCACGCCGCCGTCCGCACGGTCCGGGCCGCTTCAGGCATAATCGGCGGCAATGGCCGCGCCCGATCTCGCGACCTCCAGCGCGGCCTCGACGCGCCGGGAGAACCTGCCGCTCGGCGCGCTGCTGGGTTACGGCGCGGGGAACTTCGCGTACGCGCTGCTCGGTCTGGTCGTCGCAGTCAACCTGCAGTTCTTCTACACCGACTACGTCGGTCTCTCCGCGGGGCTGGTCTCGTGGTCGCTGCTGATCGCGCGGCTCTTCGACGCCGTCACCGACCCGGTGATGGGCTACCTGTCCGACCGGACGAACACGCGCATCGGCCGGCGCCGCCCATACTTCCTGTTCTCCGCGCCGTTCCTCGGCGTCTGCTTCTACTACCTGTTCACGCCCCCGCTCTATGCCGATCCGCAGCAGCACCAGTACGCGCTGCTCGGCTACATGCTCGCGTTCTACGTGCTGACGTACTTCATCTGGACGATCGGCGCGGTGCCGTACTTCAGCCTCGGGGCGGAACTGACCGACGACTACCAGGAGCGCGTCAAGGTCATCGCGATTCGCGAGGGCTGGGCGCTCGCGGGACTGCTGCTCGCGACCATCCTGCCCGCCTACCTGATCTACACCTACGGTGGACGCGAGGGTTACTCGTTCATGGGCTTGATCCTGGGAGCGGGCACCACGCTCTTCCTGATCGGCTCCGCGGTGACGTCGCGCGAACGTCCGGAGTTCCAGGGACGCGACCCGATGAACCCGTACGCGGGCTGGCTCGCGACGCTGCGCAACGTGCACTTCCGGCCGCTGCTCCTCGCGTTCGTGTGCTCGGCGATCGCCGGCGCGGTCCCCGCGGTACTCGTGATCTACGTCGCGGTCTACATCATCGGCACGCCCGCCTGGTGGACCGAGATCAGCCCGGGCTGGCTGCCGACGTGGTCGTTCTACCTGCTGGTCTACTTTGCCTGCGGCGTGGTCTCGCTGCCGGTCTGGAACCGGGTCGCCGGGACCTACGGCAAGCGAACGACCTGGGGCATGGCGATCGCGCTGGCGACAGTCACGAGTGCGGCCTGCTTCTGGCTCAGCCCCGGCTCCGTCGGCTACTTCACCATCTTGCTGGTTTTCGGGGGGATCAGCTTCGGCAACTACCTGTCGCTCCCGCCGTCGATGGTCGCCGACCTGATCGACTACGACGAGGTCCTGACCGGCCGTCGCCGCGAAGGCTCGTACTTCGCCATCTGGGCCTTCGCGACCAAGTTCGGCAACGCCCTCACCGGCTTCGTCGCGCTGCAAGTCCTGGAGAACGTGGGCTACGTCCCGGGGCAGGAGCAGTCCGAGACGGTCAAGCTCTGGATGCTCTGGATGTACTCCTGGTTCCCGACGATCTTCTACCTCCTCTCCGGCTTCGCCCTCTACCGGTTCCGGTTCACTCGCGAGGACCTTGCCGAGGCGCAGCGGCGCGTCGGACGGGCGGAGTAGGCGGGCGGGCCCGGGCTAGGCCCCCTCGAACCAGAGACGCATCACGTCGATCATCGGCTCGACGTCCGCGGTGCCCGCCATTTCGCGGCAGGAGTGCATCGACAGCATCGGGTTGCCGACGTCGACGGTGCGGATGCCGCTGCGCGCGGCGCTGATCGGACCGATGGTGGAGCCGCAAGGGAGATCGCTGCGGCTCACGAAGTGCTGGGGCGTGACCCCCGCGCGTTCGCAGAGCGAAGCGAAGCGTCCGGCCGTGACGGCGTCGGTGGCGTACGACTGGCTGGCGTGCGTCTTGATCACGGGACCGCCGCCGAGCGTGGGCTGATGACCCGGCTCGTGGCGGTCCGCGTAGTTCGGGTGGACGGCGTGCGCCATGTCGGCGGAGATCAGCATCGAGCGCGAGACGGCGCGCGCGAGTCCCTGCGGAGATCCTCCCTTGTAGCCGTCTACGGAGCGCTCGAGGGTCTCGACCAGGAACGTACCGGCGGCGCCCTGCGCGCTCTGACTGCCGACCTCTTCGTGATCGTAGAGCACGATTCCGCGCGTAAAGTCGGGCAGCATGCCGGGGCTGCACGTCACCAGTGCGGACAGCGCGGCGTGGCACGAGGCCAGGTTGTCGAGGCGCGGCGCCAGGATGAACTCGCCGCGCCCGCCCGCGACGCCCGAGGGCTGCGTGTCGGCGAGCATCAGGTCGTAGGCCAGCACGTCGCCGGGATCGCCGTCGAAGAGTCCCCGCGCGCGCAGCTCGGTACCGACCAGGTCGAGCAGGTCGGGCGCGCCCTCGAGCCCGATCATCGGCACCGAGTGCTTCTGCAGGTCGAGCTTGAGTCCCTCGCTGCGCACCTCGCGGTGCAGGTGGATGGCCAGCGCGGGAATCCGCAGCAGCGGCCGGCCGAAGTCGAGCAGGACGCTCCGCACCTCGCCGCCGTCGCGCAGCGTGACGCGTCCGGCGATCGTCAGGTCGCGGTCGAGCCAGGTGTGCAGGAGCAGGCCTCCGTAGGGCTCGACGGCGAGCTGCCGGTAGCCGTGCGCGTCCACGTCGGCCCGCGGCTTGAGGCGCAGGTTCGGCGAATCGGTATGCGCCCCGACGAGGCGGAAGCCCCCGTCGGCCGGCGAGACCGCGCCCGCCTCGAACGCGATCAGGCTGCCGTCGTTCCGAGTCACGTAGCGGCGGTCTCCGGGCGACAACTCCCAGACGTCGCTCTCTTCGAGCGCCCGCCAGCCCCCGGCCTCGAGCCGGCGTACGGCCTCGGCCACGGCGTGGTACGGGGTCGGCGACGCGTCGATGAACGAGAGCAGGTCCGAGACGGAATCGCGCATGAGCCGAGAGTAGCGCGGGCCGGGGCCCTGCGCGGCCCTCACTACGATCCACTCCCGGGAGCTATCATGCGGCCCTGACCCTGGAGGGACCCCGATGGCGAGTGTGGCGAATCACGCGAAGACACGGCCCGATCACCCCGCGGTGATCTTCGACAACGGCGAGCGGACGGTGTCGTACCGCGACCTGGAACGCAGCTCGCGCCGCATGGCGCACCTGCTTCGCGCACTCGGCGTGGAGCCGGGCGACGCCATTGCCGTCATGGTCGGCAACGAGGAACTCTTCTTCGACACATACTGGGCCGCCATGCGCCTCGGCATCTACTTCACGCCGGTCAACTGGCACCTGCAGGACGCCGAGATCGCCTACATCGTCGACAACTGCGACGCGCGCGTCTTTCTCGCCTCGTCGGATTGGGAAAAGACCGTGACCGCCGCACAGATCCCCGAGAGCGTCGTGCGACTCTCGTCCGGCGGCGACATCACCGGCTACCGCCGCATCGAAGAAGCGCTGGCCGACGCCCCCGAGGACGCGGAACTGCCCGACCAGCTCGAGGGCCAGACGATGTTGTACTCGTCGGGCACGACCGGCTTTCCGAAGGGCGTGCGCACGCGCCTCTCGGGACTTCCCGCGGGCCACGAGAGCGTCGGGCTGCGCGCGCAACTGTCGATGGGCGGGCTCTTCCAGATCGGCCAGGACTCGCGCTACATCTGCCCGGCCCCGCTCTACCACGCCGCACCGCTCGCGTTCACCATGTCTCTCCTGAGACTGGGCGGAACCGCCGTCGTGATGAGCCACTTCGATCCCGAGGACGCGCTGCGGGTCATCCAGGACCAGAAGGTCACCGCCTCGCAGTGGGTGCCGACGCACTTCCGGCGCATGCTGCACCTGCCCGACGAGGTGCGCGCGCGCTACGACGTGTCGAGCCTGCAGGTGGCGATCCACGCCGCCGCCCCCTGCCCGATCCCGATCAAGCGGAAGATGATCGAGTGGTGGGGCCCGGTGATCCTCGAGTACTACGCCGGCACCGAGGGCGGCGGCACGATCATCCGCTCCGAGGAGTGGATGGACCACCCCGGCTCGGTCGGAAAGCACTGGGCGGGCGGCGAGGTGCACATCCTCGACGAGGACGGCAACGAGGTCACCGAACCGACCGTCGAGGGCGCCATCTACTTCGACGCGCCCGAGCAGGCCGAGGAGCGCTTCCGCTACTACAAGGACGACGAGAAGACGGCGGGCTCGTACCGCGGCAGCCGCTTCACCCTCGGTGACATCGGCTACAAGGATGCCGACGGCTACCTCTTCCTGACCGACCGGAAGTCGAACATGATCATCTCGGGCGGCGCCAACATCTACCCGCAAGAGGTCGAGAACCACCTGGCTTCGCACGACAAGGTCGAGGACGTCGCGGTGATCGGCGTGCCGAACGAGGACTTCGGCGAAGAGGTCAAGGCTGTGGTCATCCCGCGCGACCGCAACGCCGCGGGTCCGGACCTGGAGAGCGAACTGATCGACTACTGCCGCGAGGGCATCGCGCACTTCAAGTGCCCGCGCACGATCGACTTCGTCGACGAGCTTCCGCGGACGCCGACCGGCAAGCTCGTCAAGCGCAAGCTCCGCGACCAGTACTGGGCCGACCACGAGAGCCACCTGGTCTAGGAGCGGTCAGCGGGCGTTCGGGTCAGCGAGCTAGCGGACGCGGCGCGACGGCATGTGGCGGCGGGTGTACTCGTACTCGCTGACGACACCCTCGCGATCGAAGAACACGAGAAGCTCGTGCTCGGTCTCCTGCTCGTACGCCACGCCGAGCGGCGGCGTGACGACCCGCTGACCGAAGAGCGAGGCGATGAACTCGCCGATTCGCACCAGCGTCTCGGTGTCGTGGGTCTCGGTCTCCTGGTAGGTGTACGTCCAGGCCGAGATTCCGGAGCCGCGCGAGCGGACGGTATTGGGCTCACCGAACCAGCGCCGGATGTCCTCCTGCGTGGTCACGCCCTGCTGGATCATGGGCACCCGGTCCACGTCGAAGTCGGTGCCGCGGGTCGCGCAGGCCGCCATGGGCAGCGCGGCGAGCAGTACGACGAGCAGTCTCGCGGCCACGGGCCGCAGCGTGCGGGGCATTACGCCGGGCGTGCTCGCGGGGCGGTTCTCATTCGCTGGCGCCACCTTCCCCCCGTCTACCTGTGGAACCGGGCTCCGGGCAGAAGGTTGCGCGAGCCGGCAGCCCGCTCAGCCGCCGGCCTTCTGAGCATGGTAGCGGACGAGCTCGAAGCGATCGTTGCCCCAGAACATCTCGTCGCCGACGAACATCGTCGGCACTCCGAACACGCCGCGTTCGATCGCGGCCTGCGTGTCGGCGCGAAGCCGCGCGTCGAGTTCGTCGGACTCCGCGCGTGCGAGCGCCTCGTCGCCATCGAGTCCCGCACCCGCGAGCAGCTCGCGTACGACCTGCCGGTCCGACACGTCCCGCGCCTCGGCCCAGCGCGCGCGGTACGCCGGATAGTGGAACTCGCGGAAGCGCCCCTCGTCACCCGCGACGAGTGCCGCCTGCAGCAGCAGGCGAGTGCTCACGCGGCGACCGCGCGCATCGGGCGAGACCTCGGCCCCGACCAGCTCGGCCCACTGGCGAAAGTCGTTCTTCGCGTTCTGCATCTTGCGCGGTCCGAGCGTGCCGGCGACGGCTCCCTCCGCCGGCTCCTTCAGGTCCGCGAGGCGCACCGGCCGGAAGTCGATCTCGAGGTCCTGAAAGTACGCCTCGACCCGGCAGCTGCCGAGGTACGCCCAGGGACATGCATAGTCGAAGTAGAACGGGATGCGCATGAAGCTCTCCTCTGCGTCGGCACGAGCATACCTCATGTGCCAGAATCCCAGCATGGGAGAGGGGATGGGAGCCCGGCCGCGAATGCAGGGCGTCATCGACGAGATGCAACGCCAGGTCGACGGCGGGTTGCGCCCTTCGATCCAGATCGCGGTGGACTGGCGCGGCGAGACAGTCCTCGACACCGCCGTCGGCACCGGCGCGACTCCCGACTCCCACTACCTGCTGTGGAGCACGACGAAGCCCGCCGTCGCGCTCGCCGTGCTGTCCCTCGTCGAAGAGGGCGCCGTCTCACTCGACGACCGCGTCTCCGAGACGCTTCCCGAGTTCGGCTGCAACGGCAAGGAAACCGCGACGCTCGCCCACCTGCTGACGCACCGCGGGGGCTTCCCCGACAACCCGCCCGAGATCCGGCGCGAACTGTTCCCGATCATGCGCGACTGGGACGCCGCGCTGTCCTACGTCTGCGCCATGCAGGCCGCGTGGGAGCCGGGCACCGATCGCGGCTACCACCCGTTCTCGGGCTGGCTCGTGCTCGGCGAGATCGTCCGCAGGCTCGACGGCCGCCCGCTCGCCGAGTCGCTGCGCGCGCGCGTGCTCGAGCCGGCGGGAATCGCGAAGGACGCCTTCTCGCTGGGCGAGCCCGAAGGCCTGTCTTCGAGCCCCCTCGCCGTCGAGACCAACGGGGCTCGCGGCGCGCCGCCGCAGGCCGAGGCTGACCACTGGAACGACCCGGTAACGCAGGCCGCGGTGCTTCCGGGTGCGAGCGGCATCTCGCGCGCGAACCAGTACGTGAAGCTGTTCCGGGCGCTGCTCGACGGTGGGGCGGGTCCGGGCGGCCGCATCGTCTCGCCCGACACGGTGCGGCTCGCCACCTTTCCGCACGTGGTCGGCATCCGCGACCGGACCTTCCTGCAGGACATCCCCTGGGGACTGGGCTTCCACCTGAAGCACGTGCGCCCCGCCCTCGACGACTGCGGCGCGAGCGCGACGCCCGGCACGTACGGACACGGGGGACACTTCCTGGTGAACACCGCCTGGGCGGATCCCGGCCGCGACCTGGCCGTCTGCATCCTGTCGAACGGCCTGGCGCCCGCCCGCGAGGGCACGCGCGCAGTGGGTGCGATCTCGCAGGCCGTCCACCAGGCGGTGGACGCCGCGGCGGCCGGATGAACGGCAAGGAGATCGCTCCGGGCCTGCTGCTGGCCATGCCCCAGCTGGGCGACCCGAACTTCTTCCGCGCGGTGGTGCTGATGGTCGAGCACGGGAACTCCGGCTCGTTCGGCCTGATCGTGAACCGGCAGACCGAGGTGAGCGTGGGGACCGTGCTCGAGGCCCTCGGCATCCCGTGGAACGGCGACGCCGACGCGCTCATCTGGGAAGGCGGCCCGGTCATGCCGCAGAGCGGCTGGGTGCTGCACCAGCCCACCGACGGCATCGACCCCACCGACTCGGTGGCCATCGGCGAGGGCATCGTGCTCTCGACCTCGACCGAGCAGCTGCACGGCCTGGCCGCGCGGCCGCCGAGCGCGCTCCGGTTCGTGATGGGCTACTCGGGCTGGGGTGCGGGACAGCTCGAGGGAGAGCTCTCGGAGGGCGTCTGGCTCACCGCCGACGCGACCCGCGAGCTGATCTTCGACACCGCACCCGACCGGATGTGGGAGGCGGCGATCCGCTCGCTGGGCATCGACCCCGCGACGCTCGTCCCCGGTACCGGCATCCACTGACCCGCCCGCGCGGTCTACAATCGCTCTCCCCTCTCGTTTTGGAGACACGCCATGCAGATCGCGATCGGAGTCGGAGGTGCGGCATCGGGCCGCGAGCGGGACTGGGAGTCCCAGGTCGAGTTCGTGGTCGAGGCCGAGAAGCTCGGCGCCGACTTCGTGTGGACCGCGGAGGCGTGGGGGCAGGACGCGGTGACGCCGCTCGCGTTCCTGGCCGCGCGCACGTCGCGCATCCGGCTGGGCACCGGCATCATGCAGCTCTCCGCGCGGACCCCGTCGATGACGGCGATGACGGCCCTCACGATGGCGGCCATCTCGAACGACCGCTTCGTGCTGGGACTGGGCGCCAGTGGCCCACAGGTCGTCGAGGGCCTGCAGGGTCAGCCGTTCGCGCGACCGCTCCAGCGAATGCGCGAGACCATCGACGTCGTGCGCCTCGCTTTCGCGGGCGAGAAGCTCCAGTACGAGGGCAAGCAGATCCGGCTTCCGCGGCCCGGAGGAGAGGGCAAGGCGCTTCGCCTGTCGCAACCGGGCAACGACAAGATCCCCATCTACCTGGCGACGCTCAGTCCGAAGGCGCTCGAGCTGACGGGCGAACTGGCCGACGGCTGGCTCGGCACGTCGTTCACTCCCGAGCACGCCGAAGCGTTCACGCCGCACCTGGCGGCGGGCGCAGAGAAGGCAGGCAAGCGCGTCGAGGACCTCGACCTGCAGGTCGGCGGCTCGGTCGAGTTCGGCGACGACGTGGAGCGCATGATCGCGGCGCGCAAGCCCGGCGTCGCGTTCTCGCTGGGGGCGATGGGCTCGGGCAAGACCAACTTCTACAACGACGCGTACAAGCGCGGCGGCTACGCCGACGCCGCCACCGAGGTCCAGCGCCTGTGGCTCGACGGCAAGCGCGAGCAGGCCGCCGAGCGCGTGCCCGACGACATGGTCCTGCAGACCAACCTGCTCGGCAGCGAGGACATGGTGCGCGAGCGCATCCGCAAGTACCGGGACTGTGGCGCCACGACGCTGCGGCTGGCGCCGGGCGGACGCGACAGCACGGCGCGCCTCGACACGCTGGGCCGCGCGATCGCACTGGTCCGGCAGTTGGACGCCGAAGCGAAGGGCTAGCGCGAGCCGTGTCCGAGACCGACCCCCGCGACTCCCGCGACCCGATGGCGGGGGTCTTCGTGCTCGACTTCTCGCAGGTGCTGGCCGGCCCCTACGTGGGCCGCCTGATGGCGGACCTGGGCGCGGACGTGGTCAAGGTGGAGGCGCCCGCCGGCGACGTCATCCGGGTGATCGCGCCCAAGCGCGACCGCGGCATGTCGGGCCTCTACACCTTCGTGAACGTGGGCAAGCGCAACATCTGCCTGGACCTGGCCAAGCCCGAGGGCCTGGCCCTCGCGCACGGACTGATCGAGCGCGCGGACGTGGTGATCGAGAACTTCCGTCCCGGCGTCGCGGACCGACTCGGCATCGGATGGAGCGACGTGCACGCGCGCAACCCGCGCGCCGTCATGGTCTCGATCTCGGGCTTTGGCGCGGACTCGCCGCTGGGCGACCGGGGAGCGTTCGCGCCGTCGATCCACGCGGTGACGGGCCTGCTCGAGTACCACGCGCGCAAGACGCAGAACCCCGTTCAGCCGCTGGCCGACGCGCGCGCCGACCTGACCACGGCGCTTCACGCCACGGTCGCGGTGCTCGCCGCGCTGCGCGGGGCCGAGCGGACGGGGCGCGGACAGCACATCGACCTGGCCATGTACGACGCGGTGCTCGCCTGCTACGAGGGCGTTCCCTTCGAACTGCTCGACCCGCCCGAGGAGCGCTACGACACCGACCCCTTCGACGCGGGAGACAACGGCTGGGTGGTCGTCGCCGGTCCGCTCCAGCACGTGTGGGCGGTGGCGCGCGAGCGCTTCGGACTCGACGACCCCGCGCCGCGCGACGCCGACATCCCCACCAAGGCGCGGCTTCGCCACGCGGCGCTCGAGACCTGGATGCGCACCCTGAACGGACGCGATGGCGTGATCTCGACGCTCGAAGGGGTGGGACTCGCGTGCGCGCCGGTCTGCTCGCTACGAGAGGCGCTCACCGGCGACTTCGCGGTCGAGCGCGGCCTGCTCGTCGACGTGGACGACCGCAGCGGCGGCGTGCGGCAGGTCGTGCGGTCGCCCTGGCGCTTCTCGGACTCCGACTCGCACGTGCGCGGCCCCGCGCCACGCCGCGGTGAGCACAACGACGCGGTGCTGCGCGAGCGGCTCGGGCTCGACGACGCGCGGCTGGCGAAGCTGCGCGACGCGGGCGTGGTTCAGGCGGCGTCCGCGGCCGACGCCGACGAAGCCTGAGCGGGAAAGCGCGACAGCGCCACCCACACCGCGACCGCGACCAGCGCTCCCGCCAGCAGGTAGGGAATCACGGTTCCCGTCGCCTGGTAGAGACCGGTGAAGACGAGCGGGCCCGCGACGCGTCCCAGCGACTGGGCGCTCGCGTTGAGCCCCTGCGCCTCGCCCTGGATCTGCTCCGCCTCGCGGCTCAGCTCCGCCGTGAAGGTCGGCAACTGGAGCGCCGAGCCGGTCGCCAGCACGAGCACCGTCACGACCAGCACGGACCAGCCGCCGGGGATAGCGAGGCCCGCGACGCCGACGCCGGCCAGGATCGTTCCGCAGAGCATGATCGAGCGGTCCGAGTAGCGTCGCGTCAGCACGCGGATCCCGCCGCCCTGGATGGCGGCCGCGGCCAGGCCGGCGCTCATCAGCAGCATGCCCACGTCTCGCACGTCTCCCTGCAGCCGGTCCGCCGCGAGGAATGCGATCGTCCCCTCGAGCCCCATGCGCGAGGTCTGCATCAGGAAGCTGAAGGTCAGGAACGGCGCGAGACCCGTGGCCATGTTCCACCGCGTCATGCCCTGCGCGGCGAGCTCGCGGCGGCGGGCGTCGGCGGTCTGCCGCAGCGCCGGCGTCAGGCTCTCGGGCAGCAGCGCCGCGACCGCGATCAGCGACGCCAGGCCGATGCCCGACGCCAGGAAGAAGGGGGCGCGGAAGCCGAACTTCCACGCGACGAACGCGCCGAGAGCCGGGCCCACGACCACGCCGAGCCCGAACGAAGCGCCGACCATCCCGATGGCGCGCGAGCGGTTGCTGGCGTCGGAGCTGTCCGCCGCGTAGGCCATGACCGCTGGCATGGCCGCAGCGGCGAGTACGCCTCCGAGCACGCGCGCCGAGAGCAGCTCGGCGAAGGTCGTGCCGAGCGCGAAGAGCCCGAACGCCAGCGAAAACCCCGCCAGGCCGATCAGGATCGCGGGCTTGCGGCCGTAGCGATCGGAGAACCGGCCCCAGAACGGCGCGGCGATGAAGGACGCCAGGGCGTAGCAGCCGATCAGCAGGCCGGCCTCGAAGTCGCCGAGACCGAGCTCGCGCGTGAAGAAGCCCAGTACCGGGAAGAGCACACCCAGCCCGAGCATGAGCAGGAAACCGGTCGCGCTCACCAACAGCAGCGGACGGCTCAACGGCGGGACCTCATGGGGGCCGGATGCTAGAGAGCCCCTCCCCGCTTGTCTACAGCTCGCCCGCCTTTCTACACCTCGCCCTGGCCATACCGCGTTGACCCGGCCACGGGACCGCGTCCACAATGTGCGCCCGAAGACGACGAACCCCGGAGGAAGCCATGAAAGCCGCAGTGCTGCGAGAGGTGAAGAAGCCCCTCACGATCGAAGACGTCCAGATCAGCAAGCCCGGACCGCACGAGGTGCTGATGCGCACGGTCGCCGCTGGCGTCTGCCACAGCGACGTGCACTTCCAGCAGGGCTCGTACATGTACCCGATGCCGGCGGTTCTCGGACACGAGGCCGCGGGCGTCGTCGAAGAGGTCGGCTCCGAGGTGAGCTACGTGCAGCCCGGCGACCACGTGATCAGCTGCCTCTCCGTGTTCTGTGGCGAGTGCGCCTACTGCGTCTCCGGGCGCCCGGCCCTCTGCGCCAAGGTCACGACGCGGCGCGGACCGACGGATCCGCCGCGGCTCTCGCAGGACGGAGACGTCGTCCACCAGTTCCTCGACCTGTCCGCCTACGCCGAGCAGATGCTCGTGCACGAGCACGCGATCGTAAAGATCCGCGACGACATGCCGCTCGACCGCGCGTGCCTGATCGGCTGCGGCGTCACGACCGGACTCGGCGCGGTCTTCAACACCGCGGCGATCGAGCCCGGCACGACCGTCGCCGTCATCGGCGCGGGCGGAGTCGGCCTGGCCGCCATCCAGGGCGCCGCGATCGCCGGCGCCGGCCGCGTGATCGCGATCGACATGAACGAGCAGAAGCTCGAGCTGGCGCGGTCCCTCGGCGCCACCGACGGCATCAACGCGTCGGAGGGCAATCCCGTCGAGCAGGTCCAGCAACTCACCGAGGGCGGGGTCGACTACTCGTTCGAGGCGATCGGCTTGAAGCAGACCACCGAGCAGGCCTGGCAGATGCTGAAGAACGGCGGCACCGCCACCGTGATCGGGATGATCCCGATCGGCACCATGATCGAGCTGCACGGCGTCGACTTCCTGTTCGAGAAGAAGATCCAGGGCTCGAACATGGGCTCCAACCGCTTCCGCGTCGACATGCCGCGCTACGTGGACTTCTACCTGAACGGCAAGCTGAACCTCGACGACATGGTCTCGCAGCGCATCAAGCTGGCAGACGTGAACGACGCATTCGAGGCGATGCAGCGCGGCGAGGTCGCGCGCAGCGTCATCATGTTCGACTAGCGCCCGAGAGCGAAGCGGAGCGCCGCCTCGAGGCCCGGTAGCTCGAAGCGGAAGCCCGAGTCCAGCAGGCGGGCCGGTGCGACGGACTGGCTCGCGAGAAGCAACTGTTCGCCCATCTCGCCGAGCGCCATGCGCACGAGCGCCGCCGGCAGCGGCAGGCGGGTCGGCCGGTGCAGCACCCGGCCGAGTACGCGGCCGAACTCGGCGTTCGAGACCGGCTCCGGCGACGTCGCGTTGACGGGCCCGCGAAGCGTGTCGCACGTCAGGCAGTGGTGGATCGCGCCGATGGCGTCGTCCGCCGCGATCCAGCTCATGGACTGTGCGCCACTCCCGACCGGACCGCCGAGCCCGGCACGGAACGGCGGCAGCAGGCGAGCGAGCGCTCCGCCTCGAGGCGTGAGCACGATGCCGGTGCGCAGGTGCACCACCCGCACGCCCGCGTCCTCGAGTGGAAGAGTGGCGGCCTCCCAGGCGCGGCAGACCTGCGCCAGGAAGCCCTCGCCCGCCGCGGCGCTCTCGTCGACCACGCGACCGCCCGTGTCTCCATAGAAGCCGATGGCCGACGACGAGACCAGCACGCGCGGTGGGCGCGACAGCGAGGCCAGTGTCTTCGCCAGCAGCCCGGTACCCACGCTTCGGCTCTCGAGGATGTGGCGGCGGTACTCCCGGGTCCAGCGCCCGGCGATGTTCGCGCCCGCCAAGTGCACGACGGCGTCCACGCCCTCGAGGGAAGCGGCGTCGATCTCTCCGCGCGCGGGGTCCCAGAAGATCTCACCCCTGTCCGAAGCCGCGGGCCGGCGCACGAGCCGCTCCACGCGGTGCCCTCCGCTCGCCAGGAAGGAACACAGCGCCGCACCGATCAGTCCCGACGCACCGGTGATCGCGATGCGCATCGATCCGCTCGAAGCGGCGCTCGCGTGGCGCGCGAGGTCGCGCTCGAGCCGCGTCTCGC
>JAFDDB010000174.1 GCA_019311115.1 Deltaproteobacteria bacterium
GTCGGTGTCGATCAAGCCCTCCGAGGCTGCGATGGACTGCTCGGTGTACGCGGCCCTGAATGACAGGGGCACGCCGCGATAGAAGTTGTGCTTGCCCGGCGACGGCCCGTCGGCGGGCTCGATCTGCTGCAGCGCGGTCGCGAACCCGGCCAGCGCGGTCGCGGCCTCGCGCAGGTCGGTCAGCGTCTCGCGGGTCGCGTTCTCGCCGGGGAGCCAGCGGCAGACGGACCAGGGCCAAGCGTACCCCTCGGCCGGCCTCCCCGTCGCGAGCGGGACCGGAACGGCGAGCGGAAGGTGCGGGCCGAGCCTGGGCAGCCAGCGCTGCTCCTTCTCGACCTGGCCGACGGAGCTCTCGTGACGGGGGAGGCGCACGGCCATGTCGTGACCGAGGCGATAGACCGCGTTGGCGGTGCCGCTCGAGTCGACCCGGTCGAGCGGAAGCCCCGCCCATTGCGGGAACTGCGCGGTGAGCAGGCGACGCACCAGGGCGACGTCGATGTCGACCTCGTCGTCGTGCATCTTGCGCGCGGACATGACTACGGCCCGGTCCGCGTGCAGGTCAGGACCCGGCGACGTCCTTGCGGAAGTCGGGACTCGGGTTCGCGGGGTCCATCAGCGCGTACTCGCGCTCGTTCCAGAAGACGCGGCCCGTCGGACCGCCGCTCGGCAGGGTCGCGAGCATGAGCGCCGTCGGGTAGACGGCGTCCGGCGACTGGAGCTTCGGCATGTCGCGTCCCCAGATGCCGGTGTTGGTGGGGCCGGGGATGAGGCCGTTGATCAGGACGTCGTGCTCGACGTTCTCTCGCGCGGCCGAGCGCAGCGTGGCCCACATGGCCGCCTTGGCGGCACTGTAGGCGGAGTCGCCGCGGCCGGAGATCTCGGCGGCGCGCGACAGCACTTGGATGACGCGGCCGCGGCCCTGCGACTGCATGATCGGGAGGGCGTAGCGCAGGCCGTAGGTGCTGCCGTATAGGTGGACCTCGATCATCTTCTCGAACTCGCCGTCGTCCAGAGAAGCCACAGGCTTGCGCGAGCCGAATCCCGCGTTGTTGACGAGCACGTCGAGGCGACCCGTATCGGTGTAGGCGCGTTCGATGAGCGCGGCGACCTGTTCGCGGGAGCGCACGTCGGTACGCTCGACCCGCGCGCCCTTCTCGGCCAGCGGGGCGAGACCGTCTTCGCGGATGTCACATCCCACGACCTGCGCGCCGTCGCGCAAGAAGCCCATCGCGATGGCGTGGCCGATGCCGCTCCCCGCCCCGGTGATCACCACCGTCTGTCCCGAGATCCCCGCCGTCTCTCCGCTCATCGTCACGCCCCCGACCCGCTCAGCGCAGGGCTTCGAGCATCTTCTCCAGGTCGGGGCGCGCCATGGCCATGGCTTCGGGATGGTGATCGGACCAGCCGGTGTGCGAGAAGCCGTGACCTGCGCCCGGGTGGACACGGATGCGGAAGTCGTCGATCACCGAGCACGCGCTCTCGACCTTGGCGATCTCCTCCATCGGCGCGATGGGGTCCACGTCCCCGTAGTCCATGAGGACGGGACACTTCACCTCGGACGCCCGCCCGATCACGTTGCCCATGCGGCTGCCGTGCCAGGTAGCGACGCCGTCGAGCTCTCCGTCGGCCGCGGCGTTGAAGCAGAACGGGCCGCCGAGACAGATGCCGAGGCCGACGACGCGGCCGTTGCAGGCCGGATCGGCCTTCAAGGCGGCGATCAGCTCCCGGAAGTCGCGCGTGACGGCGGCAAGGTCGATCGTGCCCATGCGCGCGAAGGCGCGCTCGCGGCCGTCCTCTTCGACGGGACCGGAGTCCTCGCAGCGCGCGAAGGGATCGAACGCCAGCACGACGGCGCCGGTGGCCGCGATCTCGTCGGCGTGCTGCCTCAGCTCGACGGTCACGCCGAAGATCGACGGAAAGATGATCAGGCCGGGATGCGGCGCGTCGTCCGCAGGCGCGCTCCGATAGATGGCGACGTCGGTACCGTCCGAGGTGCGGAAGGTCTGTCCGGTCAGGGTCATGAAGGTCGGGTCCTTTCTCGCGGCGCGATCAGCCGCCGGGAAGCCGGAAGACCGCGCCCTCAGCCGCGCGTACCAGCTCGAACGGAAGCTCGCGGGAGCCCTCCTGCTCGTCGAAGAGCCGGTCGAGCATCTCGTCCGAGTGCGTCGGATCATGGTGGAAGGGGATGAGTTTCTTTACCCCAGCCGCGGCGGCGAAGTCCAGTGCCTGCGGGAGCGAGCTGTGCCCCCAGCCGACGTATCGGGGGTACTCCTCGGCGCTCCACTGGGCGTCGTGGATCAGCAGGTCGACGCCCTCGGCCAGGTCGATCCCCGGGATCCAGTCGTGCTCTCCCAGGTAGTCCTCCGCACCGAGCGCGGGCTCGTGGTCGGGCAGGTAGGTCATCGACGCGCCGCCGCACTCGATGCGGTACCCCACGGTCGGTCCAGGGTGGCAGACGAGGCGCGTCTGGATCTCGACCTCGCCGATCGAGAACGACCGCAGCGGCACCACGTCGTGAAGCTGCAGGTTGCACGCCAGGTCGCGCAGCCGCACCGGGAAGAGCGGCGGCGAGAGGTAGCGGGTCAACCGGTCGTGCAGGCTCATGGTCGTCGACGACGGCCCCCACACGTGCACCTCGCAATCGGGCCAGAACAGCGGCTCGAAGAAGCCCAGTCCCTGGATGTGGTCCATGTGCAGGTGCGTCAGCAGAACGTCGACGCGGCCCACGTCGCGCTCTATGGTGTCGCCGAGTCGCCGGATCCCCGTGCCGGCGTCCAGCACCAGCAGCCGTCCAGCAGCGCGCACCTCGACGCACGACGTGTTGCCGCCGTAGCGCATGGTCTCGGGCCCCGGTGCGGCGAGCGACCCGCGCGTGCCCCAGAGCGTGACGTTCACGATTCGTCGATCTCCCAGAAGAAGCCGACCGCGCCGAGCAGCCGCCGGCTCTGCCCGATCAGCGGGATGGCCGTCTCCTCGATGTTGCGCGAGACCCCGTCGAGGCCACGCATCGAGAAGCAGGAGTGGGCCGGCTCGCGCCGAGCTCGCGCGGCCTCGATCGGGTGCGCGTCGAGCTTGAGCGGCGAGCCCTCCTCATCGGTGGGCTCCAGCGTGGCGTAGAGCTCGGCCGGCGCGATGGAGAGCACCTCTTCGAGACCGCAGCCCCAGAGGGGCTCGGCCGCCTCGTTGAAGTAGAGCAGGCGTCCGGAGGCGTCGACCATGAAGATGGGGATCGCCAGGTAGCCGGCGAGCCGGCGCATGAGGATCAGCTCGACCTCGTGCGGCCCGCCCAGGTCATCGCGCGGCGCCCCCCACGAACTCTGCGGCTCCCAGAACAGGCCGAGCGCGCCGAGGAGCTGGCCGTCTTTGCCGACCAGGGGAATCCCGGTGCCGGCGAGCTCGCGGCGGACACCCCCGGCTCCGTGCACCCCGACGCGGCGATGGGCCGGGCGTCGTGTCTCGAGTGCCGCGACGACCGGACGATCGGCGTCGCTGACCTGGCCGCCGTCTTCGTCCGTCATGCCGAGCGTCGCCGGCCACTCGTCGAGACCCATCTCGCCGAGGTCGTCGAAGCGCAGTCCGAGCAGCGACTCGACCGCCTCGTTGAAGAAGACGAGCTCGCCCTCGGCGCCCACGACGAGCATCGGCATGGCCAGACAGCTCGCGAGTTGCTTGAGCAGAATGATCTCGACCTGGGACTGGGCCATGCACCTCCCTCAGCCGACCCCCGGCAAAATACCATGCGCCGCGCGCCACGCGGGAACTTGTCGCGTCGACTTCGACTTTGACGTCGGCCGGTGCCGCGGCCGAGAATGTGCTTGCACCACCACCCTGTGACGAGGAACACACCCCATGGAGAAGTCCGAGTTCTACCGAGAGGCGCGCAGCGATCTCACGGGCCCGCTAGACGGCGTCCGCGTGCTCGAGGCCACGACCACCTGGGCGGGTCCCATGTGCGGCTGCGTGCTGGCCGACCTGGGCGCCGACGTGATCAAGGTCGAGCTGCCCTCGGGCGAGGTTGCGCGCAACCTCCCGCCGTTCATCCCGGACGGCGAGGCGCCGCTGTCGTTCGCGCACGCCACGGTCAACCGCAACAAGCGCAGCCTGACGCTGGACCTGCACGGCGAGAAGGGGCGGGAGATCTTCCTCGACCTGGCGCGGCGCTCCGACATCCTGGTCGAGAACTTCCGGCCGGGGACGCTCGACGACTGGGGCCTGGGATACGCCGGCGTCCGGGCCGTGAAGCCCGACATCATCTACGTGTCGGTCACTGGCTTCGGCCAGTTCGGGCCGGACCACGACCGCGTCGGCTACGACCCGCTGGCCCAGGCACGGAGCGGCTTCGCGTCGCTGAACGGCGAGCCGGAGGGCCCCCCGGTCAAGGCCGCGACCTTCCTGGCCGACGACCTGGGGGGCCTGCACGGGGCGCTCTCGGCCCTGGCCGCCCTCGCCCACCGGCAGCGCACCGGAGAGGGCCAGCACATCGACGTGGCGCTGCTCGACTCGCTGCTCTTCCAGTCGAACGGGTTCCTCACGCTCGGCGCGCTCGGCATCCCGCTCGAGCGGACCGGGAACGAGTTCGCGTTCGCGGCGCCCGCCAACGTGTACGCCTGCAGCGACGGCCACGTGTTCGCCGGCGTGCTGCTCGACTCGCACTGGAAGATCCTGTGCCGGCTGCTCGGCCGTGCCGAGCTCGCGGAGGACCCCGCCTACGGCTCCGTGCCCGCCCGCATCGGCCGGCGCAGCGAGCTGAACGAGCTGATGAGCAAGTGGTGCGAGGAGCGGACCGTGGCCGACGTGGTGCAGCAGTTCGCCATGGCGGGCATTCCGGCCGCGCGCGTGTGCAGCTACGCGGACGCCGCAGGCGACCCGCACGTGCGCGAACGCGACATGCTCCAGCCCGCCACGCAGCCCGGCGGCGCCGAGATCCCGATCACCGGGCCGGCGGCCAAGTTCTCGCGCACACCCACGCGCGTGCGCAGCGCGGCGCCCGCCCTCGGCGCGCACACCGACGCGGTGCTCACGGAGCTGGGCTTCTCGGCAGAGGACCTGCAACGCCTGCGCAGCGACGGCGTCGTGTAGTCACCGCGTGCCGCGCGCCTGAGCTAGACTGCGGCCTCCCGAGCGCGAGGCCCTCCACGCGCGGCGGCTAATGGAGAGCCCTGCGATGAATCGGAACGGTGCGCCCGGGGCGCGCGCGTGACGGAAGCGGATCGGCCCCGGCGCGAGGTCGGCCTGGCGCTGGTCGGCGTCATCTTCTTCATGTCGGGCTTCCCGGCGCTGATCTACCAGCTGGTCTGGCAGCGCTCGCTGTTCACCATCTACGGAATCAACGTCGAGTCGGTCACCGTCATCGTCACGGCGTTCATGCTGGGACTCGGTCTCGGCAGCCTGGTCGGCGGCGTGATCTCGCGCCGCGAGCGGCTGCCACTGCTGCTGGTCTTCGGTGCGATCGAATTCGGGATCGCGCTGTTCGGCGCGCTGTCGATCGGGCTCTTCCACCGCGTCGGCGAGATCACCCTCCACTTCTCGCCGCTCGCGACGGCCGCGGTCACGCTCGGACTGGTGGTGCTGCCGACCATGCTCATGGGCGCCACCCTGCCCATCCTGACCGCCTACCTGGTCGGCCGTTCCGGAAACGTGGGGCGATCGGTGGGCTTCCTGTATTTCGTCAACACGCTGGGCTCGTCCGCGGCGTGCTTCGTCTGCGCGGTGGTCCTGATGCGCGTTGCCGGCATCCAGGGCTCCGTCACGTTCGCGGCCTCGATCAACGCCTTGGTCGGAATCGGCGCCATCCTGCTCTGGCTGCGCACGCGCCACTCCGCGGCGCGGATCGGAAGCGCGCCTGGTGAGGGAGGCGCTACCGAGCCTGCCGCGATGCAGTCGGCGCGGATCGCGTTCCCCGCGGCGCTGCTCGTAGCGGCCGCCGCCGGCTTCATCTCGCTGTCGTACGAGATCGTCTGGTTCCGGACGTTCTCGTTCGCGAGCGCGACGAGCCCGATCGCGTTCGCCGCCATCCTCGGCGCGTACCTGGCGGGAATCGCCTTCGGCTCGCTCGGCGCGCGGCGCTACTGCGGGCCGCTAGACGCCGAAGGGGCGGCGCACGCGAAGGCGCTGGCGGTCTTCGTGCTGCTCGCGAACAGCGTCGGGTTCCTGATGATCCCGGCGATCGCGTTCTTCGCGAGTCACGGTCTCGGCTACGTGTTCTGGTCGCTCGGACTGATCGCCATCCACGCAGGACTGCTCGGCGCCACCTTCCCTCTCATCAGCCACTACGCCATTCCGCCCGATGCGGACGCCGGACGCCGGCTCAGCTACGTCTACTTCGCGAACATCGTGGGGTCGGCGTCGGGGAGCCTGGTCACGGGCTTCGTGCTGCTCGACGTGCTCGAGATCCGCCAGATCACGGTGCTGCTGACGCTGCTCGGGCTGGCCCTCGGGGTCGTATTGCTGTTCGGCGCGAGCGAGTCCCGCCAGCGACTGGCCGCGAGTGTGGCCGGTGTCGGCGTGCTGGCGGCGGTCGTCGTCGCGTCTTCCGGGGTGCTCTTCCACGACTTCTACGCGCGCCTGCTCTTCAAGGGCGAGTACGGCACGATCGGCCTCACCGAGATCGTCGAGAACAAGCACGGCGTCATCACGGTCGCCGAGGATGGGCGCGTATTCGGCGGCGGCGGCTACGACGGGAACTTGGCGCCGCTCGACC
>JAFDDB010000175.1 GCA_019311115.1 Deltaproteobacteria bacterium
CAGGCCGACGACGACATCCTGGCCGTCAACCTGCGCGGCACCGAGAACGTCGTGCGCTCCGCCGAGCGCGCGCGTGCGCGCCGACTCGTCTTCGTGAGCAGTGTCGACGTGCTCGGCGTATTCAAGGGCGAGCGCCCGCCGGACTACCTTCCGCTCGACGACGACCATCCGTGCCATGCGGCCACCGTCTACGGAGTCGCCAAGCTGCGGGCCGAGGCGCTGTGCCGGTCGCGGGCGTCGAGCGAGCTGTCGATCGTCTGCCTGCGTCCGCCCGGTGTCTGGACCGGACCCACCTACGAGTGGGTCGAGGCCGAGCGCCACAAGCGTACCGAGTTCGAGTGGGACCCGTTCTGGGAGTACGGCGCGTTCATCGACGTTCGGGACCTGTCAGCGGTATGCCTTCGTGCGCTCGACGCGCCGGTCGACGCGTTCGAGTCCCTTCTCGTGTCCGCGGCGGACGTCACGACCTCGGGGCGCACGAGCCGGCAACTCGTCGAGTTCATCCATCCGCAGGTCGAGTGGCGCGGCGGACCGGAGTTCGAGCGGGAGCCCTACCGCTCGTTGATCGACATCGACCGGGCTCGCGCGGTTCTCGGCTGGGAGCCCGAGTTCAGCTGGGCGCGCTTCCGCGCGAACCGCGACGGATCCGGCTAGCCGCCCGATCCCCGCCGCGGTCGCCGGCGTTCACGGCAGCGAATCGGGCAAGAAGATCTGGATGAGGAAGATCAGGATGGGGAAGACGAGGAAGAGCAGGATCATGAGGGCCATGCCACGCTTCGAGATGTCCTTGCCCGGCTCGCCGGTGGTCGCCTCCTCGGCGGGGCTCCCGCAGTAGGGGCAGCTCCACGCGTCGCGGGGCAGCTCGGCCTTGCACTCCGTGCAGATCATCACGGCCATGCCCCGCATGTTGACGTAGCGGGCGACGTTCTTGAAGCCCCCGGCCTCCGGCCCCCCTCGGACGGAGGGCGGCTCGCTAGCTCGCGGCCTCCCTGCGCGCGCGCTGCACCAGCTCGTCGAGCTTCGACAGGAACCGCGAACGGTCCTTCTGCGAAATCGGCCGCGATCCGACCGTCGCCACGCCGATCTCGCGCAGATGCGAGCTCAGCTCGCGGCCCGCCAGCGCGTCGCCGATCGAGCTCTCGGTAAAGGGCCGCCCGCTCGTGCCGAGCACGTGCGCTCGCGCGTCGAGGCACCGCGCCGCCAGGGGAATGTCCGCCGTCACGACGATCTCGCTCGGCCGCACGTTCTCCGCGATCCAGTCGTCGGCCGCATCCGGTCCGGCCTCGACCACGATCGTCTCGACGCCGGGGGGCGCGTTGAGCTGCAGGTTGGCGACCAGCACCACGTGGATCCCGTAGCGCGTCGCCACCCGGTACACCTCGTCCTTGACCGGGCACGCGTCCGCGTCCACCAGGATGCGCGGCGCAGGCTTAGCGGTCATCGTCGGGGGGCGGCGTGATGTTGATCTCGCGGGGCGGCGACTCGCCCTCGAAGGGCACCCCGTGGTGCATGGTCGCCTGCAGGCGCCCGTCTTCGATCGCCTGCTCGATCCGGCGCACGACGCCGCGCTTGACCCGGCTCCGAAAGGCGGGCAGCAGGCACAGGAAACCGAATGCGTCCGTGAGCACGCCGGGCGTGACGAGCAGGGCCGACGCCACCAGGATCATCGCGCCGTCCAGCAGCGAGTCCGCCGGCATCTGCCCGGTCGACATCTGCTCGCGCAGGCGCGACACCACGCGCAGCCCCTGGCTGCGGGCCATGGCCGCGCCGACCACACCGGTCACGACGATCAGGCCGATGGTCTCCACGGTTCCGATCCGGCGTCCGATCTCGATCAGCAGCGCCAACTCCACGGCCGGCAGCGCGACGAAGAGGAGGAGGAGCCGACCCATGGCGGTCCTAGTGCTTGCGCAGCGCGACGGACCCGGCGGAGTAGCCGGCCCCGAACGAGCAGAGGATGCCGACGTCACCAGAACCCAGGTCGGCGCGGTGACGGTGGAAGCAGATGACGGACCCGGCCGAGCTGGTATTGGCGAACTCGTCCAGGATGACGGGCGCCTGCTTCTCGTCGGCGTCCCGGCCGAGCACGCGGCGGGCGATCAGCTGGTTCATGGCCAGGTTGGCCTGGTGGAGCCAGAACCGGCTCACGTCCGCCGCCGCGAGGCCGAGCTGGTCCAGGTGGTCGGTGATCAGCGCGGCGACCATGGGCACCACCTCCTTGAACACCTTGCGGCCCTGCTGGCGGAAGAGCCTCCCGCCACTGTCCCCGCGGGAACCCGCATGGGACCCGGAGGTGCGGTTCAGGAAGCCGAAGTCGTTGCGGATGTTGTTCGAGAACTGCGTCGAGAGGCGCGTCCCCAGGATCTCCCAGCGCTCGTCCGCGACGGCGTCGTCCGAGCGCTCGAGCACGACCGCGGTGCAGGCGTCTCCGAAGATGAAGTGGCTGTCGCGGTCCCGGAAATCGAGGTGGCCCGTGCAGACCTCGGGGTTCACGAGCAGCACGCAGCGCGCCGTTCCGGCCTGCAGGGCGTTGGCGGCGTTCTGGATGCCGAAGGTCGCCGACGAGCACGCCACGTTCATGTCGTAGGCGTAGCCACCGCAGCCGAGAGCGTCCTGGACCTCGATCGCCACCGCCGGATAGGCGCGCTCCAGGTTCGAGCAGGCCGCGATCACGCAGTCGACGTCGGCGGGAGTGCGTCCGGCCGCTTCGAGGGCTTCGCGGGCCGCGTGAACCGACATCTCGCAGAGGACCCCCGGCTCCTCGTCCGACCGCTCGCGCAGCCGCGGCACCATGCGCTCCGGATCGAGGATGCCCTCGCGATCGACCACGTAGCGCCGCCGGATCCCCGAGGCCGCCTCGATGAACTCCGCGGAGGAGGGGGCCAGCGCCTCGCACTCGCCCGCCTCGATCTCCGAGGCGTGGGCGTCGTTGTAGCGCTGGACGAAGGTGTTGAACGACTCGACGAGCGCTTCGTTCGACACGGATTCGGCAGGGGTGAAGAGGCCGGTTCCGGTGATGACGATCGTCGGCATGGCGGCAAAGCCTAGCCGCGCCCCGCCGACGAGGCGAGCTTGATCTGCCCCTCGTGGCACCGGCGGGCGAGCCCCCCTAGGACGCGGTGGGACGGAAGGCGTCGACCAACTCCTTGCAGTAGCCGACGACCGCGCCGACCTTGTGCGGCTCCGTCGCGCCGAGGCGCACGATCACCAGGTCGAGCTTGGGGACGATGCCGATACGCTGTCCCTGCGCCCCCTGGCACTGGAACGTGCCGAGGCTTCCCGGAATGACCCAGAAGTGGGCGCCATACAGCCCGTCGGACTGCGGACTCGGCGTGCGGCTGTAGTCCACCCAGCCCTCGGGCAGGATGCGCGCCCCGTCCCAGGCCCCGTCGCGCAGGTACAGCGTGCCGAAGCGCGCGAAGTCGCGGGCGCTGCAGTAGCAGTGGCTCGAGCCCATGAAGTGGCCCGCCTCGTCGAAGCGGGGCACCGCGCTCGTCATGCCGAGCGGCTCGAAGAGCTCGCGCCGCATGAAGTCGAGCGTCTCGTCGCGCCCGCCACCCACGGTCTCGCTCACCAGCCGCGAGAGCAGGTTGCTGGCCCCGCTGTTGTAGTTCCAGCGGACTTCGGGCTCCTCCAGGTAGGGGAGGGTGGCCGCGAACCCGGCCACGTCGGCCTTGCCTTCCCCGAAGAGCATGGGAATCACGTCAGACTCCTCGGAGGGGTAGTAGCGCACGGAGCCCCCGCCCAGGTGCTCCGCCTCGCGGAAGCGCAGGCCGTCCACCATGCGCAGCATCTGGTCGATGGTGATGCGGCGCCGCGGGTCGTCGCCGCTCCACTCCCGGACCGGGATCGGCTGCGAGACGTCGAGGCGGCCCTGGCGCACGAGAATGCCGACCATCGCGTTGGTGATGCTCTTGGCCATCGACCACGAGAGGAAGGTGTCCTCGGGTCCGGCGTCGTGCGCGTAGCGCTCGGCCACGATCGAGCCGTGCTGTACGGCGACGACCGCGTGCGTCCGCCCCAGGTCGTCCGGCTCGGGCTGCGAGAACGCCCGGTCGAGCAGCTTCTCCAGCGCTCCGTGGTCGATCCTCGGGTCCAGGTCGGCCTGCGGCCACTCCCGGGTGGGCCAGGGAACGCCGGAGGGCTGGGGGGGCAGGGCGACGAGGGCCATCCGGGCGAGTCTACCCGCCCGCCATGCCCCCGGGGAATCCCGCTGCGGATCGGGGCCACGAAGGCGCATTGACGGCAGCGGGCGCGGACGGGCAGTCTATGGCGTCGTTCCCGCGACGGTCCGCGTCGCACCACTGGATCCGCACCGCTACGCAAGTGCGCCACTACACAAGGAGGGTGCCGTGCCCGGACTCGAGACTACCGACGAGATGTTCGACCTGCGGATGTCGGAGGGCGCCCGGCCGCTCTACGAGCAGGTCAAGGAGTTCATCAAGAAGGAGGTCGATCCGATCACCACCGAGTTCTACCGGCTCGGCGAGGACCGGAAGGAGCGCTGGTCGTGGGCGGCCGGACAGCTCGAGTTGCTCGACACCGTCAAGCAGAAGGCGAAGGACCAGGGGCTCTGGAACTTCTTCCTGCCCGACGACGAGACGGGGCAGGGGCTCAAGAACCTCGACTACGCCTACATCGCTGCGGAGCTTGGCAAGAGTCCGCTGGCGTCCCAGTGCCTGAACTGCTCCGCGCCGGACACCGGCAACATGGAGGTCCTGGAGCGCGTGGGCACGCCCGAGCAGAAGGAGCGCTGGCTGAAGCCCCTGCTGAACGGCGAGATCCGGTCCGCATTCGCCATGACGGAGCCCGACCTCGCGTCATCCGACGCGAAGAACATCTCGTGCCGCGCCGAGCTGGTCGGCGACGAGTGGGTCATCGACGGCGAGAAGTACTACATCTCGGGCGTCGGCGACCCGCGCTGCAAGATCATGATCGTGATGGTGCAGACCGATCCGGACGGGCCGCCGCACCTGCGCCAGTCGCAGATCCTGGTCCCGACCGACGCGCCGGGCTTCACCATCCTCGGCGCCATGCAGGTATTCGGAAAGGACGACGCGCCGCACGGGCACATGCACCTGAAGTTCGACAACTGCCGCGTGCCCAAGGAGAACATCCTGCTCGGGCCGGGCCGCGGGTTCGAGATCTCGCAGATCCGCCTGGGACCCGGACGCATCCACCACTGCATGCGCTCGATCGGAGCGGCGGAGCGCGCGATCGAGATGATGTCGAAGCGCGGTCTCGGCCGTGAGGCCTTCGGCAAGCGCATCGCCAATCTCGGCAAGAACACCGAGGTCATCGCCAAGGCGCGGATCGACATCGAGGCCATGCGCATGATGGTGCTCAAGGCGGCCAAGGCGATGGACGTGCTCGGCAACAACCAGGCGCGCGTCTGGGTCAGCGCGATCAAGGCGATGGTGCCCGAGCGCGTCTGCAGGATCATCGACGAAGCCATCCAGATGCACGGAGCGACGGGCGTCTCGCAGTGGACTCCGCTCGCCGACATGTACACCAGCCAGCGGACGCTCCGCCTGGCGGACGGCCCGGACGAGGTGCACTGGTTCGTCGTCGGCCGCGCCGAGCTGGCGCGCTGGGTCGAGGAAGGCGCCAGCGAGTACGACCCGAAGGGCAGCTACCTGTCGCAGCAGCCCTCGGGCCTGAACTTCACCGGCCCCTGAGCCGGCGCCGGGGGCTTCTGCGCGGTCTGGCCCCGCTGCGCGGGGTCGAATGCCGCGGCACGCACTGAACTGTGCCGATCTGTCACACTGCGGGGATCGGACGGGCACGTGCGGCTTGGACGGCTGGCACGGTTCCTGCGGAGGAAGTCCGTGGGCGGGCTCGTGCCCGGACGGAGCAGCAGACGTGCCAAAGAAGTCGAAGAAGAAGAAGCAGCTGGCCAAGGACAAGCGCGCCTCCTCGCGGGGAAACCGGCCGAAGCGTGAGCGGTCGGAGCCCGGAGCCGCGCTCACCACGGCGACCTCGGACTTCCGCAACGGCGCCTACCCGTACCGGAAGAAGCTGAACCTGAACGACTACGAGACCTCGAAGCACCTGCTGCAGATCGAGCTGCTCAAGATGCAGAACTGGGTCAAGCAGACCGGGCAGCGGGTGGTCGCGCTCTTCGAAGGCCGGGACGCCGCGGGCAAGGGCGGCACGATCAAGCGCTTCACGGAGCACCTGAATCCGCGCGGCGCGCACGTGTACGCGCTCGAGAAGCCCGACGAGCGCGAGCGCGGCGAGTGGTTCTTCCAGCGCTACGTCAGTTGCCTGCCGACGGCTGGAGAGATCGCACTCTTCGACCGCTCCTGGTACAACCGCGCCGGCGTGGAGCGCGTGATGGGCTTCTGCAGCTCCGCCGAGTACCTCGAGTTCATGCGCCAGGCCCCGCAGCTCGAGCGCATGCTCGTGAACGACGGCATCCACCTGTTCAAGTTCTGGTTCTCGGTCAGCCGCGAGGAGCAGGCCCGCCGCTTTCGCTCGCGCAAGAAGGACCTGCTCAAGCAGTGGAAGCTGAGCCCGATCGACGTCCGCTCGTTCGGCAAGTGGGACGAGTACACGGAGGCCAAGGAGGCGATGTTCTTCTACACCGACACCGCCGACGCGCCCTGGACCGTCATCAAGTCCGACGACAAGAAGCGCGC
>JAFDDB010000176.1 GCA_019311115.1 Deltaproteobacteria bacterium
CGCGGGCGCCGCCGCCGCAACTGCGAAGAGCTCTGGTCCGAGCTCGAGCCCTGGTACGCCGCGCGCACGCGCAGCGAGATCTTCGAGGCCGCCCTGGCCGGCAACTGGGCGCTGGGCATGGTGCTGGCGGGCCGCGACCTGCTCGACGATCCGCACGTGGCTTCGCGCGGCTACCTGGGAACGGTGGAGCTGCCCAAGGGCGCGACCGCCCGCGCTCCGGTCCGGCCCTGGAAGGCCCCCGACACCGGCGAAGCGGTGGCGCGGCTCGCAGAGCCCGGAGAGGACGACGGCTGGTTCGCGCGCGAGGCACGGCCACGCGCTCCGGCCGAAGCGCCCGCGCGGGGCGCGCTCGCGGAGCTGCGCGTGCTCGAGCTCACGCAGGCCTGGGCCGGTCCCTTCGCCGGCCGGCTGCTCGGAGCGCTCGGCGCCGACGTGGTCAAGGTCGAGTCGCAGCGGCGTCCGGACGGCTGGCGCGGTCCGTCGGCGTTTGGCGACATGGCGCCGCACGCGGGACGCGACCCGAAGGAGCTGAGCGTCGAGATCAGCACCGCCTACAACGGCTTGAACCGCAGCAAGCGGCACTGCTCGATCGACCTGACGCTCGAGGCGGGACGCGACGCCTTCCTGGACCTGGTGCGCGCCGCCGACGTCGTGATCGCGAACCTGACGGCTCGGGTCCTGCCGAACCTGCGGCTCACCTTCGACGACCTGTCGGCGGTGAACCCGCGCATCATCCTGGTGAACATGCCCGCGCTCGGCGCGACCGGGCCGTTCCGCGACGCCGTCGGCTACGGCACGATCGTCGAGGGCATGGGCGGTCTGGGCTCGCTGTTCGGTCCGCCCGAGGCCGGCGCGCGCATCAGCCAGACCTACTACCCGGATCCGGTCGCCGGCCTCCACGCCGCCCTGGCGGTGCTGTCGATGCTCGAGCGGCGCGAGACCACCGGGACCGGCGGCGAGATCGACCTGTCCCACCAGGAGGCGTTGTGGCTCCAGCTGGGCGAGGTGATCGTCGAGGCCTCGCGCGGACACGATGTGGAGCGGATCGGCAACCGCGTGCCCGGCACCGGGACGTCGGGCGTCTGGCCGGCGCGCGACGGCCGTTGGGTCGCGGTGACCGGCGACGCCGCCTGCGACGACCTGCTCGCGTCATCGCATGACCGCAGCGCCGAAGAACTGGTCGGGGCCCTGCGCGAGCGCGGCGTGGGCGCCCGCGAGGTCCTGCACTTCGCCGAGGCGAGCGGCGTGGCGCCGATGGCGGACGCGGTCGAGTCCCTGGCCCACCCGGTCACGGGGACCTGTGACTACCTGCGGGTGCCGCTCCGCATCGACGGCCTCCCGCTCGACTCCCGCGCGCCCGCGCCGCTCTTCGACCAGCACACCCTCGAGGTGCTGGAGGAGTGGGCGGGACGCAGCGCGGACGAGCTTGCGCCTGCCGTCGAAGCCGGCGCGATCGGCGGGGCTCCCGATCCCCGCGGGCTGCGCGAGTTCTACCTGAACCGCTCGCGCCGTTGACCAGGCTCGCCGAGGCCGCCTTCGCCGACCGCGAGAACCGGATCGACGTATACGAGATCGAGGAGACACCCGATGGCTTGCGCCTCTTGAGAACGTTCCTGTCACCCCGCGCCCGACCCTGAGGCCGGCACGCGGCGCCCGCGCCTTCAGTTGCTCCGCCTGACTCTCGATATCCACAGGGGGACTCGAGGAGGCGCTAATGCTCTCGGCACTGCTGGCAGGCTGTGCGCTCGTCGGCGCGGTGGACGTGCTGCTCTCTCCCGAGCTGGCCGTGGCGGGGCTCCGCCGCGAAGCGACGCTGGTCGTGCTGTCGGGCAACGCGCTGCTCGGCCTGGCCGCCTGGGGGGCGCTCCGCGCCGTGTCCGCGCGCTGGCCGGCGGCGGCGCCCGGACGCGCCGCGGCGCTGGCCCTCGGCGCGAGCCTGGCGTCCGCGCCGCTGCTAGCGGCGCTGCTCGACAGCGTCGCCGCCGGCGCCGTGCTCGCGCTCGCGCTCGCCGTGTCCTCCCTCGTGGTCCTGCGCCACCGGTCGCTTCCGCTCCTGCCGACACGCGCCGCGGCGGCACTGGGCGCGAGCGCGCTGCTGGCCTGTGCGGTGCTGCCCACGTCGCTGCGGCCGGCGGTTCCGGCCGAGGGCGGCCCGATGCTTCGGGGCCGTCCCGACCTCGTGCTGGTCTCGGTCGACACGCTTCGCGCCGACGCCCTGCACGGCGACCTGACCTGCACGCCACACCTCGCCCGCCTGCGCGAGCGAGGCGTCTCTGCCCGCTACGCGCTCGCGCCGAGCAGCCTGACGCTACCGAGCCACGCGACGATGCTGAGCGGCCGCCCGATCGACGAGCACCGCGTCTACGACAACCACGGCGAGCTTCCCGACACGCTCGTGCTGCTTCCCGAGCGCCTGCGCGAGGCCGGCTACCGCACGGCGGCCGTGGTCAGCAACTACCTGATCCGGAGCGACGCCGGCTTCGCGCGCGGCGTCGAGGTCTACGACGACGCGCCGATCAACCACGGCGGGCCGGTCGAGACCTTCCGCGAGCAGGTGCGCCGGGCCACCTGGTGGGGCTGGCTCGCCGGCGGCGTGCCCGGCGCAGCCGATCGCTGGCTGTTCGGGGCTCGGACTCCCGAGGCGGACGCCGACCGCGGCAACGCGCGACGCACGACGGACCACGCCCTCGGATTGATGCGCCAGCTCCAGTCGGGACAGGCGCCCTACTACCTGTTCGTGCACTACATGGACCCGCACGCACCCTACGTGCCTCCGGCGGGCGACGACTGCCCGGCGGACAGGGCGAGCCGGCCCGACGCGCGGCTCCCCGCTCGCTATGGCGACGGCGAGGCTGTCGAGGTGAACTGGCGCTTCCTGCAGCGCATCGCGAAGGACCTGCGCGCCGGCGTTCCAGAGGCGCAGCAGGCGAACGCCTGGGTGCGCGCGCTCTACGACCGCGAGGTGCGCTACGTCGATCGCGTGCTCGGCGAACTGCTCGAGCAGGTCGACCGCTCGGGACGGCCCACGGTGGTCCTGCTGACGTCGGACCACGGCGAGCAGTTCGGCGACCACGGCTACATGGCTCACGGGGACTCGCTCTACGAGGCCGCCCTGCGCGTGCCCTTCGTGCTGGCCGGGCAAGGTGTCGCGGCGGGTCGCCTCGAGCACCCGGCCCACCTGCTCGACGTCGCGCCCACCCTGCTTGGGCTGGCGGGACTCCGCACGCCGGAGCTCGGCGGCATCGACCTGAGCCGCGAGCGCCCGGGCGCGCGGCCCCACCTGGCGCGCGCCGCGCGGCAGGTCGCGCTGCGGGACGCGCACGGCTACAAGGTACTGTTCGAGCTGGACCCCGACTCGAAGCCCCGTCTCTACGCCCTGACGGACGATCCCGGCGAGACGCGCGACCTGCGCGACTCAGACGTCGCGCGTACCACCCGCCTGGTGGACCGCGCACGCGAGGCCTTCGCGGGGGCGCCACCGGAACCGGCGCACGAGCTGACCGAAGAGCACCGCGCCGCGTTGCGCGCGCTCGGCTACGTCGGCGACTGACTCTGCGCACCGGAAGGGACGGACAGGCATGACCTTGCCGCCCGGGCGAAGTATGCTCCCGCGACCATGTGGGTACGCCCTCGATCCGACCGCCTGCTGCGGGCCTTCACGATCGCCGTAGCGGCGGTCGCGACCCTTGCGGGCGGACCGGGACGCGGAGTGGCGGACGAGCCCGCCATTCGCATCGAGGGCTCCGGCTACACCATGCCGCAGTTCACCTCGCCCTGGGTCCAGGCCTTCAACGCGCGCGGCGGACCCCAGGTCGCCCTCGCACGCGGCGGCACCAACAGCGGGCCGCCCGCGCTGCTCGCCGGCCGCGCGCAGATCGCCAGCATGACCCGGCCCTTCAACGCTTCGGAGCGCGAGGCGTTCAGGCGCAAGCACGGCCGCGAGCCCGTGGCGATCCCCGTGGCGGCCGACGCGCTCGCGGTCTTCGTCCACGCCGACAACCCGCTCGAGCGCCTGACCCTTCCGCAGCTCGACGCGATCTTCTCGACCACGCGGAAGTGCGGGGCCTCGGCCGACGTCTCCACCTGGTCGGGAGTCGGGCTCGACGGGGAGTACGCCGCCCGCCGGATCGGCCTCTACGGGCGCCGGCCTCGCTCGGGCACGGCGGACTTCTTCCGAACGGTCGCTCTCTGCGACGGACAGTTCAAGGAAACCTTGAGAGTTGGCCCAGGCCCGCGCTTCGCGGCCCAGTCGATCGCCGCCGCGCGGTTCGGCATCGGCTTCGCCAGCCGGGCGGATGTCGTCCCGGGCACGCGGACGCTCGCGCTCGCGCGCAAGGCTGGCGAGCCCTTCGCGACCATCGACCCCGCCGACGTCTACGCCGGGGCCTACCCGTTGGCGCGCCAGCTCTACTTCTACATCGAACACCCGAAGGGAGAGGCTCTCGACCCTGCCCTGCTCGACTTCCTGCGCTTCGCGCTCTCACCCGAGGCGCAGCGCGCGGTCGAGATCGCGGGCTACCTGCCCGTCCCGAGAAAGCTCGCCGAGCGCACGCTCACCGGACTGCGTTAGCCGGCTGCTCGAAGAGCCGTCGAGACGGCGAGATGGGGCACGGGCGGGCATGGGCTACGATCGCCCGATGCCCGGTGACGCACCCTGTCTCGACGAGCCGTACGCGCTCACCGCCGGGCAGGTCGCCCGCTACGCCGAGGACGGCTTCGTGCAGCTGGAGCGCGTCTTCCGTCCCGGAGAGCTCGACTTCTTCGAGCCGCACGTGACCCGCGAGGCCCGGGCGCGCGCGTGGAACCGCGACATCCCCTTCGAGGAGCGCTCGACCTACGACCGGGCCTTCCTGCAGGCCACGAACCTGTGGACGTTCGACGGGACCGTGCGCGCGCTGTCGTTCAGCCGGCGGCTGGCACGCGCCGCGAGCGAACTGATGGGGACGCGCGGCGTGCGCATGTACCACGATCAGGCGCTGTACAAGGAGCCCGGCTTCGGCCTCACCCCCTGGCACGTCGACCAGCAGTACTGGCCGCTCGACAGCGACCGCGCGGTGACCGCCTGGATCCCCTTTCAGCCGGTCCCACTCGAGATGGGACCGGTGTCCTTCGCGCGCGGCAGCCACCGGCTCGACATCGCGCGCGACCTGCCGATCGGAGACGAGAGCGACGCGGTGATCTCCCGGGCGGTCGCCGACCGCGGCCTGGACGACGTCGTGGTGCCCTTCGCCCTGGGGGACGTGAGCTTCCACGCCGGCTGGACGCTCCACCACGCCGACGCCAACCGCACCGAATCGCCGAGGCGGGTCCACACGGTGATCTACATCGACGTGGACATGCGGCTCGCGGAGCCGCGGAACGCCGCACAGAAGTTCGACCGGCGCGTCTGGTCGCCGAGCACGCAGCCCGGCGAGATCATGGACGACCCGCTCAACCCCGTGCTCTTCTCCGCCTGAGAAGGAAGAAGCGGCCGACGCATCGCTACGCCGGCCGCCCTTCAAGCTCTGCTCGAAGTTGCTCTTCTACAAGAAATTGACGTCGAGCGAGGACTCGATCAGGCCCTTGCCGTACTCGTGCATGGAGTCGCCCGTGGCGCGGGCTCCGAAGATCGTGATCACGCTCCCGATCGGACGGATCACGAAGTTCGAGCCGATCACGGCACCCAGCGTCACGATGCCGCCGGGAGCCGTCCACGCGTCCGTGTGGAAGGTCTCGTCGCCGATGTAGGCATCGAGCGCGAGCTCCTGACCCGTGAACTCGGTGTCATGGATCACGCCGAGACCGTCGGTGATGCCCTTGGCGCCCACGCCGAAGCGCAGGAACTGGCGGCTCAGGATGCCTTGAAAGACGTGCTGCGTGACGATGTTGTTGTCGACGATCCCCACCAGGTCACCCGCCACGGTGAAGATCTTGCTCACCAGGAACCCGCCCCACGGGGACAGGATCCGGAAGCCCGAGAACGCCCCCTGCATGACGCTGTCCACGAGCCCCGTCAGCCCGCGGCGGACGTTGGTCCCGACCATCTCGGGAATTCCCATCTGGTCGTAGGGCGTCTCTTCGATTCTCTCCCAACGCCGGGTCAGCGCGTTCGCCGAGTCCGGCACAGCCACGATCAGCGACGCCGCCAGCACGGCCATCGCGAGCACTCCTGCGAGCGGGCGCGATGCGCCGCCCTTGCCTGAAACAATCCGGTTCATCTCGTCATTCCCCCCACTGCGAAAAGCAGTCCCCACAGGCTAGGCGGCGCGACGCGCGCGGGCCAGCCTGCCCGCGCGCGGTGCTAGCCTGTCGCAACCAGGCAGAGGAAGCGCACATGCCCCCCTTCGACGGACTCGGACTCCACCTCGGCAATCTCTCGCGGCTCTCGAAAGCGCAGTCGCGCTCGATCTCGCCCGAGAACTTCGGCGGCGGCAAGGGAGCCGGCGGCCGCGCCACCGACGGAACGGGCGCAGCTTTCGCGAAGGACCTCGGGCACGGCTGGAAGATCTCGCCCTCGGTCCGCGTGGAGCCCGGGACCACCTTCGAGATGGCGGACATCCAGGGCATGGGCGCGGTGCAGCAGATCTGGCTCACGCCGACCGGGAACTGGCGCTACAGCATCCTGCGCATCTAC
>JAFDDB010000065.1 GCA_019311115.1 Deltaproteobacteria bacterium
CCGGTCCGCTGCGCCAGGTCGGCGGCAGAGAGCGGCCCGGCCCCCGCCAGCGCGCGGTACAGTCCCAACCGATCGCCCAGGTGGATCATCAACGAGACCATCTCGCCCTGCTTGTAGCTCCACACGTTGAACGAGTAGGCCTGGATCTCCTTCGGGTCGGGTGCGTCCTGCCCGCGGCTCATTGGGACCTCCTCTTCGCGTGCGTCCTGGGTCGGGAGCCTACACCGCGCCGACGAGACCCGTCTCGCGCTCGGACGCGTCGAGGATCCGCAGTGCCGAGGCTTGATCCGAAGGACCCGTCCAAGCACCATGCCACTCCCACTCCCCACCCGAAGGAGATCGACGTGCCCCAGACGCCGGCCGAGCTGGTTGCCGAAGCCAGAGAGAACGTAAAGACCTGTTCCTGCGATGAAGCCGCTAAGTGGCTGGAGCGCCACCCGGAGGGACGGCTGATCGACGTGCGGGAGCCTGTGGAACACGCGGCCGACTCGATCGCCGGCTCCGTCAACATCCCGCGTGGCGTCATCGAGTTCCAGATCGGGGCGGCCTGCGACGCAACCGAGACGCCTATCCTGATCTTCTGCGCGAGCGGAGGCCGGTCCGCGCTGGCCGCCGTGTCGCTTCAGAAGCTCGGCTACTCCAACGTGACCTCGGTGACGGCCTCCTTCGGCGATCTGTCGAAGCTGCTTTCCGACCGCTAGCGAGCCTTGCCGCGCCGCTCCAGGTAGGCGCGGACCATCTGCTCGGGCTCGCCGGTCAGCGTGATCTGGGTCGCGAGCTCCGGCTCGCAGACGAAGAGATCGGCCATGCCCTGCAAGGCGTAGGCGTTGACCAGCTTCTTGGTGAGCCGCACCGAGACCGGTCCGTTGGCGGCGATCCTGGCGATCAGCGCTTCGCACTGCTTCAGCAGCTGGTCGTCGGGCACGACGTGGTCGACCAGGCCCCACTCCCGGGCCCGCTCGGCGTCGATCCGGTCGCAGGTCATGATCCACTCCTTGGCGCGCGACGGTCCGACGATGCGCGTCAGGCGCGGAGAGCTTCCCCAAGTGAAGAAGTAGCCGATGTTCGTCTCGGGAAGTCCGAAGTCGGCGCTCTCGGTGGCGAAGCGGAAGTCGCAGGCCAGGATCAGGGCCACTCCGGCGCCGAGACAGACGCCGTTCACCGCCGCCAGCGTGACCTGCTCGAGCTGCTCGACGCTGCGCATCAGCTCCTGGCCGCTGAACTGCCCGAGGCGCGCGGCGTCCTCGGGAGCGATCCGCCCCGACCCGCCCCCGCTCTGCATGCCGCCGAGGTCCGCACCGGAGCTGAAGGCCCGGCCCTCCCCGGTGAAGACCACGAAGCGCGTCGAGAGATCCGTCTTGAGCTCGCGGCAGAGTGAGATCAGCTCGCCGATCAGGTTGGTGTCGAAGGCGTTCAGCTTCTCGGGGCGGTTCAGCCGTACGATCAGTGTCTCGCCCCGCTCTTCGAGCTTCAGGGTCTCGTAGCGCATCGGTCCCTCCTGAAAGTGGCCTGCATTGTGCCATCATTGCCGCTCGCCCATGCACGTGACCGGACTCGAGGAGGGCTCGTGATGGAACCGATTCGATACGTCGAGCAGCTGAACCGCATGTACAAGAGTCAGGGATTTCCACCCTACGACTGGACGGTGAACGAGAGCGCCCCCCTGGTCCCGCTGCGCAAGCCCCTCGACCAGAGCCGCGTCTCGATGCTCACTCCCGGTGGCGTCTCGCGCTGCGCGGCCCCCGCCTGGAACCCGCAGGCGCGCAACGACCTGCGGCTCGACGAGATCGGATCGGATGCACCCTCGGACGACTTCCAGATCCACGACGCCTACTACGATCACCGCGACGCCGAGCAGGACCTGAACTGCCTGTTCCCGATCGACCGCCTGCGCGAGCTGGCGGCCGAGGGTGTAGTGGGCGACGTCGCCCCGCGCTTCTGGAGTGGCTTCATGGGGCGCATCTACAAGCGCAGCGCCGTCATCGGCGAGGCCGCGCCCGCGCTCGCCAAGGAACTCGAGAAGGACCAGGTCGACCTGTTCGTCCTGGTCCCCGCCTGACCTCTCGATCACCAGACCGTGGGTCTGGTCGCGCGCGTGATCGAAGAGGCGGGAATCCCCACCGTGCTGGTGTCCACCGGACGGGACCTGACGCGGCAGGTGCTCCCCCCGCGCTCGGTCTTCGTGAACTTCCCCATGGGCAATCCTTTTGGCCGCCCACACGACGCCGAGATGCAGCGACGCATCCTGCTCGACGCCCTCCGGCTGGTGGAAGAGACGACCGGGAGCGGAGCATTCGTAGACCTGCCCTACGACTGGGGCGAGCCGTTCGGCTCGATCGCCGACGGTGCCGCGGCCAGCTGACGCGCGCGGTGATACGCTCTCGCCATGAGTTCGACTGAACGCGACGAGCATCTCGAGCGGATTTCTCACCAGGGCTACCGCGTGATCGAGGACGTGATCGAGCCGGCGCACGCCGACTCGGTCGCAGCCGACCTGCGGCGGCTCGAGCGCGAGCTGGTAGTCGAGCCCGCGCGCAACGACTTCGAGGGCCGGGACACCTGGCGCATCTACAACCTGCTGGCGCACGGCAAGCTGTACGAGGCGATTCCCGTGCACCCTCGGGTCCTGCCCGTGGTCGAGGGGGTACTCGACGAGGGCTGCCTGGTCTCGTGACTCTCTTCGATCGCCATCGGTCCCGGCGAGTCGGCGCAGATGATCCATGCGGACGATCAGCTCATCCCCCTCCCCAAGCCACACGTCCCGGTCGTGTGCAACACCATGTGGGCGCTAACCGACTTTACCGAGGCCAACGGGGCGACCCGGCTGGTGCCCGGAAGCCACTTGGCCGACGCCTCGCCCGACGTGACGAAGAGCTACGACTCGATCGCAGCCGAGATGCCCAAGGGCAGCGTGCTGATCTGGCACGGCAGCCTGTGGCACGGCGGCGGCGAGAACTGCACGGACCAGCGTCGCGTCGGGATCGCCATGAACTACTGCGCGGGCTGGATCCGGCAGCAGGAGAACCAGCAGCTCGGCCTTGAGCGCGAGGTCGCGCGGGGGTTCTCACCGCGGCTCCGCGAGCTCGTCGGCTACGGCGTGTATCGCAACCTGATCGGCCACGTGGACAAGCACAGCCCGGCCGAGCTGCTCGGCGACGACAGGCCGGCGCGCAGCGTCTGGGATCACTGACGAGCCCGGCTCGGGACGCGCGGCGGACGGACGCTCAGCGGGCGAGTGCCGTCGCGAGGTCGCGCCGGGCCCCGGCGGTCAGGTAGGGGCGGATCATCCCGGTGAAGTGCACCGCCAGGTCGTCGACGTGGCGACGTTCCATCCGCCGCAGGTCATGAGTGCCCGCGAGATGGTCGATCCAGTAGCGGAGCACGATCCACATATTGGTGGCGACCAGGTCGAGGTCGTCATCGCTCGCGGTCAGGTGGCCAGCCTCGCGCATGACGTCGAGCACTCGCCGCACCTCGCGCCGGCCGCGGTCGACCAGCGTCTCGCGCGTGCGGCGGCTCAGCTCGGGCGCGAGTGGCTGGTACTGCGAGCGGTCGCGGTACAGGAAGCGGTGGGTCCACATGACACGGCACAGCGACCGGATCCAGCCGACGCACTCGTCGAGCACCGACTCCGGCGCCCAGTCGACCGCCTGCTCCAGGTGGTCGGCGGCGGAGCGCTCCCAGAGCGCCCGCACCAAGTCGGCCTTGGTGGGGAAGTGGTAGGAGAGATTGCCGGTGCTGATCCCGGCCCGGGCCGCGATGTCGGCCACCGTGACCCCCGCGAAGCCCTTGCGGTTCATCAGGTCGAGGCTGGCACCGAGGATTTTCTCCTTGGTTTTCAATGACTTGTCAGACAACGCGGCCGACCCCCGAAATCGCTTGACTTACTAGGATGGACATCCTAATTAGGACCCGCATCCTAATCGAACGACAGGAGATCCGCCATGTCCGATGTCCGCTACGAGGACTGGATGAGCGACAACGACGCGATGATGTGGCACATCGAGCGCGACCCGCTGCTGCGCTCCACCGTCATGAGCGTCTGGGTGCTGGACCGCGTCCCCGATCCCGCCCGCTTCGAGCAGACGCTGACCGCTGCGGTCGCGGCGATCCCGCGTCTGCGCCAGCGCGTCGTCAGCGACGGCTGGGGCATCGCGCCGCCGCGCTGGGAGATCGATCCCCACTTCGACGCCGCCTACCACGTCCGCCACGTGCGCGTGGGGGGCGAGGGCAGCGTGCGCGACCTGCTCGACCTGGCCGCGCCCATCTCGATGCAGGCCTTCGACAAGGATCGGCCGCTCTGGGAGTTCTGGCTGGTCGACGGCTTGGAGAACGGCCGCTCGGGCGTCATCCTCAAGCTACACCACGCGGTGTCGGATGGCGTCGGCCTCGTGCGCATGACCGAGACCATGGTCGAACGCTCGCGCGACGCCGACCCGCACAGCCTCCCCGCCGACACCGCGCCGCTCACATCCGAGCCACGCAGCGAGTCGGATCACCTGCGCGACGCGCTGCGCCACCGCGCTTCGGTGGTGCAGCAGCGAACCGGCGCGCTCGGACGCGCGCTGGGCCGCGGCCTCGGCACGCTCGCGCGCGATCCCCTCGGCACCGGGCGCCGCGCGGTCGACACGGCCACGTCGATCGGCCGCCTGCTGCGCCCCGTGAGCGAGCCGCTGAGCACGCTCATGGTCGAGCGCTCGCTCAGCACCCGCTTCGACACGCTCACCTTTCCCTTCGCAGAGCTGAAGGCCGCAGCGAAGAAGGTGGACGGCACGCTCAACGACGCCTTCGTCGGCTCCGTCGCGGGCGGTCTCCAGCGCTACCACGCCGCCCTCGGCGCCCCGGTGGACGAGCTCCGCATGAGCATGCCGATCAACCTGCGCGAGGGAGACAAGGCCCGCCAGGCCGGCAACCAGTTCGTTCCCGCGCGCTTCGCGGTGCCGATAGGGATCGCCGACCCCGCCGAGCGGCTGCGCACCATCCACCGGCTGGTCAAGTCACAGCGCGCGGAGCCCGCGCTCCCGCTGACCGAAGAGATCACTGCGGTGCTCACGCGACTCGGGACGACCGCCTCGACCGCGCTGGCCGGCTCGATGATGAAGGCGCTCGACTTCGTGACGAGCAACGTCCCCGGCCCACGCTTCCCGGTCTACGCGTCGGGCGCGAAGATCGAGCACATGTTCCCCTTCGGCCCGTGCGCGGGCGCGGCGGTGAACGTGACGCTGTTCAGCTACGACGGGCAGCTCCAGGTCGGCATCAACTCCGACCGCGCAGCCGTGCGCGAGCCCCAACTCCTGGTCGAGTGCATGGAGAAGGGCTTCGCGGAGGTGCTCTCGATCGCGTGAGCGATCCGCCCGGCATCGCGCGGGTCCGGGCGTCTAGGCCAGGACTCCCAGCTCCGCGAGCAGGCTGAGCAGGTCCGCGTGGGAGTCGACGACGTAGTCGGCATCGGGGAGCGGATCCAGATCGTCGTAGAGCTGCCGGATCCGGATCGAGGTCATGCCGAGGGCACGCGCGCCGGCCACGTCGGTACGGCGCAGATCACCGACGTGGAGAGCGCACGCGGGATCCGCACTGAGCGGCTCGAGCGCAGCTACGAACGCGCGTCGGTCCGGCTTGGGGACTCCCACCTCGTCGGAGAACGACTCGACGGAGAGTGACGAGAGCAGGCCCTCGCGGTCGAGATGCCGGCGCACGACACGCCCCGGCGTGAGCCCCGTATCGCAGACCAGCGAACACGGCACGCCGGCGCGGTCGAGGGCGGCGAGTGTCTCGCGCGCGCCCTCGAGCGCGGTGACGTGGCTCGAGTGCGACGCCTCCTCGAAGCTGAGCACGAGGTGCTCGAGCGCGGGGTGGGACTCGCCCAGGCCCAGGTCGGCGAGGCTCCACTGTGCGACCTCGCGCGCGCCGCTCGCCACGCCCTGCCCCCACAGACCCATGTGTCGGCCCCAGGCACCGTCGAAGGCGCGCTCGGCATCGTCACGCGCGACGACCCGACCCGCCTCGGACGCCGCGTTTCGAAGCTGCTCGACGCGCCGCGCATGCGCGACCGTCCAGTCGGTCTCGTGCAGGAGCGTGTTCCAGCAGTCGAACGTGACGACGCGGCGGGCGGGCGCCGCTTCGCGAGCGACGGCGCCACCGGTCAATCTCGCCAGCACGGGAGCGAGGACGTCGTCGATCGCCCCGTCGCTCTGCACGACCAGGTGCTCGTGAGAGGAGAGCTCGCTCACGGACTCCCAGCGCGCGGCGAGATCGTCATGGATGGCCTGCCACGCGGGATGCTCCAACTCGGCGTCGCGTGCGGCGAGCCGCAGCCGCACGACCTCTGGCGAGACGCGGCACTCCACGAACAGGAAGCCTAGGCCCAGGGCACGCGCGCGGGCGCGGGCCTCGAGCCGCTGATGCGCCTGTGCGAAGCAGCCGTCAAGGATCACGACCTCACCGGCGGCAACGCGCTTCTCGGCCCACTGACACAGCTCGCTATAGACCGCGTCCTCGAAGCCGTGCGCGAAGCTGCGCCACCAGTGGGCCTCGTGGACGCGCGGGTCGGCCGGATCGTGCAGGAGGTCGTCGTGCACGCGGTCCGCCTCGAGGCAGGTTGCGCCCAGCCGCTCGGCAAGAGCTCCAGCCACACTGCTCTTGCCCGTCGCCACCAGGCCACCCACCGCGATCAGGCAACCCGCTCCGATCCCCGGCCGACTCGCGTTGTCCACGGCACGATGATACCGAAGGCCGCCCCGGCACTCCGATCGCGCGACGTGGACGACCGGCGCCCCTCCCAGAGCATGAGCATATGCATCCTTCGGTGGCGCGCGGTAGCCGAGAGCGATCCTCGCCTCGGCCCTCGAGCAACCGCCCGCTCTTCCCTGGTGGGCCCGCGGGGGCTCGAACCCCGGACCGATGGATTAAAAGTCCACTGCTCTGCCAGCTGAGCTACGGGCCCGGGACGAGTATCGGCGACGGGTGGACGCGTCGCTAGCCTTGCGCGGCCGCCGGGCGGCGACCGGGGCTTCCGGCTACCTTCGGCCGCCCGTGACGCCCTCTCCCACCCTCCCGACGCTGTTCACGCCGAGCTTCATCCGACTGCTGGTGCTGCAGACGACGTTCGGGCTGGCGTACTCGGCGTTCATCCTGCTGCCGAAGTTCCTGAAGACGGAGCTGGCGGCGACGCCGTGGGAGATCGGAGCGGTGGCGGCGAGCTTCGGGGCCGCCACGACGCTCGTGACTCCGTTCGCGGGCGTCTGGGTGGACCGCTTCGGGCGGCGGAGCTTCGTGAGCTGGGGTGCGCTGGCGATGGTGTTCGGATCGATCGGCTTCGTGGCGGTAGACTCGATGGGGCCGCTGGTCTACGCGCTGCGCTTCCTGCAGGGAGCGGCCTTCTCGCTGGCCTTCGTGGCGGGCGGGGCGCTCGTCACCGACCAGGCCCCTCCCGAGCGGCTCGGCCAGGCGATCGGGCTCTACGGACTCACCATGCTGTCCACGAACGCGGTCGCACCCGCGCTCGCGGAGTCGATCGCGGACCAGGTCGGCTGGGCGCCGGCCTTCGTGGCGGCGGGAGTGGCGGCGGCCGTCGCGTTTGCGCTGTCGTTCACGCTTCGCGAGCACCGCGCGCCGCCGGAGCCGCACGAAGACGTACCGAGCCTCTGGTCGGTGGTCCGCACGCGACGCGCACTCTGGTACATGTCGATCTCGGGGCTCGGCGGCGCGGCTTTCGGCGCCATGTTCACCTTCTCGCAGCCCTTTGCGCTCGACCTGGGCATGACGCACGTGCGGAGCTTCTTCTTCGCGTACGCCGCGATGGGGATCCTGGTCCGGCTCGGACTGGGGAGCTTCGTCGACCGGGCCGGGCGCGCAAAGATCTCGGTCTTCACACTGGCGCTCTACGCGGTCTGCGTGTTCTGGATGGCGGGTCTCACTCCGGAAACCCTGCCCTGGATCGGCGCGGCGTTCGGCGTGGCGCACGGGCTCTTCTACCCGGCGTTCAACTCGCTGGTCATGGAGGGCGCGCACGAGCTGGAGCGCGGCAAGGTCTACGCCATCTTCATTGGCGCGTTCAACGCGGGCTGGGGGGTGTCCGGCATCGCGCTCGGGGCGGTCGCCGAGATCCAGGGCTACCCGACGGTCTTTCTCTGGGCGGGGCTGGCCGTGCTGCTGGCGCTCGCGCTGCTGATCTCGGCGCGAGAGATCCGCGGGGAGTTCCGGCGGGTGCGCCCCGCGACAGGCTCCGCCCACGATCCCGTCACTCGTTGATCAGCTCGAGCATCTCCTGGATCAACGGGTCGTCCGGGTCCCTCGCCGCCAGCTCCTTCAGCTCCTGGATGTCGGGCAGCGCGGCCATGCTGTGCACGCCCTTGCGCATCAGCGTGCAACGGATGCGCTCGGCGTGCAGGTTCGGATCGTCGGGGAAACGGGTCGTGGCCGCAATCATCGTGGACTCGCAGGCCGCCACGTTGCCGTACTTGCGCTGCGCGTCGGCTGCGACGATGTATCCGAGCTTGAAGTCCGGCCACTTGCTCAGCATGATGCCGAGCTTCTGCACCGCCGAGTTCGCACGTCCGAATTCCAGCTCCTCCCACACCACCAGCAGCATCAGCACGCCCTCGGGGGCCAGGCGGCCTTCGGCCAGCTCGGGATAGACTCGCGTCAGGTAGGTGCGCGCCAGCTTGTTGCGTGCGTCGATCTCGAGCGCGCCGTCGAGCCCGGCCTTGCCGGCGTCCAGGTCGCCTTCGCTCAACTCCAGCACCGCCAGGTTTCCCGCCACGTAGGACCGCGTCTTCAGGTTCTTGAACTGCTCGTCGGCGGTGTCGTACGTGAGGATCGCCTCGAACTGCGCGCGGGCCTCGGGGAGACGGTCCATCCGGATCAGGGTGTGCGCGCGCTGTGCGGACGCGCGGACACTTTGCGGGAACGAGTTGAGAACCGTCTCGAAGCTCTTGAGCGCATCGCTGAAGCGGCCGAGCGCGTAGTAGATGAGGCCCAGGTCCAGGTGGTAGGAAGCGCTCGCCTGCGCCATCTGCTTGACCTGCTCCATCGACCGGAGCGCCTCTTCGAACTTTCCTTGGCGGTAGTAGCGCCGGCCGTCCTCCTGGCAGAGGAGGAGCGTGCAGGCGATGAGGGTCATCCCTTCTCGCATCGTGCCGGCCGTGCGCATGTCGATGCAGCGCGTCAGGCAGACAGGTGAGTCGTCCGCGGGCGTCGTCTCGTCAGCCTGAGTGCGCGCCGGCATCGCCGCGAGCACCGACAAGACTAGCGCCGGGACGAGCAGGGCGGTCATCGACGCGCGGGCCGCTCGAACGGGTTGGTTCGCTCGATCGTCGCCTCGCGCTCGGGGCCGACGCCGATCAGGTCGGCTTCCACCCCGAGTCGCTCCTCGATCCAGCGCACGTAGTCGCGCGCGGCCTGCGGCAGGTCGTCGAGCGTGCGAGCGCCCTCGATCGGCTCGCGCCACCCGGGAAGCGTCTGGTAGATCGGCACGCACTCGTCGAGCACCTTGAGGCTCGCGGGAAAGTCGAGCACCTCCCGACCATCGACCAGGTAGGCCGTGCAGACGCGGATCTCGTCGAGACCGGTCAGCACGTCGAGCTTGAGCAGTGCCAGGCTGGTGATCCCGTTCACGCGTACGGCGTGGCGCAGGACGACCATGTCGAGCCAGCCACAGCGGCGTTTTCGGCCCGTCGTGGCCCCGAACTCGTCGCCCACCTTGCCGAGATGCTCGCCGCCCGGCCCGTCGTCCTCGGTCGGGAACGGTCCGCCGCCGACGCGCGTGGCGTAGGCCTTGGTGGCCCCGACGACCGTATCGATGGCCGTGGGGCCGATCCCCGCACCGGCGCACGCTCCGCCCGCGAGCGTCGTGGACGAAGTCACGTACGGGTAGGTGCCGTGGTCTACGTCGAGCAGAGTCCCTTGCGCGCCCTCGAAGAGCACGGAGCGGCCGCTGCGCAGCGCGCGATCGATCGTCACGCTGACGTCGTCGATGAACGGCGCGAGTCGGCGCGCCCACTCGGTCGCGGACTTGGCGACCTCGTCCGGGTCGATCGGCGGCCAGCCGTAGAGCTTCTCGAGAAGAAAGTTCCGCTCCGACATGGCGCTGCCGAGCCGCTCGCGCAGGGTGTCCGGCTCGAGCAGGTCGCCGATGCGGACTCCACCGCGAGCGACGCGCTCCTCGTAGGCCGGCCCGATGCCACGCCCCGTGGTCCCGATGGTCAGCCGGCCATGGGCTTCTTCGCGCGCCAGGTCGAGCGCTCGGTGCACCGGCAGGATCACCTGCGCGCGATCTGAAATGCGCAGCCGCTCCGGCGTCAGCTCCACACCCTTCTGCGCCAGCTCCTCCATCTCCTGCAGGAGCACGTCGGGATCCACGACGACGCCGGGACCGATCAGGTTCAGCGTCTCGGCGCGCAGCACGCCGCAGGGAATCAGGTGCAGGACCGTCTTCTGTCCATCGACCACCAGCGTGTGACCGGCGTTCGGCCCACCCTGGAAGCGCACCACCAGGTCGGCCTCGCTGGCCAGGCGATCGACGATCTTTCCCTTGCCCTCGTCACCCCACTGGGCGCCGATGCAGACGACGTTCGGCATGATTAGCTGACCCTTTCACCAAGATCGAGCACGTAGACGCTCGTGACACCCGGGATATTCCGCAATGCGCCGATCACCTGGGCGGAAGGCTCGGGACCGACGTTCAACAGCTGAACCGCTTCGTCACCGCTCGAGTTCAGCCCGAGCTGCATGCGCGAGATGTTGATTCCGGCATCTCCCAGGACCGTACCGATCGCGCCCACGACCCCCGGGCTGTCGTCGTTGCGGATGAGCAGGGACGGCCCCTCGGGCATGGCCTCGAGCGCAAAGCCGTCGACGCGCACGATTCGCGGCTGAGTGTGGCCGAAGAGCGTTCCCGCCACGCGGCACTCCCGTCCGCCGCCGCGCACGGTCACCGCCAGCAGACTCACGAAGTCCTCGGAATCGCTGGACTTGGACTCGACGACGCGGATTCCGCGCTGCTGCGCCAGGTGCGGAGCGTTCACGAAGTTCACGTTCTCACCGACCCACGGCGACAGCACGCCCTTCAAGACGGCAAGGGTCACGGGCTGGACGTTGAGCTCCACCATCGCGCCCGCGTACTCGACGTCGATCTCCTGGATCGTCTCGCTGCACTGGCCCAGGAAGAGGCCGAGCTTCTCGCCGAGTGCAATGTAAGGGCGAAGCTCGTGCAACTCGTCGGCAGAGACGGACGGCAGGTTCACGGCGTTGCGTACGACGCCGTCGAGCAGGAAGTCGCGCACCTGCTCCGCCACGGCGATGGCCACGTTGAGCTGGGCCTGCAAGGTCGCGGCGCCGAGGTGGGGCGTGCAGATGACCTCGTCGCGCGCGAGCAGCGGATGGCCGGCCGGCGGGGGCTCCTGTTCGAACACGTCGAGAGCCGCCCCGGCCACCTTTCCCGACTCGATCGCTTCGAGGAGCGCCGCCTCGTCGACTACGCCGCCGCGAGCCGCGTTCACGATCAGCACGCCGTCCTTCATGCGGGCGAAGGCGTCGCGCCCGATCATGCCGCGGTTCTCTTTGGTGAGCGGCACGTGACAGCTGATGACGTCGGCTGTGGCGAAGAGTTCGTCGAGCGACACCAGGTCGACGCCGAGCCGCTGGGCGCGCTCCTCGCTCACCAGCGGATCCGCCGCCACTACGCGCATGCGCAGCCCGCGCGCACGGTCGGCAACGATGCCGCCGATGTTCCCGAGCCCGATCACGCCCAGCACCTGGTTGAAGAGTTCCTTTCCGGAGAAGCGGCTCTTGTCCCAGCGGCCCTCCTTCATGCTCTGCGTGGCCTGCGGGATGCGCCGCGCGAGCGACGTCATCAGCGAGATCGCGTGCTCCGCGGTCGTGACGGCGTTGCCCTCAGGCGTGTTCATCACGATGATGCCGCGTTCCGTCGCGGCGGGCAGGTCGATGTTGTCGACGCCGATGCCGGCACGGCCGATCACGCGCAAGGAGTCCGCCACCTCGAGCAGGTCGGCGGTGACCTTGGTGCCGCTGCGGATGATGAGCCCGTCGTAGTCGGGCAGGATGCGCCGAAGCTCGTCGGCATCGACGCCGCCGCGGTGATCCACCTCGATGCCGGGCGCCGCCTCGAGCAGCGCCACGCCCTCGTCGCTGAGCTTGTCCGAGATCAGGACGCGCGGCACGGCTAGCGGTCTCCGGCGGAGAGCATCTCTCGCAGCCGCTCCGTGGCGGCCCGCGTGCCCTCGCCGAGCTTCACCGGGTAGCCGAGGTCGGCGAGCACCATCTCGAGCCCCGCGATGGCCGACAGCATGTCGAAGCCGTCCACGTCGCCCATATGGCCGATGCGGAACATCTTGCCGGACGCCTTGCCCTGCCCATCGGCGATCGTCATCCCGTACACGTCGCGCATGCGCTTGACCAACGCCTTGCCGTCGAGGCCGTCGGGGACGTGGATCGAGGTACAGCTGAAGGCGGGAGACGTCGGCGCGTAGAGTTCGAGGCCGAGCGCCTCGGCGCCCGAACGCACGATGTGAGCCATGGCCTCGTGCCGGGCGAAGACGTTCTGGATGCCCTCCGCGAGCAGCAGGCGCAGGGCCTCGCGAAGGCCGACGATCAGCGACACGGCCGGTGTGAACGTGGTGGAGTTCTTGCGCTGACTCACCAGTTCCTTGCGCAGGTCCAGGTAGTAGCGCGGGCCGGTCGACTCACCGACGGCCTGCTCGGCCGCCTCGGACAGCGCGATGAACGCGAGCCCCGGCGGGAGCATCCACGACTTCTGGCTGCCGGACACGACCACGTCGAGCCCCCAGGCGTCCATCGGCAGGTCGTGCACGCCGACTCCGCTGATGCCGTCGACGACGATCAGGCGTCCGGGCTTCTCGTGCACCAGCTCCGCCAGCTCGCGGATCGGGTGCAGCACACCGGTGCTGGTCTCGGAAGCCTGCACCAGCACGGCGCGGGCGTCGGGCGTGGCGTCGAGCGCCGCGCGCACGGCCGCGGGGTCCACGGCCTGACCCCACTCGACGTCCACGCAGACGGCTTCGACTCCATAGGCCTCGCACAGCTCGGCCCAGCGTTCTCCGAACTTGCCGCCGCGCACGACCACCACGCGGTCCCCCGCGGAGAAGACGTTGGCGACCGCGGCCTCCATCGCGCCCGAGCCGGAGCTGGCGAGCAGCAGCACGTCGCGGTCGGTCTGGAACACCTGCTTCAGCCCCGAGAACACCTCTTCGAGCACTGGCAGGAACTCCGGGGCGCGATGGTGCAGGAGCGTGCGGGCCATGGCCTCGCGCACGCGCTCCGGGACGGCGACGGGACCCGGCGTGAGCAGTCGGTACTTGGGCATCGGGCGGAACTCTCCCAGAAAAATCCCGCACCGGCAGCCGCGGGAGCGCGGGTACGGGCTCGGGGCGTGAACCGGGTGGGGGCACGGACATCCCCAGGACCAGAGCTTGGCGACTCTACCCGCTCGGGTCCAGAGGGTCAACGGTCCGAGGGGGTTTTCCGCTTCTGTTTCAGCGAGTTAGACCCTGTGCTACGTTCCCGCCCATGGCCGAGATCGCCATCTCACCCGTCCCCGAACTGGACGCCACGGTCCGGGTTCCGGGGTCCCGGAGCCTCACCAACCGGGCCCTGGTCTGCGCCGCCCTGGCCGACGGAGAGAGCCGGTTGCAGGGCTGGGTCGACTGCGACGACACGCGCGCCATGATCGAAGGCCTCGGGCGCCTCGGGGTCGAGATCGAGGAACGCGACGGCGACCTGGCGGTGCACGGCATGGGCGGACGCTTCGCCATCCCGCTCCACCCGGTCGACTGCGGCGCATCCGGCACCACCATGCGCTTCCTCACGGCGTGCGCAGCGCTCGCTCCCGGACGCGTCGTTCTCGACGGAACGCCGCGCATGCGCGAACGGCCGATCCAGGACCTGGCCGATGCTCTCCAGTCCCTGGGCGCGCGGGTCAAGACGGTGGCCGGGTGCCCGCCCGTGACAGTCCAGGGCGGCGGCATTCGCGGCGGGCCGCTGGCCATCGACGCCAGCCAGTCCAGCCAGTTCGTGTCCGCCCTGCTCATGATCGCGCCGCTCGCCGACCAGCCCGTGGACCTCACGATCAGCGCGCTGACCTCGCGGCCCTACATCGACCTGACGGTCGACGTGATGTCCGGCTTCGGGATCTCGGTGGAGCACGATGGGCCGAACCGGCTACGCGTCGACAACCGCCGACCGTACACCCCGCGCCGTTTCTCGATCGAGCCCGACGCATCGAGCGCGGCGTACTTCTTTGCCGCTGCGGCCGTGACCGGTGGACGCATCAAGGTCGACGGTCTGACTCCGGCCTCGTGCCAGGCCGACGTGCGCTTCGTCGAGGTGCTCGAACGCATGGGCTGCCGCGTCGAGCGCGGCTCGTCGTGGATCTCGGTGCGCGGACCGCGCTACCTGCACGGCATCGACATCGACATGAACGCCATGCCCGATGCGGCGCTCGTGCTGGCCGTCGTCGCCTGCTTCGCGCAAGGCGAGACCTGGATCCGCAACGTCGCGAACCTGCGGATCAAGGAGACGGACCGCATGGGCGCGCTCGAGAAGGAACTGCGCAAGCTCGGGGCCCAGGTCACGACGACCGAGGCCGACCTGCAGATCGTTCCGCCCGCCCAGGTCAGCGGTGCGCGGATCGCCACCTACGACGATCACCGCATCGCGATGAGCTTCGCGGTCGCCGGGCTCGGCGTGCCGGGCGTGGTGATCGAGGACCCGGACTGCGTCGCCAAGACGCTGCCCGAGTTCTTCGAGTTGCTCCAGTCGCTCGAGGGCTGAGGCCGCTACTCGCTCGGCGCCGGGCTCGCGGGCAGGCTCGCCGACGGTCCCGGCTGGTGGTAGGCCGACAGATCGTAGACCTGCAGCTTCCGCTGGCCGACTACGAACGCGAATCGTTCCTTGACCTCGACGCGGCGCGTGGCCTCGACCTGGATCGAGTCCTTGACCGTCTCTCCCGAGGGAGTTGCGACCTGCAGGCCGCGATCGCCCAGAACGAAGAGGTTGCCGCCGACGAACGCCAGGTCGGTCACGATCCCGAGGGTCTCGGGTGCGATCGACGTGACCACCTCGGGCCGCGAGGGCGACACGAGGCTCACCTCGGCAATCTCCTTCTTGCCGAACACGAAGAGCGTGCCGTCCTGGAGGCGCGCACGGCGAGCGCCGAACTGCTTGCCCAGGCTCATGCGGCGGCCCGTCATGTGACGCAGCAGGTGCTTCGGTGAGGCAACCTCGACCTTGTCGGGCGCGATGACATAGATGTAGGGGTGCATCGTCTCCACGCCCACGTACTCACCGTCGAGCAGGCGGTGTGCTGCGAGCGGGCGCTGGTTCAGCCGGATGCCGAAGACGCCCTTCGAGCTGGCGACCAGCACGGTCTTGCCGTCGTAGCGGGACGCTCCGCGCACGGCGCCGATCTCGGCCAACTCCCAGTGGGCCAGGCGTTCGGGCACCACGCCTCCGTGGTACACCATCTCGGCGCCGTCACCGCCGTAGATCAGCGTGTAGTCGTCGTCGATCATCATGACGCCAGACCAGTGAGACAGGTCGGACTGACGGCGGTAGCGCTGGACCACGTGGGGGGCGGCCGGCGTGGAGATGTCCAGGAAGTCGACGCCGCCGCGCTCGAGCAGCAGGGCCGCCGAGTCGCCGTACACGTCGAGCGCCTTCACGTCCTCGAAGTAGGTCGTCTCGTGGACGCGCGCCGACGAGGCCGCCCAGGTCGAGACCGGAACGAAGAAGCTCTCCCAGAAGCGGAACCTCGAATTGCTGAAGATGGTCTTGTCGCGGCCGTAGGCGCCCTTGAGCACGTGATCGGCCGGCGCCTCGAAGCTGCGATCCCAGATCGGCTCGTCGACGCTGTTGTGGTACAGGCGCACGCGGCAGTGCGAGAGCAGCGTGCCGCCGAACAGGCCCGAGGCGGGTGCCTCGTGGTAGTCGATGCGCATGTAGCCGTCGGTGCCGTCGCGGCTGAGGTCGCTCGAGGAGATCATCTTGACGGCGATGCCAGCCCGCGAGTAGGCGTCGTTGACGACCGAAACGAAGCCTCGACGCACGCGCTCGGGCTGGAGGACATTCGGGGCCACGTCCACGCGGACGCCGAGGCGCCGGATGTTCGTGGTGCGCTTCAGCTCGAGCAACTCCAACGTCCGCTTGGCCTCGGCGGAAAAGTCGCTGTCCGGGTGGTGATCGACGAAGCCCTGCAGCCTGGACGGGGTCGCCCTTCCCCGCACGTTCTCGACGTAGTCGAGGTTGCCGACGGCCTTGTCATACAACTCGCCGTTCGGGTACATGGCGAGGAACTGACGGTATGCGTCTGGAGAGTTCTCCGCGCGAGCCCGCTCGAAGAACCTGGGCTCGATGAACGCCCTGAGCTCTGGGATGAGAGCGCTGTCCGGGAACTTGCTCACGAAGGTCTCGTAGCCCTGGATGGAGGGGATCGTCTTGATCCGGCGGAGCTCCAGGCGCTGCTCCGCCTCGTCCGCGAACGACGAGTTGGGGTGCTCGCGCAGGAACTGGTTGTACGCCGCGACCGTGTCCCGCTTGCGCACGGCGTCCCAGGAGCTGTCCGCACAGCCCAACGCCAATGCCAGCAGCGCCACCGCGCCGGTCGTCCCGAGCTTCCTGGTCATGGATACGCGCACGCTTGCCTCCCTCTGCCCCGCACAGGGGTCCCTCCCCCGGTTCGGTGGCCGCGGCGCGGGACTTGAGGCGGGACGGGGCGTTTCGGGGACCGATGCGGTGCGGCGCGCGGGCCCGCGAGCTGGGTCTCGGGTGGCGCCCTTGTCCCCTGGCGGCGGGGCCGGCTCAGGCCGCGAGGAGGTCGATCATCTCCTGGCGCCCGGGACCGAGCACCGGCACCTCGCGGGTGTCCCGCTCCTGGTAGGCCTCGAGCACCGCCTTCATGAGCTCGGGGCGCTTGAGCAGGTCGGCCGGCGGGTCGAGCAGGTTCATCGCGCGCATGAACGCGCGCATCACGAACAGGTGATTGCGCATCGCGGGACGCAGGCCGTCGCGCATGAGCGAACGGCGGGCGGCCTTCGCGTCGGCCTCACCATCGAGCCCCGTGCTCGCGTACGGATCGCGCCCGGCTCGCACCGCCTCGGCGACGGCGATCGCGTCTCGATCCGAGTCGATCTGCAGCTTGAACCAGGGGGCGATCTCGCGCTCGATGCCGTCGTTGACCTCGAGCGCCAGTCCGCGCAGGTCGTCGAGGTGCTTGCGTAGCGCCTCGGCGACCAGGTAGGCGGTGATCCATGCAAAGGAGCAGCCACGTCCGGTGATCGGGTTGGCGTGCGCGCCCGAGTCGCCGACCGCGAGAACGCCGAGTGCAACGGGCTCTCCGTCCTCGACCAGGAAGCGCCGCGTGTTCTTCAGGTTCGAGAAGCTGTGGACTGGCGTCACGGGCTCGCTCACGTCTGGGTCCACCCACGCCGCGACTGCGGGAATCGCCCGGGCGGCAGCGTCGAACCCGTCGGGCCGCAGCACGCGACGCATGGGCGGATCGTCGGGCGAGGTCGAGAGCGTGATCGAGAAGACGCCCGCGTCGCCCGGGAAGATCCCGTACTTGATGTAGCCCAGGTCCGCGCCGAGCCCGCCCTCGAACAGTGGCGGCTTGGCACCGGGACGAACGCGGTAGAAGCGCGACGAGTAGGTGATGCCGCAGGGCTCCGAGATCTCGCGCAGCCGGGGCACCCCGATGGCCTCGAGCCAGTTGGAGATCTTGCTGCGGCGGCCGGTTGCGTCCAGCACCAGGTCCGCCGCCAGCGTCTCGCCGCTGTCCAGGCGAACGCCGGTCACCGTCGGGACCCCCGTGGCCGGCTGCGAGGCCACCAGGCCCTGCACGCCGACCCCCTCGCGGAACTCGACGCGCCCGGAGTCCAGGATGTAGCGCCGCAAGACCCACTCGAAGGTGGTGCGCGTGCAGGCCAGCAGGACGATGTCCTCGTCGCCTGGCTCGGGCTCGATGTCACCGAAGACCGGCCGCGCCATCCGCTGGAAGGTCAGCTCGTCGGCGCCGTACTCGAGGAGCTTGGCGAGCAGGTCGGGAGCGCGGTCACGGACCATGCAGTACAGCCGGCCGAGGAATGCGTGGGAGTGGAAGACCTGGGGCGCGCCCCTGCGGTCCCACTCGACCAGGGCGTCGGCCGGCGCGGCGGGAAGCGGGGTGTCGTCCCGCTCCAGCAGGGTGACGCGGTGGCCCTCCTGCGACAGCGCCAGACCGGCGCCCAGACCGGCCACGCTTCCCCCGACCACCACGACGTGCTTCGGCTCCATCTCTCGGCTCCCCGCCCTGGCAGATCCGCTTGGACCCGAAGGCATCGTCGATCGTATGGGAAAAGTGAACTCGGGTCTAGTAACGGGAGGGCGTGGCGACCCGCCCGACAATCCCTGGGACGGACGCCAGAACGACGACAGCCCCGCCGGATCCATTGGACCCGACGGAGCTGTGTCAGAGAAGACCCACCGCCGCGCTACTCTCCCACAAGGTTGCCCCTGCAGTACCATCGCCGAAGTGGGGCTTAA
>JAFDDB010000177.1 GCA_019311115.1 Deltaproteobacteria bacterium
CAACGCGGGCCAACCTGAGCCATCTAGAAATCTGCAACAGCCCGAAGTTACTGAAATTGAAGAGGTTTCAGAATCGCGACTTCGGCTTTGGGAGCCGAAGGTCGCCGGTTCAAATCCGGCCGCCCCGACCAGGGAACGCGGCGGAGTTCTGGGGATTCCGAATCGGCTCACGTTGGCGCGTTGAGCACCAGGGGGACAGGTCGGGGGGATCGAAGGCCCCGCCGGCACGCTCTCCGTCACCATTTTGATGATGGGCATCGTGCAGGCGGTGACACCAATCTGGCCCAGCTCCATGGCGCCGAGCGCACGAGCGTTCAGACGCGCTGTGCCGTGAACCCAGCACGCCTAGTCTGCTCGACCAGGTTCGCCGGGCCGGATATGTGGCCGATTCCGACGACGATGAAGGCCCGAATGCAGCTTTCTAGGAGGATCGTCAGGCGCGGAATCCAGGCTTTGTTTCGTGCGACGTTCAGGTGTTGGTAGAAGGCGGGATACTGGCGATGGACAGCGCGGGCGTGATCCTCCTCCAAGCCGAGGTCGCCTGCTAGGCTGCGAGTATTGGCCAACGGCTCCCGAAATGCGACCAGCCTGCGGGCAAGTCTCGCGGGCCTCGAGCGGCCCTGGGTCGCGGCGCTGATTGCCCTGACCGCCTACGGCGCCTTTGCGTCGGCCCGGCTCCATCACTTCGACTTCGACCCCAGCAGCTTCGTCGTTGCCGGAGACGTGTTCGTCGAACCCGACGCCACGCCGAGTGATCTGCTCGTACAGGCGGATTCGGCGGGCTATGACGGCCAGTTCTTCTACCGCCTCGCCCTCGACCCGTTCACGACCGAGAAGACCGACTTCGGAATCCGCATCGACGCACCGGCCTACCGGCAGCAGCGCATCCTCTACCCGCTGATCACGTGGGCGCTGACGCGGGCGAGCTCGTTGTCCGTGCCCGCGACGCTCATCTTGGTGAACTGGCTCGGACTCGGAGCCATTGCGTTTCTCGCCGCGCTCCTCTGCCAACACGCAGGGAGGCACCCACTGTGGGGGCTCGTCATCGCGGGACACCCTGGCTTTCTCTTCACGTTGGCCCGCGACCTTTCGGAGATCACCGCCGCCGCGTTCGTGCTCGGCGGCCTGGTCCTGTGGCAGCGCAAGCGTCTCGCGGGTGCCGCGCTGGCGTTCACGCTCGCCGTGCTGGCACGCGAGACCGCGCTGCTGGTGCCAATCGGAATCTCGGTAGGCATCTGGATCGAGTCCCGCTCGAAGGACATCGCATGGTTGTTCGCAGCAGCCGTCGCCTTCGGTCTTTGGCAACTCGCCTTGGCCAACCAGTGGGGGGTGCTGCCGTTCGAAGCGAGCAACGCACTCGCCGCGCCCTTCACCGGCATGGCAAAGTTCGTTTCGGCCTACATCCCACCCGATGGCGCCGTGGCGCTCTCCTACCTCGCAGGCGCCGCATACCTCAGCGGGATCGTCGCGGTCGCGGCGATCTCGATTCGCGGTCGCGAAGCCAACCGCGCACTCTCGACGACCTGGGCGTTGTATCTCGCACTCGCAACGGTCCTGTCCTGGAGCGTCTGGATCGAGGACATCGCCTTCTTGCGCGCAACGACCGAGCTGCAGATCTTCAGCGTGCTGCTCATCGCATACCGCCGAGACGCCAACTGGTCGCTCGGACTCGTTGGCGCCGCGACGGCCGCGCTCTGGCTGGCACAAGCCGCGGTCCGAGTCGGTCGCCTCTAGCCGATCACCAGGGTCGTGCCCTCGCGGCGGTGTAGTGCCCGGTGTGCGGTGGCACGCGAACACCCGAGAAGTTCCGCGATCTGTCGAACCGTGTGCCCGGTACCGGGTCGCCGGTTCAAGTCCGGCCGCCCCGACCAGGCAGAGGCGCGGTCCTGTTGGGTTTTCGGCGCTCGCTCCTCGCTGCTTCCGGCGACGACGGAAGAGAGGGGCCGTATAGGGCCGTCTGGGGCCGCATGTCGGGTGCCGAAGTCGGCGAACGACAGGTCCGGCTATCCAGGGAACCGCACGTGTCCACGGTCGGCCCGAGTTTCCTGCAGTCCTCCTTGCGGCGCCGACCCTGCCGGTCATCACCCTCTCCTACTGTCTGAACTGGCGGTCGAACTCAGCAGGCGTCTTTGAGCGGGGATATACGGTAGACGACGACGGCGCCGTGTCTCCCGGCCTTGCGTTATGTAGTGAACTCCTGCCCATCGCCTGCTGCGCCCTCGTCCCGTGAGGCGAACTGTCGAGGGTCTACTCGTCCCCGTCGCCGCCGGGCTCTGTCGGGTCTACGCACTCCGGTGACGCACGCTCCAGCGTCTGCCGGTACGCGACATGATGCGACTCGGTGCCCTCGGCCCACCTCTGCATGAACTCGCTCCTGCACCGTCAGCAGCGCGCTACAGGGCGATTCTGGAGACGATCTCGGGCCACGACCAACGCCTGCGCTGCGTTCGAAGGTATGGACGGCGCGCAGGCCACCACACCTGCCGGGTCGGGGTAGACCGCGGGAGTCCGGCGGGGGAAGATCGCGATCACGATCCGGCGCGCCGTGGGCGGCGCGGAGGTGCACGGGATGAAGATGGAATCGGCGCAGGTGATTCGCACGCTCGAGCGGACGGCGATCCCGCTGGGTCTGCTGCTGCTGTTCGTGTTCACGGATCATCATGCCTACGGCGATGGCGCCGTGCGCGCCAAGCAGCTGACGGGACTCCTGGCGAACGGCGAAATCCCGACGTCCAAGTACTCGATGATCGGACCGCTCGTCTCCGCCCCGCTCTGGCTGGCGGGGAGATGGTTCTCCGCCGCTCGTTCATGGCTCGTGCACTTCAACGTCGTCCTGTTCTCGCTCGCGCTGCTCCTGCTCTGGACGCTTCTGCGCGACCTCGTGGCCGAGGAGATCCGGCGGCGTTTCCTGCTGATCCTGATCTTCGGGTCCATGTTCGGAATGCACCAGACGGATTACCATGGCGAGGTCTTCACCGCGCTCTTCGTCGCCGTGGGAGTCGCGGCCCTCGTGACCGGACGCAACGTCCTCGGCGCGACCGCGCTGGTGCTCGGAGTCGCCAACACCCCGGCGACGATGGTCGGGCTCGGATTCGTCGCGGCGATGCTGTGCTGGGAGCGCCGGCAGTTGCGTTATCTGGCTCTGCCTGTCGCCGCCATCGCGGTTTACGGACTCGAATCATGGCTTTTCCGAGGATCACTTCTCGCGAGCGGCTACGAGAACGCGCAGGGCTACGCTACCGCTCTGCCGTATTCTGGGAGGCCGGGGTTTAGCTACCCCCTCTTCTTCGGCATCGTCTCGATCCTGTTCTCGTTCGGCAAGGGCCTGGTCCTGTACGCCCCGGGCCTGTTGCTGCCGGTTCGCGATCGTCTGGCACGCGAAGACGGTCGCGCGCTGGTCATGTACCGCCTCTGGCTCGCGTTCCTGATCGGTATGATCCTGGTCTACGCGAAGTGGTTCGCCTGGTACGGCGGCGACTTCTGGGGTCCGCGCTTCTTCCTGTTCGCATCGGTGCCGGCATCGTTCGCACTGGCGGTGCGGTTGGCGGAAGAGGCTTCGTCGGTGCGGCAGGGAGTCGTGACGCTCGCCGTGCTCGGCTTCGCGTTCTGGGTCGGCCTCAGCGGGGTTGTGTTCGGGCAGCGGGGCCTCGAACTCTGCCGCGCCGATAACTACGCGCTCGAGAGTTTCTGCTGGTACGTGCCGGAGTTCAGCGCCCTGTTCCACCCGTTCGTCGATCGGCTCTCGATCGACGCCCAGGGATCGGTGATGCTCGTGGGGACGGCGTTGGTCCTCGCGCTGCTGGGCGTTCCCCTGCTGCGCCGTCTCGCCCGCAACGCTGCGCGGGAGCTTCGCTCCTGGCGCCGGCGCAAGTCGTTGCGGGGACCCTTTCGAGTTTGACCGGCGAGAATTTCGCAGACCCACCTAGCGACTCTCGATCATCATCACGAGACTGATCAGACCGAAGGCGGGAGTCCTGGTTGCACGGGATCGGAACTCGGAGCCGACAACGGCGTAGCGGCCGAGTTCGACAAGGCGCACTTCGATGTCGTCTTTGGCCGCGATCCGGCGCAGTATGTCGTCGCGCTCGCGGACGAGCTGCTCCTGCGAATTGTCGGAGAGTACGATCCAAGAACGTCCTTCGCGTCGAGCCAGTCGAGTTGCCCACCTCGCGACGGCCGACGCCTGAAGACCCGCCTTCCTCTCCTTCCGGGCGAAATCGAATTGCACGAGGGTGATGCCACCGATGTCGAACCGGAGCATCTCCTCAGAATCCTCCACCAGCCGGGACGGAGCGCCACGAAAGAACCAGGTCGTCGCGCTCGTGCGGCCCTTCCAATTGGTGACCATCGAAGTGGGTTCGTCCAGGTAGCGTGACAGAAACCCGTTCTCGCTCGAATCGACGAGGGCACTCGTCAGGTGCGTCGTGTACCCAGACAGATCCTTGGCGACCCCGAAGGAGAGCGCGGCCATCAATGAGCCACCGACGACGGCCCGGAGACGGCGGGACTCGATCGTGGCGCGCAGGACCTCGACCACCGCCAGGAGACCGCCGGCCAGTACGCCAGGCACGATGAACGAGGCGTGCCGAGGGACACCCCCCAGTGGATAGAGGTGCAACAGCGATGCGAGGGCGAGCAGCGCGAGCGCCGCGGCGCAATAGGCCGAGAGCCTGCGGCATCGGGGCGTCCAGAGGCCGCGGGGGAGCCCTGGGACGACGGGCAGAAGGGCCAGGGCGAGAATGCCGGCTCCCCATGGGTTGCGGATGAGACCGTTTGCATGTCTCACGACGCGCTCGTAGAGGAAGGATCCCATCTGCCCGAGGTCGGCCCAGCTACCCGGGTACATCGCCGAGCGGGTGTGCACGTGCTCGACCGGGTATGTAGTCTGGAACTGCCAGCCGAAGAACAGGGCGATGCAGACCAGGGGCACGACGTAGGGGCGCGAGGACGCGAACGCATCTCTCACCCGCCGCGGACGGCGGCCGTCGAGAGCGATCGGGATCACTACGACGGCGGACAGGGCCAGGACGTGAAACACGGCGCTGTACTCGCTTGCCAGCGCGAGGGACAGGAGAACCGCCATCCGGACCTGTTCGCGCGGATCGTCGAATCGACCGTCCACCATCCGGAAGTGCTGCAGCAAGCTCAGCCAGATGAACAAGAGCATCAGGCTGTAGCCCCGCACGCTGAACGACTGCTCGACGAAGGTCTGCACGAAGCCGACTAGGAGCGCGCCGCAGGTCGCGGCGCCGATCGAACGCGTTGCTCGCCGCAGGGCGATGTACGCGACCCAGATCGAGCCCAGGCCGGCGAGCATCGACATCGTCTTGGCCCAGTAGAGCGACGGGCCGAGGGCGACGAACGGTTTGATGAGCAGATAGCTGAGCGGCGGGTGCGTCCGGATGCGGAACTCGCGGACGAAGTCGAGGAGAAGAGGACTCCTCGTGATCAGGTAGTGCTGACTCTCGTCGTAGCTGAACCATTCCGGCAGATGGTGGATGCGAAACGCTATCGCGAAGCCCGAGACGAGACCGAGGACGAGCCACTCCCCGACCTCGAATCTCGATCCCAACCCGTGAGCTTCTTCGTCGGTAGCCTGCGCCGTCATGCCTCGTCGATTGAGTTCCGCCCGCTCGGAAAGCGGGAGTCTGCCAGTGAATAGGAAGAAGAAGCCCGGCCCCCGGCCCCGGGGCCCCGGAGGGTGAACGGTCGGGCTGATGGTTTACAGAAGTCCGAGCACATCCTTTACACGAAAGGACGTGCCTGGACTTCTGTAAAGGATGTGCCCGGACCGTACCGGGAGTTGACATAACGTCCCTACTCGGACGTGGATCGGAAACGGAGCTTGTTTGCCCTATCACCCGCCACCATCGGAAAGAACTTTCCTTCCCAAGGGAAAACCCTTTCCACGAAAGCGTCGCCGCGTCGAGGCGGGAGGTAGCCCCTCACGGCCACCGATCCCCCTTCGCGGGCAGGTCGAGCAACAACACCATCTCCGCGAGCCCGGGGGTCTCCGAATCGAGGGGCCGTATAGGGCCGTGGTGCCGTCGCGGATGCCGCTCTGTGCCGCTGTATGCACCCGCCTGCAAGGCCGTAGCGCCAACCCCGCGTACTACTTAGGGTCCGCTTCGTTTTTGGGAGCCGAAGGTCGCCGGTTCAAATCCGGCCGCCCCGACCAGGGAACGCGGCGGAGTTCTGGGAACTTCGCTCGTTCGAGGAGTGTGAAACGCTAGGCGGCCCGTCCGGGGGATCGGCCCGGGCTCAATCTCGGAGCCCTCGCGGTCTCTGCGGCGCGCGGCCAGCACCACACCGCATGCGACGTCGGGCAGTTCGCTACGCCACTCCCGTCCGGCGGCTCAACATGGCTTGTAGCGATAGACGCCGTTTCGCCTGTCGATGTAGGTGAACAACCCGGACCGAGCAATCGACCGAGGCACCCAACCAGAAACCGGAAACTGCCAGACTGCCAAGCTGCCATCCGGCTTGAGGACACGGTGAATCTCGGGCAGAAGTCGGTTCAGGGGCAATGAAGGGAAGGGGACCACACCAA
>JAFDDB010000258.1 GCA_019311115.1 Deltaproteobacteria bacterium
AATGCGGCTCGAGGCGCCGTCGCAGGCGATCAGGTATCGGCTCCGGATTTCCTGGACGCCGCCGGTCGCCAGGTCCCGCACCGTCGACGTCACGCCGTCCGCGTCCTGCTCGGCTCCCTCCCACTGGTGGCCGTACTCGACCGCTGCGCCGCCGACCTTGGGCAACGTCTCGCGCAGCGCGTGTTCGAAGCGGTGCTGCGGGAGGTTGCGGAGAGGGGTAGGCGTGAAGCGCAGGACCTCGTCCCCCTGGCGCTCGAACGGAAGGCGTCCGATCTCCTCGCCCGCGAGGCTCGTCACCCAGATCGCCTGACCCGAATCTCGCGGGTCCGAAGCGAACTCCATGAGAGCGTCGGAGTCGACACCCACGGCCCTCAGGATCTCGAAGGTGCGCGCGTTGACGACGTGCGCCGCCGGGGCGCGAAGCGGCGTCTCGCGCCGGTCGATCGTCCGCGCCTCCAGTCCGTGGCGGGCGAGGAGCAGCGCTCCCGTGAGGCCCACGGGCCCCGCACCGACGATGAGGACGGGAACATCGATTCGAGACATGGGGTCCTCCGTGGCGAGCGGGGCGCGACTAGACCAGCCCGCCGTAGCTCCCGCCGTCGAGTTGCAGATTCTGGCCCGAGATGTAGCCCGCGTGTGCGCTGCAGAGGAACGCGCACGCGGCGCCGAACTCCTCCGGCCGACCGAGTCGGCCCGCCGCGATCGACTTCTTCATCTCGTCGTAGGCCTCGTCGACGCTGATCCCGCCGAGCCTGGATCGCATCTCGGCCATGAACTTCTGGCGATCCGTGTCGAAGCGCTCCGGAAGCAGGTTGTTGAGCGTCACGTTCCGCGACGCGACCTGCCGCGAGAGCCCCTTGCTGAGCGCCGTCAGCCCCGCCCGCGCGCCGGTCGAGAGGCCCATCGGCGGCAGCGGGGTCTTCACCATCGCCGAGGTGATGTTGACGATCCGTCCGAAGCCGCGCTCGACCATGCCGTCGAGAACCGCGCGGATCATGAGTGCCGGCGCGATCATGTTCGAGTCGAGCGCGCGGATCCAGGTGTCGCGGTCCCAGTCCTGGAAACGGCCTGGAGGCGGCCCGCCGTTGTTGTTGATCAAGATGTCGGGCTCGGGACACGCGTGCAGCAGCGCCGCGTGGGTCTCCGCGGACTCGATGTCGCCGACGACCATCTCGACCTTGACCGACGTGGCGCCGCGGATCGCGTCGGCCGTCGCAGCGAGCGTCTTCGCGTCCCGCCCGTTGATCGTGACCTCGACGCCTTCGTGTGCCAGCGCCTCGGCGCAGGCGCGCCCGAGTCCCCGGCTCGAAGCGCAGACGATGGCGTGCCTTCCCGCGATTCCCAGGTCCACTAGCCGAGCGCCTTCTCTCTCTTCCACTCGAGGGTCAGTGCGTCAGGCATGTCGAACTCCATCCAGGCCGCACCGCACGATCAACCGCGCCGTGTGTCGTCCGAGCCCGCCGCGGACTCCATGGGAAGGGACGCGTCGCGGGACCACTCGTCGAGCGAGCCGTCGTAGACCGCCACGTGAGGGTGTCCCAGGATGACCAGCGCCAGGGCGTTGCTCGTCGCTGCGATGCCGCCGCCGCAGTAGCTGATGACGCGCTCGCGCTCGAGTGCGCCGCTCTCGCGGAACTGCTCGCGAAGCCGGTCGTCGGGCAGGAACGCGCCGGTCTCGCGGTCCACCAGGCGCATGAACGAGACGTTCTCGCTTCCCTTCACGTGTCCGGGCCGCGCGTAGCCCAGGTTGACCTCGCCGCGGTGGATCGGCTCGGGCAGGGCGTCGAGCGTGCAGACTGACCCGTCGCCAATCGCGGCCAGGACCTGCTCCCGCGTGGCCCAGACGTCTTCGCGCAAGCGTGGCTCGAAGCTCGCGGGTGGGTAGCTCGCAGCGTCGGTCGAGAGCGCCCGCGCCTCGGCCTTCCAACGCCCGAGACCGCCGTCGAGCACGCTCGCTCCGTCGAGGCCTGCGTAGCGGAGCACCCACCAGGCGCGCGTCGCCCACATCACGTCGGTGCCGCTGTACAGCACCACGCGGCTCGAGTGCGAGATCCCCAGCCGGGACAGGCTCTCGCGAAGCTGCTC
>JAFDDB010000066.1 GCA_019311115.1 Deltaproteobacteria bacterium
GCTCGATCTCCTCGAGCGCGGCGGGGTCGCTGCGGAAGCCGTAGATGCGCTTCCACGGGGGCCATCCCAGGCGCGGCGTGAAGCGCTGGCGGCGGATCGTGCCGTGCGTGAACAGGTAGCGGTCGCCGGCGGGGAACAGGTCGGCCTCGCCCTCGAAGCGGTGCTCGAGCACGTGGCAGCGCAGGCCGAGTCCCTCGATCACGCGCTTGTAGACCTCGCGCTCGCCGGCGCGGGTCGGCGTCAGCGTGGACAGGACGAACTCGTCGCCCAGTCGCACGCCCGCGTTCGCCGGGTAGACGAGGCCGGGCAGTGCCGGGTCGGGCGGCACGACGACGACGCGGAGCCCATGGTCGGTCAGCAGGTCGCGCATCTGCTCCCACTGGCGGATCGCCAGCGTGCGGTCGACGTGTTTCCTGCGGCCAAAGCGGTCGCGCGTGTGCGGGTTGGCGCCCCCGACCACGCTGAAGTGCGCGGGGTCGCCCATCAGGATGGTGTGCGTCACGGCTTTTCGGGACCGCGGAACCCCGGCTGTGCGAGGCCGTGCTCGGGGACCTCGGCCTCGAGGCTGGCGACGGGGAAGGTGCAGTAGTCTACGGCGGTCGCGCCCGCGGGCCGGTCGTTTCCGCTCTGTCCCTGTCCCCCGAACGGAAGGCGTGACGACGCTCCGACGGTGCTGGTGTTCCAGTTGAGCAGCCCCACGCGGCTCTCGCGCCAGACCTGCTCGTAGGCGCCGCGGTCGCTCGAGAAGACGGACGCGACCAGTCCGTAGCCGGTGGCGTTGAGCGCCGCGATCGCTTCGTCGAGGGAGTCGACCACGAGCACCGCCGCGTCGGGCACGAAGTGCTCCTCGCGCTGGTAGCGCGTGTCTGGATCGAGCCGCGCGAGGCGGTGGAGGCTCGGCCGCACGTAGTGTCCTGCGCGCGGTCCCTCGCAGGGGCCGCCGGCTACGAGGACCTGCGCGCCCTCGTCCGCCGCCCAGGCCATGACCTGTCCGTGCCGCTCCGCGGACGCGTTCGAGATCACGGGTCCCATGAACACGTCGCCGTCGAGCGGGTAGCCGACCCGGATGCCCTGGAACAGGTCGACGAGCTTCTCGCAGAGCGCGTCGGCCTGCGCGCTGTCGACGATGATGCGGCTGGTCGCGCTGCAGCGCTGGCCGGCGGTGACGCAGGCGCCGAAGGCGATCTGCTCGGCGGCGCCGTCGAGCTCGGCGTCGGCGCAGACGAGCGCCGCGTTCTTGCCGCCCATCTCGAGCGCCACGATCTTCTGCGGCTGGTCGAGGGTCGCCTCGAGGATGCGCCGTCCGACGCTCCACGAGCCGGTGAACAGCACCCCGTCCACGTCTGGGTGCGCCGCCAGCTCGCCGCCGCAGGCTCCGTCGCCCTGCACCAGGTTGAACACGCCGCGCGGCATGCCCGCGCGCGCGGCCAGGTCGGCGTAGAGCTGGCCGGTCGCGGGCGTCCGTTCGGACGGCTTGATCACGACGCAGTTGCCGGTCGCGAGCGCGGGCACGACGTGTCCGTGCACGAGGTGCCCGGGAAAGTTGAAGGGCCCCAGCACGGCGAGCACGCCGCGCGCGTGCGCTCGCCAGCGCGCGGTGCGGCCGCCGCCCGCGTCGAACGCGCGCTCGCCGAGCCGGTCGAGTCCCTCGCCCAGCGTGATCTCGACCTTCGAGATCATGGCGCCGACCTCGGTGCGCGCCTCCCACAGCGGCTTGCCGGCTTCGCGTGCGATCACGAGCGCCAGGGCCTCGCGGTCGTCGTCGAGCGCGCGTGCGAACCGTTCCAGGAACGTGGCGCGCTCTCCGGCGGGCAGGTCGCGCCACGCCGGCCAGGCGCGGCGCGCCGCGGCCACGGCGGTGTCGACCGAGTCGCGGGCGAAGGGGAACGCACCGAGCGGAGCCCGCAGGTCACCCGGGTCCTCGAGGGCGATCTCTCCGGTCGGCCGATCCGGCAGCGAGAAGGAGCCGTCGATGAAGTCGCCGCGCGGGTCGAAGGGCGAGCGGTCAGCCATGTCGATCTCTCTCCGGGTCGGGTCTGTTGCAGCTCGGCGGAAGGGGCGTGACCTGCACCTCGTCGCCGTCGGCGACTCCCAGCCGGCGGCGCGCGTCCTTCGGCAGGCAGACCACGTCGAGTTCGACGGCGGCTGGCGCAGACACCGCGCGGAACTCCGCGCCATGGCCCGCGGACACGATCCGGCGCAGCGCGTCCGACGTGGGCTCGCCGGGCCCTACCGCGTGCAGGGTGCTCTCGCGGATCGGCACGATCTCGGACGTCGTCGCACCGAAGAACGGCCCCGCGTCGAAGGGGTCGATCTCGCCGACCCAGTGAAGCCCCGCCTGCTCGAGCAGCCGCAGCGCGGGCTCGGCCTCGGGGTGGACCCGGCCGAGTTGGTCGGCGACGCGCGCCTCGAGCAGCGAAGCGTAGAACGGCGTGGTCGGGAACAGGTCGAGGATGAACGACTTGTCTACGGCGCTCTTGCGGTCGGCCTCGGCGTACGACATGCCGGTGAAGCGGCGGCCGAACGCCTCCCAGAACGCGTTGCGTCCGGCGGCGTCGAGCGACGCGCGCATCTCGGCGAGAAGTGTCTGCTCGAAGCACGTCGGGTGACGCGCCACGAAGGCGAAGCGTCCCCACGACAGCAGCCGGGCGGGACGCTCCGGGCTGGACGCGGCGCTCCCGCGGACGTCGGGGTGCAGCACGAGTGCGCCGATCTCACTCGGCCCGTCCTCGCTCGCCTCGAGCTGCAGCGTGCAGTGGCGCATCTCGACGTCGACGCTCTCGGCGTGGCGGCGCTCCTGGCCGACGCGCAGGTACAGGTGCGGCATGTCGCGGCTGCCGTGCTTGGAGATCACGGCGCACGTGCCGACGACGCGCTCGGATCCGTCGACGAGCGAGAACTGGTACTCCCACTCCGGGTGCGGCGGTGCCAGCTCGCGGAACGAGCGCTCCGACCGCTCCAGCCGCCGACGCAGGAACTCCTCGTTCGCGGGCAGGTTCGGGCTGTCCAGGTAGCGCGCCAGGTCGAGCAGGGCCTCGAGGTCGCTCGAGCGAGACGGCCGCAGCATGTACACGGCTAGCCCTCCCCACAGAGATGCGCGATCACGTGGCGGTACAGGTCGCGCGCCTGCGCGAGCTCCGGCACGCGCGTGTACTCGTTGGGGCGGTGGACGTTGCCGACCGAAGGGCCCGCGCCGAACACCACGGCGTCGAGTCCAGCCTGCGACAGGAGTCCCGCCTCGGTGCAGGTCGCCTTCGTGGCGATGCGCCGGCCGAGCCCCACCGCCTGCTGGGCGGCCTCGACGGCCTCGACCAGCGGGGTATCGAGGGCGGTCTCCAGCGGTGGGTTCGCGCGCACGAGCTCGATCTCCGCGACCGATGCCAGCACGGCCACGGCCTGCTCCGGGTCCACGCCGGGAATCGGTCTCAGGTCAAAGGTAAACATCGCCCGTCCGGCCTCAAGCTCTACCCGACCCAGGCTCCCGACGCTGTGATCCGGGTCGAAGTCAGGCGAGCGCCGCTCCGCCAGGTCTTCGAGCAGGCCCCGCCAGGCGCGGTAGAAGGCGCGCACGGGCTGTGGGTCATGACCCGCGGCCTCGCTCGAAATGGTGAGTGAGCAGTGTCCGGGGACGACGTTGACGGCTCCTCCGCCCTCGAGCGCCAGCAGGCCGCGCACGTCGGGATCGTCCAGCCGGTCGAGAGCCCGGTAGATCGCGTTTCGCCCCAGCTGCGGCGTGCTCGAGTGGGCGGCCTCGCCGCAGAAGTCGAGGCGCTCGGCGCCGGCCGGGGCGTCACCCAGTGGTGTCAGCGGCACCGCTGCGCGGAAGACGGCGTAGCCCTTGTGCGCCACGATGCCGGTGAGTTCGGACGGCTCGCCCACCAGCGCCGAGCGGAAGCCGCGCACGCCTCCCGAGCGCACCAGCTCGCGCGCGCCCACCAGGCCGATCTCCTCGGCGAACGTCCCCACCACGCGCAGCGGCCGCCGGAGCGCCCCCAGGTCCACCTCCGCTAGAGCGGCCGCCTTGCAGACCAGGTCTACCTTGGCGTCGGCCGAGCCGAGCCCATACAGGCGGTCGCCGTCGCGTACGGGATTCCAGGGGTCGCTGCCGGTCGCGGTCCAGGCGGCGGGGTCTCCGGGCGGCACCGTGTCCAGGTGCGTCAGCAGCAGCAGGCCGTCGCCAGCGTCGCCCGGGGGAGGACCGGCATCCGCGATCAGCGTGTAGTGCGTGACGCCGTCCAGGTCGGTCGGCAGCAGCCGTGCCTCGAGGCCGGCCTCGGCCAGGAGCTCGCGGGCGCACTGCGCAATTCCGGCGTTCCCGTCGCGTGAGACCGACGGGGTGGCGATGAAGCGCTCGGCCCAGGCGACGACGTCCAATATGCCCCCGCCCGCGCATCGGCTGGCCAAGGGACCTCCTTTAGCCGGGCGCCTCCGGGCACAGCGCGCGCAGCACCTCGAACGTGTAGATCCCCGTGTCGTGCCCGTCCGACCAGTCGAACCGCAGCGCGTACCGTCCCACCGGCGCGATCCGCTCCGGACGGACGTCGTCGGGGACGCCCGCCTCGTCGAGCAGCGGCTTGCCGCTCCACTCGTCGATGCAGGTCGCGCAGCGGCAGGCCAGCCGCAGCAGGCGCACCGGGTACAGGCACTCGTGCCCGTCGGCCCACAGGATGCGCAGCGCGTCGGGTCCCGCCTGCTCGATCTGCTTCGGCGTCGTCTCGTCGCTCACAGAGTCAGGGTAGCGAAGCTCCGCGCCGTCCCGCCCAACCGACGCCAGGCTTCAGGTAGGATGCCGCCCCATGGCAAAGGACGTAGTGGCGATCCTGGGTGGAACCGGCGACCAGGGCTTGGGCCTGGCCTACCGCTTCGCGGCGGCCGGACGGCCGGTGCGCATCGGGAGCCGCAAGGAAGACCGCGCCCGCGCTGCGGCCGACCAGGTGCGCGAGCGCTTCGGCGACGCCGACCTGGCCGGATTCGAGAACGCCGAGGCGACGCGGGCGGCCGCCGGCGGCATCGTGATCGTGTCGGTCCCGTTCGAGCACACGGTCGGCACCGTCAAGTCGATCCGCGACGCGCTCGAGCCGGGCACCGTCGTCGTGTCGATGGGCGTGCCGCTGGCGACGGCGGTCGGCGACGTGGCCGCGCGCACCATCGGCGTGTCGCAGGGCTCGTGCGCGGAGCTGATCGACTCGCTCGTGCCCGACGACGTGCCCGTGATCTCGGCCTTCCAGAACGTGGCCGCGCACCGCCTGCTGGCGCTCGAGGAGCCGGTCGAGTGCGACGTGATCGTGTCCGGCGCCAAGGCGCCCCGCAAGCGCGTCATGGATCTGTGCGACGACATTCCCGGCACGCGAGCGATCGACGGCGGCCCGCTCTACAACGCGCGCTACGTCGAGCAGCTCACGGCGCTGATGATCGGGATCAACATCCGCTACAAGCTGCGCGAGGGCACCGGCCTCCGCATCACGTACATCTAGACGCGGTCTAGACTTCGAGCCCGACGGCGCGCATCAGCTCGAGCGCGTTGCTCCGCGTGACGATGCCCTCGCGGATCCGGTAGTCGAAGCGCATCTCGCCGTCGATCAGCTCGTCCTGGAAGTGCACGTTGCGCGCGCGAGGCGCCAGCGCGTCGGCGATCTTGGTGAGCGCCAGGTCGTGCGTGGTGACGAGGCCGATCGAGCCGCGCTCGACCAATCCGCGCACGACGGCGGCCGCGCCGATGCCCCGGTCGTGCGAGTTGGTTCCGCCCAGGATCTCGTCGAGCAGGAACAAGGCGGGGAGCGGGCCCTCGGCCAGGTCGACGATCCCTCGCAGACACGTGATCTCGGCGTAGAACCGCGAGGCCCCGTCTTCGAGCGAGTCGCGGATGCGCAGCGACGGTCCGAGCGCCAGGGGCGACAGGGCGAGCCGGCGCGCGCGCACGGGCGCGCCCGCCAACGCGAGCAGCGTGTTGACGCCGACGCTGCGAAGCAGCGTGCTCTTGCCCGACATGTTCGAGCCGCTCACTACCAGCAGTGAGAGCTCGCCGTCGAGCCGTAGGTCGTTGAACACGCAGCGCTCGCGCGGCAGCAGCGGGTGTCCCAGCTGCTCGGCTTCGAAGAGCGGACCCTGGTCGACGACTTCGGGGAAGGGGTCGTCGGGCTCCTCCCAGGCGTAGCGCGCCAGGTCGCCCAGGGCCTCGATCTCGCCGACGGCGTCGATCCAGGCGCGCAGGTGCGGTCCGCACTCCGCGCGCCACGCGTCGATCGCGAACGCGATCTGTGTCGACCACAAGAGGAGTGGAGCGAGCGGCGCGAAGAGCTGGTTCTGGCGGGCCTCGAGCAGCCGGATGCGCAGCTGCAGCCGCGCGATCTGCCGGGAGGGCGGGAGCCCTTCGGTGTCGAGGGTCGAGCGCAGCTCGGCGAGCCGTGGCGAACCGAAGCGCTCGGCCTCGATGCGCCCCAGCAGCTCCGCCAGCAGCGCCAGGTCGCGCGCGGGCCCCCGCGCGTCGTGCAGCGCCTGGTGCACGCACGCGCGGAGCGGAAGGGCCAGCGCCAGCTCGGCCACCACGACGGCCAGCAGCGGCGTGATTCCGACCGGCGTCAGTAGCGCCGCGAGTGCCGCCACGAGCATCGCCGCGGCCAGGCCGAGTGCCGCCCAGCGCTGCCAGGTCGCGGTCAGCTGCGGCTCGCCCTCGCCCCAGGCGGCCAGTTCGTCCGGGTGGAGTCCCGCGGAGACCTCGGGACCCAGCACCGCCAGGTCCTCGCGCAGGTCGACGCGCGAGCGCAGCTCGTCGATCGCCGCGTGGCGCGCGCGGATCTCCTCGGCGGGCGCGGGCGCCAGCAGCCAGCGCGCCAGCGTTGCCTCGCCGGCCCGCGTCTGCGCGCCGCAGAGCCGCGCGAACAGGCTGCCCGCCCCGAACAGGTCCAGGTGCTCGGCGTAGGGGTGTGCGGTGTCGAGCCAGCGGTCGCCGGGCTTCGGCGCGTCGTGCAGGTCGTAGTCGAGCCGCGCCACGCCGAGCCGGTAGTACTCGACCGCCCGCGTAGCGCGCAGGGCGGCCCGCGACGCGTCGTCGTGGCGCACCACACCCCACAGGAACGCCAGCACCGGCAGGCCGATCGTCCAGACGGGAAGCGCGTCCCAACGCAGCGCCAGCCAGGCGAAGCCGATGCCCGCGACGAAGATGGCGAGCCGCGCGTGACCCAGCACGCGCTTGCGTCCCTCGTGGAGCACCGCATCCCGCCGCCGCGCGTCGAGCCGGCGCGCGTATTCGGAGCGCGGAGCCTCGGACATGCGGGCAGCCTAGACCACGCTCCACGTCCCCGCATCCGACCCGCCCCGTCCGAACTCTGCGGGGGGTCGCGAGCTCAGCGCCAGGCGAAGACGGGCTGCTCGTAGTGCGCCACGCGCGCCTCGCGGCCGTGGATCGCCACCTCGCGGAACTGGTAGAGCATGGCCGCGGTCGGCGCGTTGATGTGCGTCCCCAGCACGCGCAGCGGCACCTGGATGATGGGGCGGTCGCTCTCGGGAATGCGCTCGAGCGTGGGGACCTCGGGGTGCTCCAGCTCGCGGAGCGGCACGACGTGAAGCTCCTCGACCTCGGCGGGGTTCGCGGCCAGCGTGGACGGGTCCGGCGCCCAGACGACTACGGGCGTGATCCGGTAGCCCGAGCGCGTGTCGTAGTCGTCGAGCAGGCCCAGCACCGCGTCCGCCGCCAGCTCGAGCCCGACCTCTTCGGCCAGCTCGCGCAGGGCGGCCTGCTCCGGGGTCTCGCCCGGGTCGAGGCGCCCCCCCGGGAAGGCCCACTGGCCCGCGTGGGCCCGCAGCTTCTCGGCGCGGCGGGTGATGACGAAGGAGTCGGATCCCGAGTCGTCCACGGTCAGGGCCACGGCCACGGCCGCCGGGATGAGCACGGCGTCGCCGGACGGCCGCCGCTCGAAGGCCTCCAGGTGAGCGCGAACGCGCGTCCTCAGGCTCGGATCCGGCACGGAGGCCCCTCCTGTCGCAGCGTGCGTGTGCCAGCGTACGCTGGCGCCCCGCCCGAGCTTCGCACAGTCAGCGAGCCCTCGGGGCCGGAGGCGGGCCGGCGGGGCCGGCGCAGGCGCGAAACACACGCAATTCCAATGGCTTGCGAACCCCGAACGAAAGCCCGACCCGGTTCGCGCCAGGTCAGATCCCAGTGGGTGGATAGACCCGCGCGAAAAAGGGCTTGAAACTCAATATCTTGAAGCTGTATCCCCTGATACCACAAGATGTTGGGGAGTTATCCGTTGACCCACCCGGCCGAGCGGGCTACAAGCGATCTTCGGGTTCAAGGATTCCTTCCAGTCACCGGGGGGGCTACGGGTGGCACGGAGGGGAACGAGCGGGACGCTTTGGAGGAGGCCCTCGTTCGGAGGCCCCGAAGGTCGGGGCCTCTCCTTGGCCCGGAAGCCCGTTCGCGACCCGACCCTCGCGACCCGACCCTCGGGTTGGGCGCCTTGTTCTGGGCGGGGTATCTCCGGAGCATCGAAGCCGAGGGGCCGCAGAGCAGAGCAGGGGAGAGCAGGGTGGGGAAGCGACGCGGGCGTGACAGCGACGAGAGGTTGAGCGCAGAATCGAGGGGAGAGGCCACTTGAGCGAGCATTCGAAGAAGATGAGCAACGCGGACGGCGCGCCGGGAATCGACATCCAGCGCCACTTTACCCGGGACTTCGCCGGAGACGGGCAGAGCGTCTGGGACTCCGCAAAGTGGCAGAAGCGCACCGCGCGGATCGAGGGAGAGGGCGGCGAGGTCGTCTTCGAGCAGCGCGACGTGCACGTCCCCGAAGACTGGTCCGCGCTGGCCACCAACATTGTCGCGTCGAAGTACTTTCGCGGGCCCATGGACACGCCCGAGCGCGAGACGAGCGTTCGGCAGCTGATCGGCCGCGTGGTCGACACCATCACGGGCTGGGGGCGCGAGGGCGGCTACTTCGCCGACGCGGAGCAGGAGCGCTGCTTCTCGGACGAGCTCACCTACCTGTTGCTGCACCAGAAGGCGTGCTTCAACTCGCCGGTCTGGTTCAACCTGGGCGTCACGGAGCCCGACGGCACGCCCGTTCCGCAGCAGGCGAGCGCCTGCTTCATCAACTCGGTCGAGGACACCATGCGTTCGATCATGGACCTGGCCAAGACCGAGGCCATGCTCTTCAAGGGCGGATCAGGGACGGGCACGAACCTGTCCACCATCCGCAGCTCGCGCGAGGGCCTGACCGGCGGCGGGATCGCCAGTGGCCCCGTCTCGTTCATGAAGGGCTTCGATTCGTTCGCGGGGGTCATCCGTTCCGGCGGCAAGACGCGGCGCGCCGCCAAGATGGTCATCCTGAACAGCGACCACGGCGACGTGCTCGACTTCGTGCGCAGCAAGGCCGAGGAAGAGAAGAAGGCCTGGGCGCTGATCGAGCAGGGCTACAACGGACAGTTCAACGTGCCCGGCGGGGCCTACGAGTCGGTCCAGTACCAGAACGCGAACCACTCCGTGCGCGTGACCGACGGCTTCATGAAGGCGGTCGAGACCGGCGGCACGTGGCAGACCAAGGCCACGACGTCGGGCGAGGTCCTCGACACGCTCCAAGCGGGCGACCTCATGCACGAGATCGCCGAGGCGGCGCATCTCTGCGGTGACCCGGGACTGCAGTACGACACGACGATCAACCGCTGGAACCCGGTCAAGAACACGGGCCGCATCAACGCCACGAACCCGTGCGCCGAGTTCATCTTCCTCGACGACACGGCGTGCAACCTGGCGTCGATCAACCTGCTCGCGTTTGCCGACGAGGACGGCCGCTTCCAGACCGACGACTTCAAGCAGAGCGTCGACGTGCTGATCCTGGCCATGGAGATCATCGTCGGCTTCGCGGACTACCCCACGCCGCGCATCGCCAAGAACAGCTTCGCGCTGCGCCCGCTCGGGCTCGGCTACGCGAACCTGGGCGCGTTCCTCATGCTGAACGGCCTGGCCTATGACAGCGACGAGGGACGTAACCTGGCGGCGGCGATCACGTCGCTCATGTCGGGCCGCGCGTACCGGCGCTCGGCGGAGATCTCGGCGCGCGTGGGTGCGTTCTCGGAGTACGAGCCGAACCGCAAGCCGTTCCTCGAGGTGATCGGCCTGCACCGCGAGTACGCGGCCAAGGTCGACGCCGCCGGCGTGCCCGGCGACCTGCACGCGGCGGCCCGCCAGAACTGGACCGACGCGCTCGAGCTGGGGCGCCAGTTCGGCTACCGCAACGGCCAGGTGACTGTGCTTGCACCGACCGGGACGATCGCCTTCATGATGGACTGCGACACGACGGGCATCGAGCCGGACATCGCGCTGGTCAAGTACAAGCAGCTGGTCGGCGGCGGGATGCTCAAGATCGTGAACCGGACCCTCCCCGGAGCGCTGCGGAACCGTGGCTACGACGAGGACGCGATCGCCGAGATCGTGCGGTTCGTCGACGAGCACGACACGATCGAGGGCGCGCCCGGCCTCCAGGACGAGGACCTGTCGATCTTCGACTGTGCGTTCCCGGCGGCGCACGGCAGGCGATCGATCCGCTACATGGGTCACATCGAGATGATGGCGGCGACGCAGCCCTTCCTCTCGGGAGGCATCTCGAAGACCGTCAACATGCCCGCGGACTCGACCGTCGAGGACGTCGTGGAGGCGTACCGCGTCGGCTGGGAGAAGGGCCTCAAGTGCCTGGCGATCTACCGCGACGGCTCGAAGCGGTCGCAGCCGCTGAGCACCCGGTCCGGGGACACGGCCGAGGAGGAGCGCGCACCCGCGGCCGACGCGGAGCTCCGTCGCCGCCGGCTGCCCGACGAACGTGCCGCGCGCACGCACAAGTTCTCGATCGCGGGCCACGAGGGCTACATCACGGTCGGAATGTACGACGACGGGTCGCCCGGCGAGGTCTTCCTGCGCATGTCGAAGGAGGGCTCGACGATCTCGGGCCTGATGGACACCGTCGCGGTCCAGACCTCGATCGCGCTCCAGTACGGCGTCCCGCTCAAGGCCCTCGTCGACAAGTTCGCGCACACCCGCTACGAGCCCTCCGGCTTCACGCAGAATCCCGAGATCCCGATCGCCAAGTCGGTCACCGACTACGTGTTCCGCTGGCTCGGTCTCAACTTCCTGGGCGCCGACGAGCGGCCGGTGCCCGCGGTTCTGCCGCAGGCGGAGGACGCTGCTGACTCGCGCGGCGAGGAGCGCCTGGTCCCCATCCGGGGCGGAAGCCAGGCAGAGCCCTCCGCCACGCCCGGGGCCGCCGGAAGCTGGGGTGCGCAGGAAGACGCGCCGCCCTGCTCGAACTGCGGAACGATGATGGTGCGCGCGGGCGCGTGCTACTGCTGCCCCAGCTGTGGTGAGACCGGCGGCTGCGGCTAGAGCGATCGACCGCCGCGGCCGGAGGCTCTGGCTCCTGGCCGCGGCGTGCACGCTCGTCTCCTGCGCTTCTCCGGGCATGAAGGAGGGCGCGGCGATCGGCGCCGTGACGGGCGCCGGTGTGGGAGTCGTCGTCGGCGGTGGAGGTGGCGCCGCGGTCGGTGCGGCGTCGGGCGCCGTCGTGGGGGGCTTCGTGGCGCCTTGGATCGCCGACCCGGACGCTCGCGGTCCCGACCGCGACGGCGACGAGGTCTCGGACAAGCAGGACAACTGTCCCGACGTGTCGAACGACGACCAGCAGGACGTGGACGGCGATGGCCGCGGCGACGCCTGCTCTCCCGGGAGACTCCTAGACCGAAGCACGGGAAGGACGCCGTAGTGCCGGCCGACGACATCCTGATCTTCGGGGGCAGTGGCAGCCGCAAGCTCGCCGCGCGCATCTGCGACTATCTAGGCGTGCCGCTCGCAAAAGGCGAGGCGCGCCGCTTCTCGGAGGGGAACCTCTTCGTACGCGTGCTCGAGAACGTGCGCGGGCGGCGTTGTTACGTGGTGCAGTCGACGGTCTTTCCGACGAACGACCACTTCATGGAGCTGCTGTTCTGGATCGACGCACTCAAGCGCGCCAGTGCCGAGAGCGTCACCGCCGTGATGCCCTTCTTCAGCTACGCCAAGGGGGACAAGAAGGACGAGCCGCGCGTCTCTATCCGCGCGCGCGTCTGCGCCGACGCCATCGAGGCCGCCGGCGCAGACCGCGTCGTCACGCTCGACCTGCACGCTGCGCAGATCCAGGGTTTCTTCAGGATCCCGGTGGACGACCTCTACGCGCTTCCCGTGCTGGTCGACGCGGTGAAGCAGAAGAACCTCGAGAACCTCGTCGTGGTCGCGCCGGACACCGGCTTCGCGAAGCAGGCGCGCAAGTACCAGAAGGCGCTGCGCACGGGCATCGCGATCGCCGACAAGGAGCGCAGCAGCCATGATGAGCGCGCACAGGTGCTCGAGCTGATCGGCGACGTGGACGGCAAGACGGCCCTGATCGTCGACGACTTCACCATCTCGGGAGGCACGCTCGCGAGCGCGGCGGAGCTTCTGGTCGAGCGCGGCGCGTGCGCCGTGCACGTACTGGTCTCGCACGGCGTCTTCGCCGAGGGCTCGATGGAGCGCATCGAGGCCAGCCCGATCGAGAGCCTGATCACCACCGACTCGATCGAGACCCAGCCCGTGGAACTGTCGGACCGGATCGAGATCGTGTCGGTCGCGCCGCTTTTCGGCGAGGCGATCCGGCGCATCCACCAGCGCGAGTCGATCAGCGTCCTCTTCCCGGACTAGGCTCCTTCCAGCGGAGGGAGCGCGCTACATATTCGCGTAGTCGGGTCCGTCTCCGCCCTCGGGCGTCGTCCAAGTGATCTGCGCGTAGGGATCCGCGATGTCGCACGTCTTGCAGTGCACGCAGTTCTCGTGGTGGATCACCAGGTGCTTCTTCGACTCGTCTCCGTCGTCGGGGATCATCTCGTAGACGTCCGCCGGGCAGAAGTTCTCGCAGGGATTGCCGTACTCCTCGGCGCACGTCGTCGCGCAGAGGTCGGTGTCGGCGACCTTCAGGTGGTGAGGCTGGTCGACCTCGTGGCGCGACCCCGCTAGAGCCACGGCCGTCACCTTGTCGAAGGTGAGCTTGCCGTCGTAGGCGACTTTCTCGGCTTTCTTCCTCTCCTTCGCACTGAGCTGCGAGAGCTTCTTCATGTGCGTGTGGTCGGGATGCGCCTTGACCTGCTTGAAGAGACCCCGCCCCCCGGTGGGGATCGCCAGCGCCTGGCCGTTCGCCAGCCACGGAAGCTGACGCGCCCAGCCCATCCAGCGGGGCATCTTGAACGTGAACTTGAAGCTCGCGTGGAAGTTGCGGCTCTTGTAGTGCTCCTTGGCCGCCCAGCTCTCGTTCCACGCGCTCTCGTACGACGACAGCGTCTCGGCCGAGAAGTCGTCCTTCTGGATCGCCTGGAGCAGCGTCTCGGCGGCGAGCATTCCGCTCTTCAGGGCCATGTGCACGCCCTTCAGGCGTTCACCGTTGCAGGTTCCCGCGGAGTCGCCGACGAGCATGGCGCCGTTCATGTAGAGCTTGGGAATGGAGAAGTAGCCGCCGACGGGCATGGTCTTGGCGCCGTACTTGATGCACTCGCCGCCCTCGAGGATCTTCGAGATCAGCGGGTGCGTCTTGAAGCGCTGCATGTTGTCGTGCGGGTCGGTGTAGGGGTTGTCGTAGTCCAGTCCGGTCACGAAGCCGAGCGAGATCTGGTCGTCTTTCAGGTCGTAGAGCCAGCCGCCGCCGAAGGTGGTCGGGTCGTGCGGCCAGCCCATGGTGTGCAGCACGCGACCCAGCCGATGGTTCTCGGGCTTGACCTTCCAGATCTCCTTGATGCCCGTCTCGTACGCCTGCGGGTTGTAGCCGCCGAGATCGAAGCGATCGACCAGCGACTTGGTGCAAGAGCCTCGCGAGCCCTCGCCGAAGATCACGCACTTGGCATAAATCTCGGGACCGGCCTCGAACACGCCCTTGGGCTTGCCGTCCTTGTCGACGCCGCGGTCCTGGATGCGGACGCCGACGACCCTGTCGCCCTCGAGGATCGGCTCGGCGGCGGGGAAGCCCGGGTAGATCTCGATCTCGCGCGCCTCGGCCTGCTCGGCCAGCCACTTGACGAAGTCCGACAGCGAGATCGCGTAGTTGCCGTGGTTCGCCATCGGCGGCGGCGTGATCGGGAGCTTGATCGCGCGCTTGCTCGTCAAGAAGTAGACGGCGTCGTAGTCGCACTTCGCCTCGAAGGGCATGCCCTCCTTGACCGGGTCGTCGAATAGTTCGTCGATCGCCCTCGCGTCCATCATCGCGCCCGAGAGTTGATGCCCGCCGATCTCCTCGGCCTTCTCGATCACCAGCGTGGCGGGCATCTCGACGCCCTGCTCCTTGCACAGGTCGGCCAGACGGATCACGGCGGCCAGCGTGGCGCTGCCCGCTCCGACGAACAGCAGGTCGACGTCCAAGCGTTCGCGCTCGACGGCTTCGCTCATCTCAATCCCTCCGGAGGCCCGCAGCGCGGAGGCAGGATACCTCAAGGCGTCCGCGGGGTCAGGTATTCAGCAGGTACTGCGAGATCAGTTGCGGCGGGTCAGGTAGAAGGGCAGGCCGATCACCACGAGCACCAGCGCCGCGAGCAGCCCCGCCCCGCCCAACAGGAACGGACTGCCGACGCCCACGTACTTGAAGGCGAGTCCCCCCCACATGACGCCGAGTCCGCGCCCCGTCTGCACCATCGCCTGACTATGCGCGAGATACTCACCGGCCTCGTCGGCCGTGCCGCAGTTCTTTGAGAACAGGCTGGTGAGCGCGGGCAGGACGACGCCCATGCCGCCCGCCACCAGGAAGCCCGACATGTACAAGATGGGGACCGCGTAGGACTGCGAGATCCCCATCATGCCGACGCCGGCCACCCCGAGACCGACGACGACCAGCAGGCCGTCGCCCGCCAGGCGCGCCAGCCAGCCGATCATGACCGCCTGCGTCAGCACGGTGACCACGGCGACGAACGACAGGTACAGGCCCGTCTCCCACTGCATCCAGCCGAACCGGTCCTGCGCGAAGAACGCGAACATGCCCTCGAGCGCCGCGAAGGCCGCGAACACGTGGAAGAAGATGTACAGGTACGCGCGCGTCCGGTTGTCGTGCACCCTGAAGAAGATCAGGATCGGTGTCGGCACGAGGGCGCGAGCCAGGTTCGTCCAGCGGATCGGCTGCGGCGCCCGGAGCGTGCGCGACTCCGGAAGGAAGAACGCCGCGCCGAGGAAGGCGAGGAATGCGAAGCCGGCCGGAGCGTAGAACGGAGCCATCAGGCTCCAGTTGGCGAGCAGCCCCCCGAGCCCCGGGCCGACGACGAGTCCGAGCGCCCCGGCCGCCGACACCAGGCCCAGGCCCCGCGTGCGGTTCTCGTCGTGCGTGATGTCGGTGACGTAGGCCTGGGCCGTCCCGACGCTCGCCCCGAAGAAGCCGCCGAGCGCGCGGGCGACGTAGAAGACCCACAGTTCGCTGTCGAACACCATCATCAGGAACGACGCGGAGGTGCCCAGCAGGCAGATCAGCAGCACGGGGCGGCGGCCGACCCGGTCAGACATCCAGCCCCAGAAGGGCAGGAAGACCACCATCGCGATCACGTAGAGCGCCAGCACCATGCCGACGTCCACCGCGTCGGCTCCCAGGCCCTCCAGGTGGATGGGCAGCACCGGGATCAGGATGCTGAAGCCGACGAAGTCGAGCAGGATCGTCGCGAAGAGCACGCTCAGGGCGACCCGCCCAGGGCGGCCGGGGGGCTGTGTCACGTCACCGCTTCCAGAAATTTGCGCGCAGCTTCATCGGAGGGGCATTCTACTCTGGATGGACGCACACGAGAGGCGGGTGGCCCAGATCGTTCGGGACTTCATGGAGGCGTACGCCCTGTCGGCGCAGATCGGCCGGCGGCTGCGGGCCGGCGACCTGGAGTTCTCCTGGGTCAAGCGGCTGGTGGGCGAGTCCGAGGAGTGCGCGCTCTACCGCCTGAAGGAGGAGTGCCACGCGCTCTTCCGCAGCGACGCGCGTGCGCGCCGGGACGAGCTTCAGGCCGAGGAGATCTTCGACCTGGCGGTAGGCGCGCTCTTCCACGAGGGCATGAAGTTCCGCGAGGGCTACTACCTGACCACCAGCTACGGACCGCGGCTCGACCAGATGATCAAGGAGCGGTCCGAGGCGGCGCCGCTCACCAAGGCGTTCAGCCGCGTCTTCGAGGCCGGCCGCCAGCGCATGCTCGAGTCGGAGGCCGAGGCGGCCGAGCTCTTCGACGAGACCCGCGACCAGTTGCTGGTGGTGATTCGCAAGCACTCGGATTCCGGAGCGATCGCGAGGGCCCTGCTCGAGGATCCGATCCGCACCGAGCAGGTCTTCGGCGTTCCCGTGGGTGCGCTGCTGCAGAGCATCTACGGCTCGGCGTCGCGCGGCTACCAGCTCGCGGTCGAGAGCCTGATCGAGAGCGGTCACTTCGGAGGCGCCGCCGCGCTGCTCGAGCGCAGTGACGGGCAGGTGGCCGAGCTCGAGTTCCGCGACATGAGCCGGCGGTTTGCACGCGGCATGCAGCAGTACTACGCGGGCAACGTCCACGACTCGCTCGACTACCTGGCGGACTGGATCGACGGCGGCGCGCCGGGTTCGCAGGCCTGGAGCGACCACGCGGCACGAGTGCTGGAGAGTGTCGCGGCGGACAGCGATGGGAATGACGCGGAACTCGCCGGTCGCGCAAGCTCGCTGACCGACGCGCTGACGGCCGCCCGGGCCTGAACTCAGGCGGGTGCTGCGCCGGGCTCGCGTGCGCGCATCGCCAGCCAGAGCACCGCGCCGAAGAGGATGCAGCCCACCGCGACTACCTGGGCGTTCGTCAGGGGCCCCAGGAACGCCGGGTTGGTGCGGAAGAGCTCGATCCACAGGCGCCCGGCGCCGGCGAGGATCAGGTACTCGCCGAACAGCGTTGGCGAACTCTTGCGCCGGGTCCACAGCCAGACTCCGACGGCGGCGAGCCAGCCGGCTTCGTACAGCTGAGTCGGCAGCACGCTGAACACCTCGCCCGAGAGAGGGTCGATCGTCGGGGGTGCGCCGCGCGGGAACGCCACGGCGATGGCGGCCTCGGAGCGGCGTCCATAGTCGTCGCCGACCAGGAAGCAGCCGATGCGGCCGAAGCACTGGCCGACGGCCAGCGCGATCGCGGTGACGTTCGCCAGGGTCATGAACGGGACCTTCGTGACCCTGGACGCGAGCATGCCGGCGAACGTCCCGCCGACGAGCCCGCCGTACCACGTCATTCCGGCCCGGCTCAGGAAGAAGCCGATGAAGGTGCCCGTCTCTCCGCGAACGACGTGCTCGGCGGCATACCAGAGCTTGGAGCCGAGCACGCCGCCGATCATGCAGTAGATCATCACGCGCCAGGCCAGGTCGGGATCGAGGCCGCGTTCGCGGAAGACGATCTCTCCGAGCTTGCCGCCCGCCAGGAACCCGAGCGCGACCAGCACGCCGAAGCTCGAGATCGCGAAGCCGAACGGCTCGAAGAGCACCGGGTACACCTATGCGTCCTCCTCTTCGTCCGCCCGCCCGCCCGAGGGGGTGGAGTGCGGTGCGCGCAGGGAGCGTAGCCACTCGAGCAGGCGTTCGCGCTCGTTCTCCTCGGGGTGTTCGGCGATGCGCTGCGTGAGGCGCCGTAGCCACTCGCCGACCTCCTCGCCCGAGCCGACGCCGAGTTCCTGCATCACGTCGCGCCCGGTCACGGCAAGCTCCGTCTCGCGCAGCCCGGGGGTGGAGCGGCGAGCCAGCTCGGCTCGGATCCGTGCCTCGGTGTCGGCCCAGTCGTCGGGCACGCCGCCACCTGCCGTGCGCGACGCGTAGTCCGCGTGGCGGAGCGCCAGCAGGTCGTCGATCAGGTCGGTCCCCACGCGGCGCAGCATACGGCGCAGCGCCGCGTCTGTCTCCAGCCGGTCCGGGAAGAGCAGGTGGTGGCGGACCAGGCGTGCAACCCGGTCCCGCACGGCGCGCGACAGGCGCAGCCGTTCCGCGACCCGTCGCACGCCCTCGTCCGCGCGCTGCTCGTGGCGGAGGAAGGTCCAGTCGCCGGTCTTCTGCGAGAGCTGCTTGCACTCGGGCTTGGCGATGTCGTGCAGCAGCGCGGCGAGCCGCAGGACGGGTTCGGGCGGGCAGAGCTGGCAGACGCGGAGGGTGTGCGCGAACACGTCTTCGACGTGGTGCCGGTTCTGCGCCACGCCGACCGTGCGGACCAGCTCGGGGAGCAGGGCGGCCAGCGCCCCGCACGCGCGAAGCTCGTGCACGAAGCGTGTCACGTCGTCGAGCCGCAGCCCGCGGAAGAGCTCTTCGCGCAGGCGCTCGCCGGCGCAGTCGCAGAGCCGCCAGGCGTCGCGCTGCAGGGCGAGCGCGGTCTCCGCGTCCACCGACAGGTCGAGCTCGCGGGCCAGTCGCAAGCCGCGCAGCACCCGCAGCGGGTCGTCGCGGAACACGCGGGCCGGATCGGTCGCGCGCAGGACCCGCGCTCGCAGGTCGCTTCGGCCGCCGAGCGGATCGACGAGATGCGCCTGCTCGCGGTCGAAGGCGATCGCGTTGAGCGTGAAGTCGCGAAGCCGCAGGTCTTCTTCGAGGTCGCGCGCCGCGCCGCGGAAGGCGGTGACCTCGATCCGGAACGGGCCGCGGACCAGGACGACGGGGACCGCTCCGCCGATCGAGACCGTGCGTCCGCCCGCGCCCGACAGCGCCTCGGACGCCCGGTCGAGCGTGCCCTCCACCACGACGTCGAAGTCGCGGGCCGGGACGCCTCTCAACAGGTCGCGCAGTGCGCCGCCGACCAGCCAGGCGCGGATCCCAGCCCCGTGGAGCCTCGCCAGCGCGGCGTCGACCGCGGGCGGCAGGACGGGCGGGTTCATGCGCGACAGACTAGCGTCCCCGCAGCCGCTCCTCGATTTCCGCGAGCTGCTGCGGAAAGGTCTCCTTCGCGCGCCGCACGAACTCGGGGATGCGCCGGGTCTCGAAGAAGTCGGGGATGGAGTCGTCGAGTTCGAGCTCGAGCAGCTCCACGTCGGGGCGCGCGCGCAGCAGTTCGACCTCGCGGCGGTGCATGGTCTCGACGCCCGCCGAGGCCACGATGCGCAGCAGTCGCAGCTTGCTCATGCGTCCGCTCTTCGAGCGGTACTGCTGCGGCCGCCCGGTCAGCTTGACGGACAGGATGAGCAGCCGGTCGCGGGGCTCGTCGTCGGCTTCGCGGTCGAGGTCCCACTTCTCCACGACCGAGCGGAGCGGAACGTCCTCGGTCGTGGAGCCGTCGATGTACGGAACGCACGTGCCGTAGCGGTCGATCTCCTGCGGTACGAAGAGCAGCGGCACCGCCGCCGAGGCCAGCGCGGCCTGGCGCGCGTCGGTCTGCACCATCAGTCCGCGCAGGTGGTCGGGGACCGGCTGCGAGGTCAACACCTCGCTGCGGCAGTCCGACAGGTTGTACGCCACCGCGTAGAACGGAAAGAGCGGGTCGCCCTCGTCGCAGTAGCGCGACAGCATTCCCGACAGGCTCTGCGCGCAGTCGACGAAGCCGGCGCTGTGCGAGTCCTGTCTCGCCAGCACGACGTCGCGGATCAGGTGACGCAGGATCTGGAACGCCGTCGGCCGGAGCGATAGCTCGTAGCGCCCGGAGTAGATGTCGTAGCCGGTCTGCTCGATGGCGTGCGGCGACAGGCCATGCGCGTACAGCAGCGCCACGAGCGCCCCGGCGCTCGATCCCCAGACCTCGTCGATGTGCTCGCCGCAGCCGATCCGTTCGAGCAGCCGCAGCGCCGACGCGTGGCAGAAGAGCTTCAGCCCGCCCGATCCCAGTGCCAGCACGACGCGCGTGTCCTGTCGCGCCACGGCGGCTCGCAGCGCGCGGAAGCGGTCGTGAAGCTCCGGCGCCTCGCGCATGCCCTCGGCCGGCACGACCTGCCACACGTAGCGGCGGTCCCCTCCGGCGCGGTCGAGCAGGAACCCGCTCGGCGGCACCGTGCGGTTCCGTCCCATGAAGCGGATGTGCACCTCGCCGCCCGCGCGGTCCTCGGCGAGCAGTCGCGCCAGGACTGCCAAGCGCGCGCTCTCGGGCGGCGGATCGTTGACCGCGCCGTGGTGCGGCAGCAGGAAGCGGACGGGAACCTCGGACTCGCGGATCTCACGCAAGATCTCGGCGACGATGCCGCGCGCGCGGACCTGGTCGAATTCCTGGTCCGTGACGTACCAGCTGTCGTCGGCTGCGCGAAAGCGCAGCGGCGACTCCTGGTCGTCGAGGCCGTCCGGCTCGACGTGTACCTTGATCTGGAAGACGCGCCCCACGTTTGTCCCGCCTGTGCGTTATCGGCGCGGGGCGGGGATTCTTGCGCGGGCTACTGCGGGTCGGGGAAGAAGGCGCGGAAGGTGGTGCCACCGTGGGGCTCGGAGTCGATCTCGACGTACCCGCCGTGTGACTCCATCACCCGGCGCACGATCGACAGCCCGAGGCCGTTCCCCTGCAGCTGGCCGCCGGAGCGGAACAGTTCGAGGATCTGCGCCCGGGTCGCGTCGGGGATGCCCTGACCGTTGTCGCGGACCACGAAGCAGCGTCCGTAGCTCTTGCGCTCGACGTCGACCGAGATCTGCGCGCCCTCGGTCTCGCCCATGTGGTGCGCGGCGTTCAGGATCAGGTTGAGCGCCACCTGCTGCAGGCGGCGGGGGTCCGCGTAGAGCGGCTCGAGCTTGGCGGGGATGTCGAGCGTGATCGAGCTCTCCTCCAGGTCCGACTTGAGCTCCGCGCGGATCTGCTCGACGATCGGGTAGGCCTGCACGAACTTGCGCTTCAACACGCAGTCGCGAGCCCGCGTGTACTCGATCAGGCCCTCGAGCAGCGCCTGGACGCGGTGGACGTTCTTGCGCAGGTTCGACAGGTAGGTCTTGCCGGCTTCGTCGAGGTTCGACGCGCACTGGCTCTCGAGCAGGCCGGCAAAGCCGAGCGCCGACGCCAGCGGGCCCTTCAGGTCGTGGGCGACCGATTCGACGGAGCGCGTCAGGTCGGCAACCAGGCGCTCCGAGCGCGAGGCGATGGGCGGCTCCCCGTCGGCCGGCCGGTCGATCTGCACCAGGTTCGCGTCGATCGAGGCGGGACCCCCGAAAGCCTGGAGAGAGAGCGGTGCTCGCGCGCGGCCGGTCTCGGCCAGCTCGTCGATCGCGTCGGAGCACGAGCCCGGCCCGGAGACTGCGGGACAGAGCACGGACCGGAGGGTCTCACCCTCGAGCGACGCGCCGGAGAGCCCGACGCCGCCCGGAAGTGCAGCCGCGTGGATGCGTCCGGTCGAGTCGACACACAGCGTCGGTGCGGGGACCTGTCCGTCCATCTCGCGAACCAGCGTCACGAAGGACGGGGTCACTTCATCGAACGCGCACATGCGCAACACGGGGGCAATCTCCCTCTATCTCTGGAGGCGCGCCGAGTCTATCAGCCGAAGATTTCCGGGGTCAACGCGCCAGGTCGAAAAACGCCGCTCGTAGCAGGGCTTACCCGGCCGCACCTCGGCCGGGCTGCGCCCGGAGGACCGGCTCTCCGCCGGCGGGTTGCCGGCCGCGGCTGCCGGACGGTTGCGTACGGGAATGCCCTCTCGTTGACAGGAGTCCAACGACCGATACGCTCTCTGAGCCCCGTCCGGGGGGTGGAGAGGCCCCCCTGCGCGAACCTGCGTGCGGCTTGCCGGATCGGTGATGCCCGCGACACCGCGTTGGAACCCCCAGGAGAGACCCCACGCATGTCGATCCAGCCGCGACCCCCGCGACCGGCTGCGCCGTCCGGACCCAGCTTCGGACGGAACTGGCGGCTGCTCGCCGCCGCACTGCTCCTGCTCGGAGCCGGCGGTGCGGCCGGTCCCGTGCGCGACGCGCTGACCGGCCCCTGGGAGCGCTGGACCGGGCCCGACGCCCTCGGCGAGGAGCGCGGCCGGATCGTGACGCGCGTGCTCGAACAGAACCCCCGGCTGGGCACGCAGACCGCCGGCCGCATCGCTCAGGCGCTGCAGCGCTGTCACTCGGACCACGGGGTGTCCCCGCACATCACGCTTGCGGTGATGATCGTCGAGAGCGACGTGCGCCCTTCTGCGCGCAGCCCGAAGGGCGCCATCGGCCTGATGCAGGTGATGCCGCACATGTTCGACGGTCTCGGACTGCCTGGAAACATCGCGCACATCGAGACCAACATCGAGGCCGGATGCATGCTACTGGCCGACAATATTCGCCGCCTCGGCGAGGACCGCGGGATATCGGCTTACTTCTGGGGCAGCTGGATCCGCGGCACCGAGTACCTGAGCAAGGTCAACGCCGTCCGCGAGACGCTCGAGCCCGACCTGCCGACCGTGAGCGCCGGGAACCTGGGCTGATGGCCGCCGTGTCCGAGGATTTCCCCGCCGTCCCCGCCTTCCCAGCCTTCCCAGCGACGGGAGCGGACTTCTCGCTGCACCGCCGGCACTGGCTCGGCGCGCGCGACGACCGCGTGCTCGCCATCGTGCACGGACTGGCCGAGCACTCCGCGCGTTACGACCACGTGGGGCGCTACTTCGCCGAGCGCGGCTTCGCGGTCCACGCCTTCGACCAGCGCGGACACGGTCTGAGCGGCGGTCCGCGGGTCTTCGCACCCAGTCTGGACGCACTGCTCGACGACATCGAGGCGTTCCTCGACCTGCTGCGCACGGAGCACCCGGGCCGCCCGATCGTTCTGATGGGACACAGCATGGGCGGGCTCGAGGTCGCATCGCTGCTCGTCATGCGATCCCCCGCGATCGAGGCCGCCGTGCTCTCCGGTCCGGCCCTGCGGCTCGGCGATTCCGCCGGACCGGTGCGCCTGGCGCTCGGACGCGCGCTGGCGCGGGTCGCGCCGAAGCTGCAGATCCCCAGCGGCTTGCCGCCCGAGGCAATCTCGCGCGACCCCCGGGTCGTCGCCGATTACCAGGCCGATCCGCTCGTGCCCGCCACCATCAGCGTGGGCCTCGCGTCGGTCCTGACGGCGAGCATCCGGGGTCTCGAAGAGCGCGGCGCGGACGTCGGCGTTCCGCTGATGATCGTGCACGGCGAGGCCGATTCGCTCTGTCCCGTCGACGGAAGTCGCGCCTTCTACGCGGGCGTGACCACCCCCGGCTCCGAGCTCAAGATCTATCCCGAGCTGTACCACGAGGTGTTCAACGAGCCCGAGCGCGATCGCGTGCTCGCCGACGTCGCGGAGTGGCTCGACAAGCGGGGCCCGGCGTGAGCGGACCCCGGTCCAGCCACTTCGACGAGAGCGGCCGCGCCCGCATGGTCGATGTCGGTGACAAGGACGTGACTTCGCGCGAGGCGGTGGCTGAGGGGCGCGTTCGCATGTCGGCGGACGCGCTGCGCGCGGTCGTCGAGGGCTCGGCGAAGAAGGGCGACGTGCTCGGTGTGGCGCGGCTGGCGGGGATCCAAGCCGCCAAGCGAACCTCCGACTGGATTCCCCTGGCTCATCCGCTGCCGCTCGACGCCATCGAGCTCGACCTGCGCCCGGCCGACGGCTGCGTCGAGATCGAGGCTTCGGTGCGCGTCCGCGCGCGGACCGGCGTCGAGATGGAGGCCCTCGTCGCGGTGTCGGCCGCCGCGCTCACCGTCTACGACATGCTCAAGTCCATCGACCGGGCCATGCAGATCGACGAGATACGCCTGCTGCGCAAGTCCGGTGGAAAAAGCGGGGTTTACAGCCGAACCGTCACTTGATCGCGCTTGAGAGCGACCCTACCCAGGGGGTAAGCTCGCGCCGCTCCGCGCAGGCGCCCTGTCCAATGGACCCCGAATGACGCTCCCTCCCATCGTGAAGTGCATCCCGGCCTTGCTCTGTCTCGCGGCAGTGTCTGGAGACGTGCCGGTGGGAGCCGAGCGGGTAGATATGTATCCGCCGGAGCCGGCGATGTGGACGCCGAGAAACGTCGTAGCCGGCGTCACGTCGGTCTTCGGCTTCTACAGCCACTGGTACCGCGAGAAGCGGGTCGTGATCGAGACGGTTCCCGCCGACACCGAGCTGAGCCTCTACTACCTGCGGGGCAACTTCCAGAAGCGCTTCGAGCGCGTCGACGCCCCGGTCGTGGTGGAGCTTCCGAGCCGCATCGACTCCTCCAGCCATGACACGTTCCGGTTGCGGGTCTCCAAGGACGGCTACCTCGTCGAAGAGAAGCGCTTCAAGGTGCACAAGGTGCCCGACAGGCTGCTGATCGAGCTGGCACCGCTGCCGAACTCGCTCACGTTTCTCGGCCAGACGCACCTCGGCAACCGGACGACGCTGACGCTGCGCACCACCGAGGAGCCGCAGGTTCGCATGGCGAAGGGAAGCCAGAAGAACAGCTTCACCATGGCGCTCACCGAGACCGCGAACAAGCTCGAGGTGACGCCCGAGATCAGCAGCGGCTTCATCGAGGGGATCGAGATCGCACAGCTCGGCGCGGACCTGTTGCTGCGGGTGGCCACGACGGCGCCCGACCTCGAGGTCCGGTCGCGCGCGTCGCGCGACCCGGTGCGCCGCGAGTTCGTGATCACGCTCGACCTGACTCCCCCGGGAGCGCGGCTGGTCACGCCCGGCGACATCTCGGGAGAGCTCGCCGCGATCTCCTTCTCCGGCCCCGGCCGCTGCGGCGGACGCTTCGAAGGCGTGCTGCGCGAAGAGCTCGACGCCGGCGCCGTCTCTCGCGCGTTCCGCGGAGGCGGCTCCGTTACCGCGTACTACCGCGAGGAGTCGATGCGAAAGCTCGGCCGGCTCGACACCGGACGCGTCCACTCCGTGTCGGGGGACACGTTCCGCATCGGCTCACCGATCGAGTTCGAGATGGCCATGCAATCCGCGGCCGACATTCGCGGGTACTTCGCGCTGCTCGGCGTGATCGCGCGCGGACAGGACGACCCCGAGACCTTCCTGCGCTCGCTGCTCGCACCCGAAACCTCGGCCGCCGACTTCGAGTCGATCTACCGCAAGGCTGACCGCGCCTACCAAAGCTGCGCCTGAACGCCCCTCACTCCTCTGCACCGGTCCCGCGGAGGATACTCGTTGTCCGACACCGACCCGCCGCTCACGCGGACGGCGCCGCGGCTTCCGCGGCCCGAAGACCGGGGGCGCCCGCGTGAACGCCTGCGCCTCGAGGGCGCAGACCGCCTGTCGCTGGAAGAGCTGCTCGCGCTGGTGCTGCGCACCGGTGCGGGCGGACAGAGCGTACTCGCCGTCGCCGGCGCGTTGGTGCGGAGGTTCGCGACGCTCGACGGCATCGCGCGCGCCGGTGACGCGGAGTTGCTGGCGGTCCGCGGGCTGGGACTGGCCAAGCTGGGCGCGCTGCGCGCCGCCCTGGAACTCGGGGCGCGTCACGCCTGCCACCCGCTGCATCCCGGGACGCGGCTCGACTCGCCCGAGCGCGTGTTCGCGCACTTCCGGCCGCGGCTGCGACACCTGCGCCAGGAGGTGTTCTTCGCGCTGCTGCTCGACAGCCGTCACCGCCTGATCCGCGAGGTCGAGGTGAGCCGCGGCAGCCTCAACCAGAGCCTGGTGCACCCACGCGAGGTCTTCTCGACGGCGCTGCGTGAGTCCGCCGCCGCCATCGTGGTGGTCCACAACCACCCGAGCGGCGATCCCGAGCCCAGCCGAGAAGACGGCGAGGTCACGCGGAGGCTCGCGCAGGCCGGAGACATCCTGGGCATCCGGCTGGTGGACCACCTGGTGATCGGGGCCGATGAGTTCAGGAGCTTCGCGCGCATGGGCTGGCTGCCGGCTCAAGCTCAACGGCCTCCCGGCCGATGAACGGTCGGGAGGCTTGCATGTCCGACGAGCGGAACTACGAGGGCTCTGAGCGCCGCCGCGACTCGCGCGTGCCGCTGAAGGTCCCCGTCGACTACAGCTCCGTGGACGATTTCTTCACCGAGTTCTCCGCCAACATCAACGAGGGCGGGGTGTTCGTCGCGATGGAGAAGCCTCCGGAGCTCGACACCGAGGTCCACCTGCAGTTCCGCCTGCCGGGCGCCGACCAGCCGGTCCTGGTGAACGGCCGCGTCGCCTGGACGAGCGACGGCGAAGACGGCGAGCCCGCCGGATTTGGCGTCGAGTTCCAGGACCTGCCCGGAGAGATCCGCGAGGCGATCAACGGGGTCGTCCGCAACCTGCGGACCAGGGATTAGCGCTAAGCGCGCCCGCGACATCCCGGTCTAGAACGGGATGTCGTCGTCTCCGCCCGCGCCGCCCGCGCCGCCCGCGCCGCCCGGAGGCGGTCCCGCAGGCCCCTCCGGTTCGCCCTGGCCCCCGCGGTACGAGCTGCCCGAATCTCCCTGTGGTCGCGGTCCGACGAAGTTGATCCGGTCCGCCACGACCTCCGTCGTGTACCGCTTGTTGCCGTCCTTGTCTTCCCAGTCTCGAGTCTGCAGCTTCCCTTCGATGTAGACCGTTCGGCCCTTGGACAGGTACTCGCCGGCAAACTCGGCGAGCTTCCGCCAAGCAACGATGCGGTGCCACTCGGTCCGGTCCACGCGCTGTCCGTCCTTGTTCGTGTAGCTCTCGTCCGTTGCGACCGAGAAGTTCGCGACGGGCGCGCCGCCCGGCGTGTATCGCAGTTCTGGATCTCGTCCGAGATTTCCGACAAGGATGACCCTGTTCGCCATTGTGGGGGTTCCCCATGTGGAGGAGGTGAGGCCGAGCAGACTATCACAAGACTTGCCTTTCCCGAGGAGTTCCCGATCTTGATCGGTCCCCCCCGGGGTCGGGTTTCGCCGACGCTGTGTACGCGCCTTCGCGTGGACACGGCGCCTCTGGATCGCGGCCGGGGTTCGATGCACCACGGTCGAGGCAACGCGACGCTACGGGACGCGAGGAGGGGGGATTGACGCTGCTACAGGCACTGCTGCTCGGCGTGCTCCAGGGGGTGACGGAGTTCCTGCCGATCTCCTCGTCCGGACACCTGGCGCTGGTGCAGCGGCTCATGCCGGACATCTCGACGCCGTTCCTGCTCTTCGAGGTGGTCGTGCACCTGGGCACCCTCTGCGCGATCGGCCTGGTGCTGCGCGCGAGGATCCTGGCGCTGCTGGTCGCGGCGCGCTCGTTCCTGCCCGGCTCGACCGCGGGCGACCCGGTGGACCGCCGCTGGATCTTGCTGATCGCCGTGGCGAGCCTGCCGACGGCCGCCATCGGCCTGGCGCTGCGCGGCCCCGTCGAGGGGGCGCTTCATCGGCCGGCGCTGGTCGGGGTCGCGTTGCTGGTGACGGCCGTCATTCTGCTGCTCTCGGAGCGCCTGGGCCGGCGCAAGCGCGGTCCCGAGGATCTCGGGGTTGTGGACGCCCTGTGGATAGGCGTCGCGCAGGGACTTGCGGTGTTCCCGGGCATCTCGCGCTCCGGCGCGACGATCGCCGCCGGACTGTGGCGTGACGCGCGTGGAGAGGTCGCCGTGGAGTTCTCGTTGCTGGTCTCGATCCCCGCGGTCGCGGGCGCCACGCTGCTCGTCGCCCTGACGGCCGACGGCCGCCTGCAGGCGTCCGACCTGGCTCCGCTGGCCGTAGGCTTCGTCTCGGCCTTCGCTGCGGGGGTGCTGGCGCTGCGGGCATTGCAGTGGGCCGTCGCGAAACGGAAACTCCTTCCGTTCGCGGGGTATTGCGGGCTGGTCGGAGCAGGAGCGATCGCCCTTGGCTAAGCGTGCGCGGAAGAAGACGGGAGAATCGGGCGCCCGGCGACCGGCCGACGCGGTGCGCGTGCCCGGACGGCTCGAGGCCGAGGCGGTCGCCGTCGGGCTCTTCGCCCTGGCCGCGTTCCTCGAAGTCTCGCTGTTCTCGTACTCGCCGTCGGATCCCTGGTGGGGCTTCGGCGCGCCGGTCGAGAACCTGTGTGGACCCGCAGGCGCAGCCCTCGCCGGCGTGCTGGCCGGGGGCCTCGGACAGGCGGCGCACATGCTGCCGCTCGCCGCGGTCTGGATCGCCCTTCGCTACCTGCGCGGACTCCCGATCCGCGCGCGCTGGATCCCGCTGACCGCGTGGACGGGGTTCGCGTTCGCGCTCGCCGGAAGTCTCGACGCCTTCGAGCGCAGCTTCCCCGGCTCGCTGCCCGCCGCGGCCGGCGGTGCGCTCGGAAGCCGGCTGGTCGACGGACTCGCGAGCGCGTTCTACCTGCCGGGGACGCACCTCCTGCTGGGCGTCGGTCTCGTGCTCACGCTGCTCGCGGCCACGGGGCTCTCGATCCGCGACGCCGTCACCCTGCTGCGGCGCGGCACGCGCCGGGTCCTGCGCACGGTCGGGCAGGTCGCCGTCGTGAGCTTCGTTCGCACGCGCCGGCGCATCGAGCGGGGCCTCGAGGCGCGGCGGGAGGCGCGGCGTGAGGTGGACGCGGTCGCCGGCGAGCCGAGCGCAGCGGCCGTGCCGCGCGCGGCCCCCACGCTGCCGCGCCGCCGGCCCGACGGCGACCCAGAAGTCGTCGAACACCCGCCCGCGCAGGTGCCGGCGCGCCAGCAGGCGCTTCCATTCCAGGACGAGACTCCCGCCGGCCCCAAGGGTCCCTACAAGCTGCCCGATCTCGACCTGCTCGCGCAGGGCTCCGAGGGCGACCGGAACGTAGACCGGGACCTCCTGATCAAGAACTCGCGCGTGCTCGAGAAGAAGCTCGCGGACTTCGGCGTGCTCGGGCGCGTGGTCAAGGTCCACCCCGGACCCGTGATCACCATGTACGAGTTCGAGCCGGCGCCGGGCGTCAAGGTCTCGCGCATCGTCAACCTGTCTGACGACCTGGCGCTGGCGCTTCGCGCGATGGCGGTGCGCATCGTCGCGCCGATTCCCGGCAAGAGCGTCGTGGGAGTCGAGGTGCCGAATACCGCGCGCGAGGTCGTGGTGCTGCGCGACCTGCTCTCGCACCCGAGCTACTCCGAGCCGGCCTCGAAGCTCACGCTGGTGCTCGGCAAGGACATCTTCGGCGCGCCGGTCACGGCGGACCTCGCCGCCATGCCGCACCTGCTGGTCGCGGGCGCCACGGGCTCTGGAAAGTCGGTCTTCCTCAACACCATCCTATGCAGCCTCTTCTACAAGGCCACGCCCGACGAAGTGAAGCTGCTGCTGATCGACCCGAAGATGCTCGAGTTCTCGATGTACCAGGGCATCCCGCACCTGATCACCGACGTGGTGACCGACCCCAAGCGCGCCGCCGCCGCGCTGATGGGCGTCGTCCACAAGATGGAGCAGCGCTACAAGCTGATGTCCGAGCGCGGCGTTCGGAACATCGCCCAGTACAACCGCTTGCTCCGCAAGGAGCGCGGGCAGGCGCGCAGCGAGGACGGGCAGCCGCTCGAGCCCCTTCCGTACATCGTCGTCGTGATCGACGAGTTGGCCGACCTGATGATCGTCGCGGCGCGAGACGTCGAGGAGTCGCTGATGCGGCTGGCGCAGATGGCACGCGCCGCCGGCATCCACCTGGTGCTCGCCACCCAGCGCCCGTCGGTCGACGTGCTGACCGGGATCATCAAGGCGAACTTCCCGTCGCGGATCGCGTTCCAGGTCAGCTCGCGTACCGACTCGCGAACCGTGCTCGACGCCAACGGCGCGGAGCGCCTGCTGGGGCAGGGTGACATGCTCTTCATTCCGCCCGGCGTCTCGCGGCTCGAGCGCCTGCACGGTGCGTTCGTCTCCGACAAGGAGATCCAGCTGCTCTGCGACTCGCTGCGCGCCCAGGGCGAGCCCGAATTCGACGAGACGCTGATCCGTCTGAAGGAGGAGAGCGACCGGAAGGAGGCGCGGGGCGGGGATTACGATGAGCTCTTCGACGAGGCGGTGGACGTCATTGCGCGTCACCGCATTGCGTCGATCTCGTTCATCCAGCGCAAATTGAAGATCGGCTACAACCGCTCCGCCCGCCTCGTCGAACAGATGGAAGCTGATGGCATCGTGGGCCCGCAGGAAGGAACCAAGGCGCGTGAGATCTTTGTTCGACCCGTCGAAGAGGAACAGGCGTAGCCGCGCGCAGGCGCTCGTCGCGCTCGCCGCGGTGGCCCTGCTCGGCTCGGCGGCGGGGCCAGAACCGGCCGATTCCGTCCTGGCTGCGCTGCAGGCGCGCTACGAGGGCATCGCGGACCTGCGCGCCGACTTCGTGCAGGAAGCCCACGTGGCGTCGATCGACAAGTTCGACCGGTCGTCGGGCCGCGTGGTCATGCAGCGCCCGGGACGCATGCGTTGGGAGTACAGTACTCCCGAGAAGCGCGTGATCGTCGTAGACGAGGGGATGCTGCGGGTGTACACGCCGTCGGATTCGCAGCTCCAGGTCCTGCCGGTGTCGGGCGCCTTCTCGTCGATGGCGCTCGGCTTCCTGCTCGGCGACGGCGACCTGCGCCAGAGCTTCATTGGCGAGCGCCTCGACGCGGGCTCGCGCGACGAGATCGGTATCCGCCTGCGGCCGCGCGAGGACTCCGCGTTCGAGCGTCTCGAGCTGTGGCTCGCGAAGGACTCGCACCAGGTGGTGGAGTCCATCGTGTTCGACCTGTTCGGCAACCGGACGAGCGTGCGCTTCGCGGAGATCCGCGAGAACGTCGGCGTCGACGACGGCGTCTTCGAGATCGAGGTCCCGGAGGGCACCGAGATCGTGGATCTGCGATGACGCGAAAAGCGGCAGAGGACCGACGGACGCCGTCAACGAACTGGCGCGCAGCGCCTTGCGCGCCCGTGCCTGTCGCGGGTGTCGCTTCGGGGGCCGGGCCGTGCGCCGATCCCTCTTTGTTTTCGCGGGTTTGGACCGGGCGACGCACGCCGGTGTCGGTTGACACGGGTCGACCGTTTGCTAGCTTCGCCAGGTCACCTAAGTGAGCGTTTTTACTAACGAATCTGGGATTTCTGGAAGCGCTTCGGGGCACGCGCTGCACGCCGTGCACGTGACCGGGAGCGGCTCCGCGCCACCGATCCCGCCCGTATCGCGACTTGAAAGAGAACGCATGCCGCGCGGCGGATGGCGATACCTGATGTATTTTCAGATGGTTAGCTTGAGTGTCGGGTCACGTACGGACCTCTTCGCAGCGGGCGAGGGACGCCTGCTGTGCCGGCGGACTGCACCCGTGCTGCCACGGCGATCCTCTTGGTATGTCCTTTGCAAATTCCAGGGGTTTGCTCTTGGCCGGAGGCAACGAAAAGCATGAGTGAGTCGGGGTCTGGTAGGAGAGGCTTTGTCCGTGACGTCATGAAGCGAATCGCGTCGCCAGGGGGAAGGCCTGAGGATGGAGAGGAGCGCATGGCAGCCGACATGGACGACCTGGAGAGCCTGCGCGACGCGCTTCGCGTGCTCGGTCCCGATGCGTCGGACCTGGTGCGCCGCGTCGAGCGCCTGATCATGGAGTTCGACCTGCTCCGCCAGCGCTACGAGCGCGCGCGGCAGCAGCACTACGACGCGGAGCGCCAGAACGAGAAGCTCGTCGGCGCGCTGCAGGACGCGAAGCAGCAGATCGACCTGCTGAAGGAAGAGGTCGACAAGCTCTGCTCGCCGCCGAACACCTACGGGCTGTTCGAGCGCGCGAACAAGGACGGCACGGTCGAGATCAACGTCGACGGCAAGATGATGCGGGTGAACGTGCACCCGAACATGCGCGTCGAGGACCTGATGGAGGGCCAGCTCGTCGTCCTGAACGAGGCCTTCAACGTGGTCGACGCCACCGGCTTCGATCCGCGCGGCGAGGTCTGCCAGGTGTCGGACGTACTCGACGACGGCCGCGTAGTGGTCCTGGGGCACGCGGACGAGGAGCGCGTCATCACGCTCTCCCAGCCGCTGCGCCGCGAGAAGCTGCGCGCCGGCGACAACGTGCTGCTGAACCCGCGCACCGGGTACGGCGTAGAGAAGCTGCCCAAGTCGACCGTCGGTCAGGTCGTGCTCGAAGAGGTTCCCGATGTCAACTACGAGGACATCGGAGGGCTCGGCGACCAGATCGAGGTGCTCCGCGACGCGATCGAGCTGCCCTACCTGCACGCCGACACGTTCAAGGAGTACGACCTGCAGCCGCCCAAGGGGATCCTGCTCTACGGACCTCCGGGCTGCGGCAAGACGATGATCGGCAAGGCCGTGGCAAACAGCCTGGCGCAGCGCATCTCGGAGCTCCGGGGAACCGAGGCGAAGAGCTACTTCTTGAACGTCAAGGGTCCGGAGCTGCTGAACAAGTACGTCGGCGAGACCGAGCACAAGATCCGCGAGGTCTTCAAGAGCGCCAAGGAGAAGGCGGAAGAGGACGTTCCGGTCGTCATCTTCTTCGACGAGATGGACTCGCTGTTCCGCATGCGCGGCTCGGGCATCTCGTCGGACATGGAGGCGACGGTCGTCGCGCAGTTCCTGTCGGAGATAGACGGCGTCGAGGCGCTGAAGAACGTGATCGTGGTCGGCGCGTCGAACCGCCAGGACCTGATCGACCCCGCCGTGCTGCGGCCGGGACGACTCGACCTGAAGGTCAAGGTGAACCGTCCGGACCGTACGGGCGCTCTCGAGATCTTCCTCAAGTACCTCAGCCCCAACCTGCCGTTCAGCAAGCGTGCGATGCAGAAGTACGGCGACGATCCCGCCAAGCTCACGCGCGGCATGATCGAGGAAGTCGTCGAGAAGATGTACGCCGAGAGCGAGGACAACAAGTTCCTCGAGGTCACGTACGCCAAGG
>JAFDDB010000011.1 GCA_019311115.1 Deltaproteobacteria bacterium
CGCGACGAGCCCGCCCTGCCCTCGCTCGGGAACCAGCCGGGAGACGCTGGCCATGCCGAGCAGCAGCACCAGCGGGTAGATCCCGATCACGTGCGCGAAGTCGGCGCGCGGGAATGCGGACAGCGTGGCGGCGAGCGTCAGGGCCGCGAGGACGACGTAGCCGCTCTGCCCGTCGCCGCTGCGGCCGCCGCTGCCGCCGCGGAGGGCCCGGACGACGAGCGCGCAGGCCGCGATGCCGATCAGCGGCAGCGAGGTGTACAGCGCGCGCACGAAGAACTCGCCGGCGAACGCGTACGCGCCGCTGCCATCTCGTCCGGGTAGCACCTCGCGGTAGAGCAGGTTCCAGAAGGGCTCGGGCAGGTAGACGAAGCGGCCCGGCGCGCCGACCAGCGATCCCCACTCCCACCAGCGGAGCGGAACCGAGAACGGGATGCCGCTCGACCCCAGGTAGTCGGTGAAGGGCCGCACCAGCCCGCTCTCGACCATGTCGCCGAGCAGGCCGTGAGCCGCCACGTAGGCTACGAGCGGAACCACCGGAACGGCCGCGCCCAGGCCGAAGGCGGCGATCTCGCGCAGGCGGGCGGCCGGCGGCGTGCGCTCCGGACCGAGCCACGGCCGCGGGAACGCCAGCAGCAGGCCGGCGGCGGCGCCCACGTACAGACCCAGGCTCTGCTTTCCGGTCAGGGCGATGCCGGCGCCGATCCCCGCCAGCACGAGATTCCGCAGCGAGCCGCCCGGGCGGTGCCGAACCAGGAACACGGTGGCGGCGCAGGCCCCGAGGAAGGCGAAGTCCCAGTAGTAGAAGCCGGTGAAGCCGGGCCAGGCGAGCACCTTGAACGAGAGCAGCGACAGGCCGAACAGCGCGGCGCGCACCGGTCCGAGCACCGTGAGCGCGGCGGCGTACAGCGAGAGGACGATGCCCGTGAAGACGACGGCCGCGAGGCCGCGCGCGACGGCCAAGTGCTCGCCGAACACGCCCATCGCCGCCGCCAGCGCGTAGTGCGAGCCCGGGAAGGGATAGGCGTCCACGTCGCGGTAGAAGACGCCGCCGTCCAGGATCCTGGACGCGGCGGTCAGCATGGCACCTTCGTCGCTCCCGCCGAGCCGATCGCCCGCAAGGCCCGCCGACACCAGCATGCAGAGCGCAGCCAGCACGCAGGCAGCGACGCGGGGCCGGAACACGGCTGATGCGCCTGACAGCGGCTCCTTCACCGCCGACGACGGTAACGGACGCGGACGCCGCCTTCGAGGCTACCGCCCGTGGCAGGCCCGTCGCGGCTCAGGCCCGGGCGCGCAGCTCCAGGCGGCGCGGACCCCCGGCTCCCCTCAGTGGTGACGAGGCTGCAGGGCGTCGTATACGCCCGCGCGCAGCTCGCCGAACAGCTCCGCGACGGCGGGGTGGCGGATCGGGTCGCCCGACTCGTCCGCGACCAGGTTCTGCTCCGACACGTACGCTACGTAGTGGTTCGTCTCGTTCTCGGCGAGCAGGTGGTAGTACGGCTGGTCCTTGCGCGGGCGCTTGTCCTCGGGAATCGACAGCCACCACTCCTCGGTGTTGCTGAAGGTCGGGTCGATGTCGAAGATGACGCCCCGGAACGGGTGGAAGCGGTGGCGCACGACCTGACCGATATCGAACTGGGCCTCGCGGTGGATCACGGCCGGAAGATAGCGCTACTCGACGTCGACTTCGATCTGCCGCCCGTGGACCCGGTTCCGCGTACGCTCCATCTCGCGCACGAGATCGGACTCGACGCGGATCTTCTCGATCTCGGCCTTCAGCTCCTCGAGCTCGCGTCGCGCAGCCTCGCGGTCCTCGTCGGTGCGGAGCTTGCGCGGCCGGTAGAACACGATGCGGTCCTGCACCGCCTTGCCCCCCTCGGGGCCCAGGGCCGTCACGCGCAGCTGGTTGCGCCCCTTGCGCAGGGCGACGAAGCCGTCGAAGGTGCCATCGGGACGTACCCAGATGGCGCGCGCATCCTCCTTCGTCGTGCGGTTCTCGATCCGGATCTCGGCGAGGCCCGTCAGGTCGATGCGCGGCAGGGCGTGGATAATGTCGCCGGGCGCGGCCAGCGGCGTGTAGACGCCGTGCGTCGTCCGCGCGACCTCGCGGAGCGCCAGGCTCTCGAGGCTCGCCGAGTCGGGCCCGACGCCCAGGGCGAAGGTGTAGATGCGGATGCGGTGGCGGTTGGCGACGCGCGCCTGCTGGATCGCCTTCTTTGCCGCGAACTCGGCCGGTGGAGGCACCGTCGGGAAGTCGTCGGAGAGCAGCAGGATCGCCAGCTCGCGCTCCTCGGGCGCGTCCCGAGCGCCGAGCAGCATCCCGGTCGAGACCTCGATGGCACGCGCCATGTTGGTCCGTCCCTGCGGCTCGGAGTGCGCGATGAAGTCGAGCGCACCCTCGATCTCCTCCGAGGTGTTGCCGAGGCTCGACCGGACCTGCGCCTCTTCCCAGAACGTGACGATGCCCACGCGCGTGCGGTTCGCGTCGAGGGAGTCGATGAGTCGCCGCACGGCCTCGAGCTCGGCGCTCAGGATCGAGTCGCCGGCGTCACTCGACTTGTACGGCCGCAGCAGATACGACCAGAGGCTGCGGCGGCGGCGCCATCCCAGGTCTCCGGCGTGCCCGTCGCGGTTCACGTCCACGCCGGAGCCGTTCTTCGTGCTGCGCGACACGTCGATCGCGATGGCGATGTCCAGGTGGGACTGCTCGAAGCTCCCGGCCCAGCCCGACACCTGCAGCAGCGAGACGGCGCTGCGGCGGACGTGGCCGTCCTCGGGGTTCTCGACGCCGAGCCAGACGCGCTCCTCGGCCTTGCGCGCCTCCTGGGCGCCCAGGGCCCGTGGAAGGGCGAACGGCCCCGCAGAGAGCCCGGCGAGGCAGAGCACCAGCGCCAGCGGCCGGGTCCACATGCGGCGGACTCTAGCGAACGACCGGAGCCACCTCTTGGATGAAGCGATCCAGCGTCGCGACCTTCGCATCCATCGGGCCCAGGTTGAAGTCGGGAACGATCAACTCGTCGACGCCGGCCTCCGCGTAGCCGCGCAGCGTCTCGCGCACTTCTTCGACGTTGCCGACCACCATCGTGCTCGAGCCCCGCCCGCCGCGGAGCTTCTCGGCGAGCGCCTTGTCGTCGGTCAAGAAGAGCATGGCCGCCGCGGAGCGCTGGATGGCCGCGGGGTCGCGCCCGACCTCGGCGCAGTGCCCGTCGAGCACCGACATCTTGTGCTTCAACGTCGCCACGTCGCCCCACACGTTCCACTCGTCGGCCCACTTCGCGGTGATGCGCAGGGTGACCTTCTCGCCGCCGCCACCGATGAACAGCGGCAGCGGGCTCTGGACGGGCTTCGGCGCGAGCGGCGCTTCACTCAGCTGGTAGAACTTGCCGTCGAAGGTGGTCTTCTCGTTCTCGAACAGCCCCCGGATCACCTGGCACGCCTCGTCGAGCCGCTGCAGCCGCTCGCCGAGCGTGTAGAAGGGGATGCCGTAGGCGCGGTGCTCGTTCTCCTGCCAGGCGGCGCCGAGACCCAGCACGACGCGGCCCTCGGTGATCTGGTCCAGCGTCGAGGCCATCTTGGCCAGCACCGCTGGGTGGCGGTAGGTGTTGCCACTGACGAGCGTACCGATGCGGATCCGCGGGACCAGCGCGCCGAGCGCCGAGATCGTGGTCCACGCCTCGTTGTGCGGGCCGCTGGTGTCTTCGGCATTCGGCATGAAGTGGTCCGCGTACCAGAGGCCGTCCCAGCCGGTCTGCTCGACGTGCTTCGCGAGCGTCAGGACGTCGTCGAACGACTGCGCGGGCCCGGGCCAGAAGCTGAGACGCATGGGAACCCTCCTTGGGCGCGTATTGTACTATCCCGGCCACGAGAGGAGTGTGACGCATGCCCCGACTGAGACAGGTCCCCCGCGACGAGGCCTCCGAGGAGGTCCGCCGCATGTACGAGATGCTCTTCGGAGACCGCGACCCGGTCGCCGAGCCCGGCACCGCCACCGGCACGCCCGGTGACTGGTGGACGGTCTTCGCGCTCGTGCCCGACGTCTTCAACCACGCCGTGGCCGGCTTCGGGCTGTACCGCAGCTCTCGCCGCCTGCTCGACCCGAAGCTGCGAGAACTGGCGCAGACGCGCACGGGCTTCGCTCGCGGCAGCCAGTTCGTGTTCTCGCAGCACTGCAAGGCCGCACGCTCCGTCGGCATCGACGAGAAGAAGATCGAAGCCATCCCGGCCTGGTCGACGTCGGACGCGTTCTCTCCGATCGAGCGCGCGGTCCTCGCCTACACCGACGCGCTGGTGCTCGACGGCGGCCGCGTTCCGGACGGCACGTTCGAGGCGCTCCGCGCGTCGCTCTCGGACGAGGAGATCCTCGAGCTGACCTACGTGACGCTCACCTACGAGCTGCACGCCACCATGTGCCGGGCGCTGCGGCTCGAGTACGACGACGTGGACGAGCGCATCGTCGAGATCCCGGTCCCGGGACAAGACGGAGATAGCGGCGGCGCGAGCCGGGACATCATGGGCGACATCAGCCGGCCCGAGGACCGCTGACTCAGGCGACCGCGTCCTCGAACTGCAGCTCGTGGAGCGTGTGGTAGAGGCCACCGCGGGCCAGCAGCTCGTCGTGCGTTCCGCTCTCGCGCACCTCGCCGTCCTGCAGCACGACGATCCGGTCGCACTCGCGGATGGTCTGCAGGCGGTGGGCGATAATGATCGAGGTGCGCCCCTCGGTCACGCGGTGCAGCGCGTCCTGGATCAGCAGCTCGGTCCGCGTGTCGATGCTGGCGGTGGCCTCGTCGAGGATCAGGATCTCCGGGTCGGCGGCCAGCACGCGCGCGAACGCGAGCAGCTGCCGCTGACCGTGCGACAGGTTCTGGCCCCGCTCGGACAGCAGCGTGTCGTAGCCCTGCGGGAGCGCCCGGATGAACGGATCTGCGTGCACGAGGGCGCCGGCCTCTTCGATGCGCTCACGCGAGATGCCGGGGTCTCCGAGCGAGATGTTGTCGGCGACGCTGCCCGAGAAGATGTGGAAGTCCTGCAGCACCACCCCGACGCGCTTGCGCACGTCGGTGCTGCGCACCTGGCTCAGGTCGATCCCGTCGAGAAAGATCTGCCCCGGCGCAAAGTCGTAGAAGCGGCCGAGCAGGCGGATCAGCGTGGTCTTTCCCGATCCCGTCGGACCCACGATGGCGAGCCTCTCGCCCGGCCCGATCCCGAAGGACACACCGTGCAGCACCTCCTGCCCCGGCGCGTAGCCGAAGTGGAGATCGCGGAACTCGACCCGGCCTGCGAGCCGCTCCGGAAGAGCGGCGGGGTGCTCGGGCTCGCGCACGGCCTCGTCCCAGTCGAGCGCCTGGAAGATGCGTTCTCCGCTCGCCATGGCCCGGTAGAGCACGTTGTACTGCTCGCCGAGTACGACGATCGGGCGGAAGAGCATGTCGAGGTACTGCGCGAAGAGCACGACGCTGCCCAGCGTGATCGCGCCCTCCAGAGTGGCCCGCCCGCCGAACCAGAGCACCGCGCCGAGCGCCCCCGACACGAGCGTGTCGAGGAACGGGCCGTACAGCGTCTCGAGGCGCACCGCGTGCGTCTCGTGCTTGCGGTTGTCCTGGTTGATCTCGCTGTAGCGCTCCAGGTTCCGCCGCTCGCGGCGGTGGAGTTGCACCACCTGGATCCCCGTCAGGTTCTCCTGCAGGTTCTGGTTGAGCGCCGACACGCTGTTGCGGATGGCGCGGTAGACGTACCGGGTGGCGCGCCTGAAGAGCCAGGTGGCGAGCGCGGCGACGGGCAGCGCCAGCAGCAACGTCGCGGTCAGTGTGGGCGAGATGGCGAGCATGATCCCGAGCGCCACGAAGAACGGCACGAACTCGCCGAGCAGCACGCCGAGGCCGGAGAGCAACTGGAAGAGCACCTCGATGTCGTTGGTCACCCGCGTCATCACGCGGCCCACGGCCACGCGGTCCCAGAACGACGAGGGCCGGTGCTCCAGGTGCGCGAACAGGTCCGCGCGCAGGTCGCGGAGCGAACGCAGCACGGCCGCCGCCAGCAGCAGGCGGTGCACATACATGAGACCCGACCAGCCCACGACCAGCGTTGCGTAGAGCAGGCAGGCGGAGGCGAGCGGGCCGAGCCCGGTCGCGCTCCCGAGCGCGGCGGCCACCCGGTCCATGCCGAAGAGCGGCGCCGCCGCGCCCGGGGTCGGGTAGAGGATGCCGTCGATGACGACGCGAGAGATCACCACCGGACCAAGGACCGCAAGCACCGAGGCGGCCAGGACCGCGACGGCGCTGCCGAGCGCCGGCCGCAGGTGCGGACCCGCCCAGCGCAGCAGGCGCAGCAGCAGGCGCAAGTCGAGCGACTTGCCCGCCAGGTCGGAGTCGAAGACCGAGTGGTCCCGCGGCGCGTCCGTCGTGGGCGCCCCGGTCGCCGGCGGAGCGCTCATGCGTGGCCCTCGATCGAGGCGGCCTCGAGCTCGTGGAGCAGGTGCCCGCGGCGGCGCTGCGCGCGTTCGAGCGCGGCGTAGAATCCGTTCTTTGCCATCAGCTCGGCATGGCTGCCCGACTCGGTGACCCGCCCGTGCTGGAGCACCAGGATCTGGTCCGCCCGACGCACCGTCGACACGCGGTGCGAAACGATCACGGTCGTGGCCTTGCCGCGCAGCTCGCGCAGGCGGTCGAGGATGTGCTTCTCCGTCTCGGTGTCCACGCTCGACAGGCAGTCGTCGAGCAGCAAGACGGGCGCGCCGCGGATCAGCCCGCGCGCGAGCGTGGCGCGCTGCTTCTGGCCGCCCGAGAGGGTGACCCCGCGCTCGCCCACCACGGTCTCCAGGCGGTCCGGGAACGACTCGACGGAGCCGCGCAGGTCCGCGTCGTCCACGGCGCGCCAGACCTGCCGCTCGTCACGGCGCGGGTCCTCGTAGGCCACGTTCTCGCGCAGCGACTCGGCGAACAAGAAGGGGTCCTGCGGCACGGCGGCCACGTTGCGGCGCACCAGGTCGAGCGGCAGCTCGCGGATGTCGTAGCCGTCGAGGCGCACGGCGCCGGGCGGCGGCTCGAGCAGGCGCACCAGCAGCCGCAGCAGCGTCGACTTTCCCGACCCGACCGGGCCCACCAGCGCCAGCGTCTCTCCGGGCTCGACGGAGAAGGCGACGGCGTGGAGCGCGTCCCGCTCCGCTCCGGGGTAGCGGTACGTGAGCCCCTCGACCTGGATCGCGCCCCCCAGCTTCTCCGGCGCGCCCGGCAGCGGCTGGTCGGCGATCTCGGGCTCGGTGTCGAGCACCTCGAAGAGCCGGGTGGCCGCCGCCGCGCCACGTTGGAACAGGTTGACCATGTTGCCGGCCTCCCGGACCGGCCAGAGCACCATGCCGATGTACCAGAAGAAGGCCGTGAAGGTGCCGACGCTGAGTTCGCCCGACAGCACGCGGCTCGCGCCGAACCCGAGCACCGCCAAGGTGCAGAGCGCACCGAGCGCGGGCATCAGCGACGAGAGCAGCGCGTTGGTACGCATCAGCTCGAGGTAGCGGTCGGCGTAGCCGTCGTTGACCCGGGCGAAGCGCAGCACCTCCTGCGCCTCCTGTCCCTGGGCCTGCACCGTGCGGATTCCGTTCAGGTTCTCCTGCGTCCGCTCGGACAGCTCCGAGAACCCCTCCTGGACGGCGACCGACTGCGCGTAGATGCGGCGCGCCAGCAGGTAGGCGCTGAACCCGATCAACGGCAGCGGAGGCAGCAGCAGCAGGGTCAGCGACGGCGACAGCTGGAACATGAACGCGAGTCCGACGAGCGCCGAGAAGCCCAGCACCATGACGGTGCGCGTCCCCTGCCCCACGAGCTGACGCACCAGCTGGATGTCGTTGATGGCGCGCGCCATCAGGTCTCCGGTGGCGTGACGCGTGAAGAAGCCCGGCCCCTGGCGCTGAAGGTGGTCGTAGAGGCGCCGGCGCAGGTCGTAGGCGACGTGGATCCCCAGGTAGCGGATGCGCCGCCGGCTCACGACGATGGTCAGGAAGCGCGCCACGGCGCACGCCGCAATGCCCAGTACGGGCAGAGCGAGCGCGGGACTGCCCGCCGCGATCGAGTCGATCCCGTCCTTGAGGAGCAGCGGGATGAAGGCCTCGAAGAGACGCGCGAGGAGGAGTCCCGAGATCCCGCCCCAGAACGGCAGCCAGTGACGCGTCAGGTACGGGAGCAGCCGACGCAAGGATCCCAAGGGGGCAGAGACTAACACGCGACCGCGCAGCGTCGAGAATGGCCCTCGGCGGGTCGCGTTCCGGGAGGGGGCAGGAGCCGGAGGTCAGGCGTCGAAGGCGAGCGGCAGCGCGCTCGCGCCGCGAACCAGGAACGAGCCGTGTCTCTCGACGCGCGAGTCGCCGGGGCGCAGCTTGGCCAGCCGGCCCAGCACCGACTCGAGCGCCACCCGCGCCTCCAGGCGTGCCAGCGACGCGCCCAGGCAGAAGTGGTTGCCGAAGCCGAAACCCAGGTGGCCCTGCGTGTTGCGGTCGAGGTCGAAGCGGTCGGGATCGGGGAAGGTGTCGGGATCGCGGTTCGCCGCGGCCAGCAGCACGATCACCATGGCGCGGGCGGGAAGCGCCTCGCCCCCGAGCTCCGTCTCGCGGGTCGTGAGCCGCATCACCATCTGCACGGGCGGGTCCCAGCGCACGGTCTCCTCGATCAGGCGCGGGACGAGTGACAGGTCGGCGCACACGCGCTCGAGCGCGTCGGGGTGCGCAAGCAGTGCGAGCACGGCGTTTCCGATCAGGTTCATCGTCGTCTCGGAGCCCGCCGCCAGCAGCAGCGACGCAAACGCGAAGACCTGGTCGGGCGTCAGCACGCCGTCGCGCTCCTCGGCGTTGACCAGCACCGAGACCAGGTCGTCGCGCGGGGCGGCCCGGCGCTCCTCGATCACCTCGCGGATGTACTGGCGGAACTCCGCGAAGTTCTGGCGGTGCTTCGGGTCGGAGCGGCTCTCGCCAGGTGAGGTCGACGCGACGATCAACGAGTTCGACCAGCGCTTGAAGTCGTCGCGCCTCTTCGGATCAAGTCCGAGGAGTTCCGCGATCATGGTCACCGGCAACGGCGCGGCCAGCTGCCCGATCAGTTCCACCTGGCCGGTGGACTCGAAGCGCTCGAACAGGTCCTCGACCACCTGGCGGATGCGCGGCTCGTAGCCGGCGATGCGGCCCGGCGTGAAGCCCCGGTTCACGATGCTCCGCTGCCGGGTGTGGACTGGCGGGTCCTGCCCGATCAGCGAGCCGCTGGTGGGCGCGATCTCGCCATCGCTCCCCGTGCGGGGCTGCGATCCACCCATGGCCTCGGACGAGAACACCTCGGGTGTCTTGAGCACCCGGGTCACGTCGGCGTAGCGACTCACGACCACGAAGCCGGTCGGGTGACGGTGAATCGGAGCCTCTCGGCGCAACCGGGCGTAGGTCGGATACGGATCGTCGAGGAACCCCGGGTCGGTCGGGTCGAAAGTCACGGCCACGCGCGGATTCTACGCCAACCGGTCCGGGGTCCGCGAGGCCGGCCCCGGACCCTCTGTTAGAATTCGCGCCCGATGCCTGAAGCCGGAACCCCAGCCGCTCCCCCTCCCGGGACGGGACGAGAGAAGGGCGGGAGGGGACGCGAGACGGCGCTCGACGGGCTGCGGGGCCTGGCCGCCACCGTCGTAGTCATCCGCCACGCCTTCAACGCCGTGACGATCGATCCCGAGCTGCGGCGGCAGGTTCTCGAGAGCCCGCTGGCGCTGTTCCTGAACGCGCAGGGCGCCGTGCAGCTCTTCTTCGTATTGAGCGGCTACGTGCTCGCGATGTCGCTCGCAGGCGGACTCGGTGGCGCGGCGGTGCCTCGCTTCTTCGTGCGGCGCGTCTTCCGCATCCACCCGCCCTACGTGTTCGCGGTGCTCTTCGCCTGGTGCGCCAGCTTCTTCTACCTGCAGACCGGGGCGGGAGCGGGACTCACCCCGTGGCTCCGCGAGTCGGCCGCCGTGCACATCGGCGTGGGCGAGCTGGCGCTGGCGCTGCTGTTCCCGGGCGAAGCGTCGGGGCAGCTCACGGTGGGCTGGACGCTCCGCGTGGAGCTGATCTTCTCGTTCCTGCTGCCGCTGCTCGTGCTGATCGCGGTGCGCACGCACGCGTGGGTGCTCCTCGTCGTCGCGCTGCTGGGGCTGTGGCTGCCGCTGAGCCTCAACGTCGCCTGGTACGGCATCGACTTCGCGCTGGGCGTGCTGGCGTACCTGCACCGCGAGCGGCTGGTGGGGCTCGTGCGGGCGCTTCCCGCGCCGGCCGCCGCGGCCGCCGGCATCGGCGCGCTGGCGCTGCTCTGCTCGCCGATGCTGCTGGGCTGGCACTCGGGCGTCCTGGGCGTGCTCGCCTCGGGCTTCGACCCTCTCTCGATCGTGCTGATGGCCGCCGGCTCCTTCGCGCTGATCGTGGTCGTGCTGGCGCGGCCCGGCGCCGGCCGCGTGCTCTCCATCCCGCCGATCCGCTTCCTCGGCCGCGTGTCGTTCAGCCTCTACCTGCTGCACCACACCATCCTGCTGCTGATCGCGCCGATCACCTCGCGGCCCGTGAACTTCTTCGTGCTGATGCCGCTGCTGCTCGCGCTGTCCCTGGTTGCGGCCGAGCTGTCCTACCGGTTCGTGGAGCGGCCGTCGATCGCCCTCGGCCGGCACCTCTCGCACCGCCTCCGACGCGGGGGCGGAGGCGGGACGGCGAGCGGCTGATCAGGCTCGCGCGCGGGCCAGGTGCTCGCGCACGGCCTCGAGCCAGGCGCCGGCGTTCTCGAGCTGGGGGCTGTGCGCGGCGCCGGGGATCGTCACGCGGCGCACGTCGGGCAGGCCCGCCTCGAGCGCGTCGGCGGCTTCGAGCAGACCCACGTCCTGCTCGCCCACCATCACCAGCGACGGGCAGCGGATCTCGTGCAGGCGCGCCTCGACGGCGCGGCTCTCGGCCAGCGCCGCGCCCAGCGTCGTGAACGCGACCGGGTCCATCTGCTCGAGCTTGCGCTCGACGCGCGCCCAGAAGCGCTCGCTCCCCATCTCGCGCTCGCAGCGCGCCGCCGCCTCAGGGCGGTCCGGGTCGGAGCCGGCGCGCGCGCGCATGACCTTGAACAGCGCCCCCATTCCGCCGGCGCGGACCAGCTTGGCACCGGCTTCGCGCACGCGGCCCGGCATGCGCATGGGGCTCGCCGACGTGTCCATGGCGATCAGCGACAGCACGCGCTCGGGGTGGGCGAGCGCAAAGCGCAGCGCCACCACGCCACCCATCGAGTGGCCGAGCAGGTCGCAGCGCTCCACACCGATCGCGTCGAGCACCGCGGCCAGGTCGTCGACGAGCGCGTCGAAGCTGTACGCGGCCGGGTCACCGGAGTTCGTAGTGCCGCCGTGGCCGCGCTGGTCAACCGCGATCGTTCGGCCGAGCGGCGCCAGCTCGGGCAGCCGTTCGCGCCAGTCGTCGCGAGAGCCGGTGAACCCGTGCACCAGCACGAGGGGCCGGTCGCCCTGCCCGGTCTCCTCGACCTCGACCTCGATGTCTCGTACTGCGATGCGTTGCACGCTCATGCACGGGGCTCCTTGCCGTTGCGAAGTACGTAGAACTGGCGCTCGGGAGCGTCGGCGGGGACGCGTTCGAGCGCGCCCGACTCGCCCGGCTTCAGGATCACCGCGCCGTCGGGGGCGAACTGGACGATGTAGGCCCTGCGCACGCCGTCGGTTCTGTTGGGTCCGGTGGCGTGCGGGGTGAGCGACGAGAACACGACGACGCTCCCCGCGCGCGCCGGCACGGCGACCGCGTCCGGCGCCTCTTCGACGCACACGAAGCCCAGGTCCGACGTGCGGTGGGCCAGCGTGCCCCGGCGGTGCAGCCCGGGGATCACCCACGGACAGCCGTTCTCGACGGTGGCGTCGTCGAGCGCGACCCAGCAGGTCAGGTACTGCTGGGGCTCGATGAAGGTGTAGCCGTTGTCCTGGTGCCAGGGGAACGGATCGACCGCGCCCGGCTTCTTGTAAACGGCCTGGTCCCAGTACAGCCGGACGTCGGGGCCGATCAGGTCGTGGACCAGGTCCTGGAAGACCGGCCCGGAGCAGAAGCTGCGCAGGACCGGGGAACGGCTCACGAGATGCGTCGTGAAGGTGATCTCGTTGGAGCGCGCGATGAACAGGCGACGGCCCTCCTGCTGGCTCAGGAACGCCTCGACGCGCGCCTCCCAGGGCTCGATCTCGGCGGCCACGCGGGCGACCTCGTCGGGGTCGAAGGCGTCCTCGAGCAGGAAGAACCCGCGCTCGTCGTAGGCGCGCACCTGCTCGGGCGTCGCGCGCCGGAAGGGCCCCGGGTGGTCGTGCCACTCGAAGCCGGAGTTCAGCTCGTGGAGGCGGGCGGCGTGCATGGCGCCGGATTCTACCCCAGCCCCACGGCCCGGCGGACCCTCGGCGAAGCGCTCCTAGTCCGTGACCTCGAACGTGTCGAGCGCCAGCCAGATGTCGCCGGCGTCGTCGGGCACGGGCCAGCCCTGCGCGCGGACCGTCTTGCCCAACTGCTCGGCGAGCGCCTCGGCGGCCTTTCCGGGCGAGACCATGTAGTCGCGATCGGGCGCCTCGATCGCCAGCTGGGTCACCTGGCTGTCATCCGCGACGTAGAACTCGAAGACCAGGCCGCGGACCTCGACGAGGTCGTCCTCGTCCATGTCGGCGGGCGGCGGATCCTTCTTGTCGGCGGCCTCGGCGTCCTCTTCGTCCTCGTCGTAGTCGTCCCGCTCGGAGGCGCCCTCCTCTCCGCTGGCGGACTCCTCGCCGTCGGCAGCGTCCTCCTCGTCGGCGGCGTTCCGGTCGGACCCGGAGGGTGACTCCTCGGCCGTCTCCGTGGGGTCGAGCGGCTCGGCGGCCCGGGCGGACCCCGGCTCGGTCCAGAGCGCTACAGCCAGCAGTGCGAGAAACAGCGTCTTCATGGTCGTCGTCCCCTTCACCCGACGTATCGGCCCCGAGCGACCCGGCTTTGAGCGCCCCGGTTTCGAGCGCGCGGAAGCCTTCCCCCGGCGGAGAGCGCTGCTATAGTCCGCGTCCCGAAACAGCCGGATCCGCGGGGGGACACATGGCAGCGCGAAAGAAGAAGACGACGGCGAAGAAGAAGAAGGCTGGGACGGCCCGCAAGTCCGCGTCGAGAAAGTCCACGACCCGGAAGAGCGCTCGCAAGAGCCCGGCACGCAAGACCGCTGCTGCCAAGAAGGGCGCCTCGCGCAAGACCGCCGCTTCCAAGAAGGGCGCCGCGCGCAAGACCGCCGCTCCGGCGAAGTCGGCCGCAAAGTCGGCCGCGCCCCTCGACCCGATCCGCGCCGCCCTCGCGCGGCGGCGTCAGAGCATGCTCACGCGTTAGCTGCGGGGCCGATCAGCGTCAGGACCTCTTCGAGCTCCTCGCGGATTGCCGCCAGCGTGGCGGGAGGCGGTGCGGGCACCGACTGGCGTGCCTCTTCGCGGATCAGCTCCGACAGGCGCTTGCGCGCGCCCTTGATCGTGAAGCCCTGCTCGTAGAGCAGCTTCTTGATCATCAGGATCGTCTCGATGTCGCGGCGCCGGTACATGCGCTGCTTGGAGCGCGACTTCGGCGGCGACATGACCTTGAACTCGGACTCCCAGAACCGGAGCACGTATGGCTTGACGCGGGTGATCCGCGCGACCTCCCCGATCCGGAAGTAGGTCTTGTCGGGAATCCCCTCGAACTCGGACTGCTCCATCTCCCACCCCCGTGAGTTCCGCCGTAGGTTCCGCGGTGAGCTGGCATCGTAGCGCGGCCCCGGGCGCGGCGCGCCACGAAGCTCGCGGAAATCCGCCGCGAACCTGCCGGGCTTGCGGGCCCGCTACTCCGCGGGCATGTCGTCGTTGAGCAGGTTCTTCAGCACCAGGCTCGGCTTGAACGTCAGGACCCGCCGCGCCGCGAGCTGGATCTCCTCGCCGGTCTGCGGATTGCGGCCCTTCCGCGCGTTCTTCTCGCGCACGATGAAGTTGCCGAAGCCCGAGAACTTGACCTTCTCCCCTTCGACGAGAGCCTCCTTGATGACCTCGAACACCGTCTCCACCAGCTCGGCGGACTCCTTCTTGGAGAACCCGACCCGCTCGTAGATCATCTCGACGATATCGGCCTTGGTCATTTCCCCCTCCCCTTCGTGTCTCTGGTCCCTCTGATCACTCTGGTCACCCTGCTCGAAGCCATGCAGTCAACGGCGCTCTGCGCCGAAGCGGTGGACCAGCATCCTGCTCACGCGGTCGGTCATCTTGGTGACTTCGGCGTCCGTCAAGGTGCGGTCGGATCGCTGGAAGACCAGCCTGAATCCCAGGCCCACCTTTCCCTCGGGCACTCCCTGTCCCTCGTACCGGTCGAAGAGACGCGCCTCGGCCAGCGCGGCCCCACCCTGCTTGCGGATCGCGTCGAGCACGTCGCCCGCCGGCTGCGCGCGGTCGAGCAGCACGGCCAGGTCGCGGCGGACGGCGGGCTGGCGCGAGATTTCGCGGATCTCGAGGCGCTGGGTTCGGACTTTCACCAGGCTCGTCAGGTCCAGCGAGAAGACCGCCACGGGCGGGCCGATCCCGAAGCGCGAGGCGGTCTCGGGGTGCACCTCTCCGAGCGAGCCGATCGCCTGCCCGGCGTGGACGACTCGCGCCGAGGCGCCGGGGTGCAGGAACGGGTCCGCACCGCCCGGCACGGCCTCGAACGAGGCCGGAGTTCCGAGATCGTCGAGAAGCCGCTCGACGATGCCCTTGGCCTCGAAGAAGAGCTCGGGCGGATCGGCCGGATCCCAGATGCTGCTGCGCTCGCCGCGCACCACCAGGCCCGCCACGCAGAGCGGCTCGTCGGGAAGCTCTCCATCTCCCCGGCGCAGGAACACCGGCGACAGCTCGAAGATCCGGATCTGGTCGAGTTGGCGCGCCAGGTTGTGCTGTGCGCAGCGCAGCAGCGACGGCACCAGCGTCGGCCGCAGCAGCGCCTCGCCGTCGACGATCGGGTTCAGCGTTCGCACCACGGCGCGGCGCGGGTCGTCCCCGGGCAGTCGCAGGGCGTCGAGGTCGGCCTCTCCGATCCAGGGCAGCACGCGGATCTCGGTCAGGCCCAGGCCCCGCAGCGCATCGCGCGCCCGCTCCGCGATCCGGATGCGCGGCGGCTGCTCGACGGGCTCGAGCGCCCCGACCGGCATGCTGGTGGGAATGCGGTCGTAGCCGTAGATGCGCGCGACCTCCTCGATCAGGTCCGCGGGGATGGCCAGGTCGTTGCGGTAGCTCGGGATCCGGCAGACCAGCTCGCCCGTGGCGTCGGGCTCGGACTGGATGTCCACTCGCGCCAGCAGCTCGATCACCTGGTCGGGCGAGAGGCGCGTGCCGAGCAGGCGATTGGCGTGCTCGGGGTGCATGCGCACCTCTTCGACGAACGGGAACCCGCTCCCGCGGGCCTCGACGACTCCCTGCGACACGGTCCCCCCGGCCAGCTCCGAGATCAGCCGCGCGGCGCGATCGGCCGCGCGGCGGATGCCGTCGCGGTCCACGCCGCGCTCGAAGCGATACGAGGCCTCGGTCCGCAGCCCGAGCCGCCGGGCGGTGCGGCGCACGCGCACGGGAGCGAAGTGCGCCGACTCGATCAGGATGTCGGTGGTGTGGTCGCGGACCTCCGTGTCCGCGCCGCCCATCACGCCCGCGATCGCTATGGCGCGCTCGGCGTCGGCGATCACCAGGTCGTCGGGCGACAGCTCGCGGGTCTCGCCGTCGAGCGTGTCGATCTTCTCGCCGGCGCTCGCACTGCGCACGCGGATCTCGCCGCCCCGCAGCGTGGACAGGTCGAAGGCGTGCAGCGGCTGGCCGAGCTCGAGCAGGACGTAGTTGGTGACATCGACGACGACGTTGATCGGCCGCAGCCCCGCGGCCTCGAGCCGCGCCTGCATCCAGTCGGGTGACGGTCCCATGCGGATCCCGCGCACGACGCGTCCCACGTAGGCGAAGCAGCCGTCGGCGTCCTGGATCGAGATCGTGATGTCGTCGGCCGCCGCGCGCGTCGACTCCGAAGGCTCGGTCTCGGGAAGACGCAGCTCGCCGCCGAACTGCGCGCGCGTCTCGCGCGCCATGCCGAGCAGCGAGATCCAGTCCCCACGGTTGGGCGTGATCTCGACGTCGAGGACGACCTCGCCCCCGTCGAGCACGCGGTCGAGCGGCTCGCCGACGGGCGCGCCCGCGTCGAGCACGAGGATGCCGTCGTGCTCGTCGCCGAGACCTAGCTCCCGCGCCGAGCAGATCATGCCGTTCGAGGTGACACCGCGGATCTTCGACTTCTTGAGCTTCGTACCGTCGGGCAGCACGGTCCCGGAAACCGCGACGGCGACCTTCTGGTCCGCGGCCACGTTCGGCGCGCCGCAGACGATCTCGAGCGGATCGCCCTCGCCGATGTCGACGCGGCAGAACGAGAGCCGGTCGGCGTTCGGGTGGGGTCCGCGCTCGACCACCCGGCCCACGCGGATCGCCGACAGGTCCGGTCCGGTGCGCTCGACGCCCTCGATCTCGAGTCCGCCCACGGTGAGCCGCCGCTCGAGCTCCTCGCGCGACTCGGGCAGGTCCACCCACTCCGACAGCCAGCCGAGCGGCACGCGCATCAGACCTGCTCCAGGCGCCGCAGGTCGCCGTCGAAGAGCATGTGGATGTTGGGCAGACCGAAACGCAGCATGGCGGTCCGGTCGACGCCCATGCCGAACGCGAAGCCCTGGTACTTCCGGGAGTCGATGCCGCAGTTCTCGAGCACGCCGGGGTGGATCATCCCGCAGCCACCCCACTCGAGCCAGCCGTCCCGCCACGAGAAGTCCATCTCGGCCGAGGGCTCGGTGAAGGGGAAGAAGTGCGCGCGGAACCGGAGGCGCACGTCGTCTCCGACCAGGTGACGTGCGAACGCGTGCAGCACGCCCTTCAGGTCGGCGAAGGTGGTGTGATCGTCGACGATGAAGCCCTCGATCTGGTGGAACATCGGCGACTTGGTCGCGCCGTGGTCGACGCGGTAGGTGCGGCCCGGGGCGATGAAACGGAACGGCGGCTTGCGCCCGGTCATGGCGCGAATCTGAACCGGCGAGGTGTGCGTGCGCAGCACGTGTCCGCCCTCGACGAAGAAGCTGTCCTGCATGTCGCGGGCGGGGTGGTCATCTTCGATGCGGAGCGCCTCGAAGTTGTGGTACTCGGTCTCGACGTCCGGCCCCTCCTCGACCGAGAAACCGAGCCCCGCGAAGAACTCGCGCATGTCGCGCTCGACCAGCGAGAGCGGGTGCAGGTGCCCCTGCGGCGGCGCGGCTCCCGGGAGCGTCACGTCGAGCTGCCGGGACGAGAGCGCGCTCGCCTGGCGCGCGTTCTCGAGATCGCTGCGCCGCGCGGCGACCCGGTCCTCGATGCGCTGCTTGAGCGCGTTCACCTGCTGGCCGCGCTCGGCGCGATCGGCGGGGTCGAGGTCGCCGAGCCCGCGCAACAGCCCCGAGACCGACCCCTTGCGGCCGAGGAACCCCGCCCGCACTTCGGTCAGCGCCTGCGCGGACTCCGCGCGGACTATGGCCTCGTGCGCCATCTGCTCGAGCTCCTGGAGGCTCTGGGGCTCTGCAGACATCATGGATTCCGGGTCAGGCGGCCTCGGACTTCGCCACTTCGACGAACCGCTCGAAGGCGCCCGGATCCGAGACGGCCAGGTCGGCCAGGACCTTGCGGTCCACCTCGACGCCGGCCGTCTTCAGGCCGTTCATCATGCGGCTGTAGGTCAGCCCGTGCTGGCGCGCGGCCGCGTTGATCCGCGCGATCCAGAGCTGCCGGAACTGGCGCTTGCGCTGCCGGCGGTCACGATAGGCGTAGAGCAGGCTCTTCTCGACCGCGAGCCGCGCCCGCCGGACGAGCGTGCCGCTCGAACCGCGGAAGCCCGACGCCTGTTGCAGGATCTTGCGGTGCCTGCGGTGCCGCGTAACCCCTCGCTTGACTCTCATGACTCGTGCCCTCTCTCAGCCGTGGTTCACAGGTAGGGAAGCTGTTGCTTGATCGCGCGCTCGTCCGCGGAGTCGATCAGTCCGCCGTTGCGCAGGTTGCGCTTCTGCGTGCTGGTCTTCTTCGTCAGCATGTGGTTGCGGAACGCCTTGCCTCGCTTGAGCTTCCCGCTCCCGGTCTTCTTGAACCGCTTGGCGGCTCCGCGCCGCGTCTTCATCTTTGGCATGTCGCTCTCCTGCGCCTTCCTACGCCTCGTCGCCGGCCGGCCGCGCCTCTTCGTCGCGCGCCTCCGACTCCCCGGCGTTCTCCTCGATCTCTTCCTCGTTCACGACGTCCGTCTCTTCTGCGGCCACGTTCTCCGCCTCGGCCACGCCCTCCGCCTCGGCGACACCCTCCGCCACGGCCAGTCGGGCCTCCGCGGCCTTGAGCCGCGCGATCACCGAGCGATTCGGCGCGACCGTCATGCTGAGCGTGCGCCCCTCCATCTGCGGATAGCTCTCGACGCTCGCGATCTCGTCGAGTCGCTCCCCGACCCGCCGGAGCAGGTCGCGGCCGAGCTGCGAGTGGACGATCTCGCGGCCCCGGAACATCACCGTGCACTTCACCTTGTCTCCCTCGAAGAGGAACTTCCGCGCGTTCTTCAGCTTGAAGTCCAGGTCGTGGTCATCGATCTGCGGCCTGAACTTGACCTCCTTGACCTGGCTCTGGTGCTGGGACTTCTTGGCCGTCGCCGCCTTCTTCTTCAGCTCGTACTTGTACCGGCCGTAGTCCATGATCTTGCAGACGGGCGGTTTGGCGTTGGGCGAGATCTCGACCAGGTCCAACCCGACCCGCCGGGCGATGTCGCGCGCCGCGTCCGACGCCATGACTCCGAGCTGCTGCCCGTCTTCATTCACGACGCGCACCTCCGGAACGCGAACGTGTTGGTTGACCCGGATCCGGTCCTGCTCCGGGCGTACGTCTCTCCACCGGCGCCTACGAAACCCCACGCGTTCTCACTTCCTCCTGCATCGTTTCTACGAACTCCTTCAATGCGAGCGTGCGTTGCTCGCGCGAGTGGCGGCGGCGTACCGTGACCGAGCCATTCTCGGCCTCGGCGTCTCCCACTACCACGATGAACGGGACCTTGAGCATTTCCGCGCTGCGCACGCGGTAGTTGAGCGTCTCGCTGCGGTCGTCGGCCTCGACCCGCAGGCCCGCTTCGCGGAGGGCCTGGCAGGTGCGGGCGGCGACGGCCTCGTGGCGCTCCGAGATCGGCAGTATCACCGCCTGCACCGGAGACAGCCAGAGCGGCAGGTCGCCGCCGGTGTGCTCCAGGTAGATCGCGATGAACCGCTCGAGCGAGCCCAGCACCGCCCGGTGCAGCATGGCCGGCTGGTGGTCGGCGCCGTCGCGGCCGACGTACTCGAGCCCGAAGCGCCCGGGCGCTCCCATGTCGATCTGCGCCGTTCCGAGCGTCCAGACCCGATCGAGCACGTCCTTGAAGTTGCACTCGATCTTCGGCGCGTAGAACGCCCCCTCGCCGGGATTCGTGCCGCAGGGGTAGCCGGCGCGCTCGACCGCCTCGTAAAGCTCCTGCTCGGCGCGGTCCCAGTCCCCGGGCTCGCCGATGAACTGGTCCGGACGCGTAGCCACCGCGACCTGGATGCCGTCCAGCCCGAGCGCCTTGTAGGTCTCGGTCATCATGGCCATGAAGGCGTCGAGCTCGTCGGGGACCTGCCCCGGCTCGCAGAAGATGTGCGCATCGTCCTGTACGAAGGAGCGCACGCGGGTCAGGCCGTGGAGCGTCCCCGAGCGCTCGTAGCGGTGGAGCCGGGAGTACTCGTTGAACCGCAGGGGGAGCTCCCGGTACGAGCGCTTCGTCGAGCGGAAGATCAGGCAGTGGCCCGGGCAGTTCATCGGCTTCAAGGCGATCTCGCCGCCGTCGGGCTCCGGGATCATGAACATGTCCTGGTGGAAGTTCTCGTAGTGGCCCGAGACCTTGAACAGGTCGGCCGAGAACACCTGCGGGGCCGTCACCTCCTGGAAGCCCTGCTCCTCGTGCCGGTCGCGCATGTACCCGACCAGCGCGTTGTAGAGCTTCTGGCCGTTCGGCAGGAAGAACGGCGAGCCGGGCGACCACTCGTGGAACATGAACAGGCCGAGCTCGGCGCCGAGCCGCCGGTGGTCGCGCTTGAGCGCCTCTTCGATGCGGGCCTCGTAGGCCTTCAGCTGCTTCTTGCCGCCGAACGCCACGCCGTAGATGCGCTGGAGCATCGGGTTGCTCTCGTCGCCTCTCCAGTACGAGCCCGAGATGTCGATCAGCTTGAAGGCCCCGATCTGGCGGGTGCTCTGCACGTGCGGACCGCGGCAGACGTCGACGAAGCTCCCATGGCGGAAGAGCGTGATCTCGGCGTCCGCGGCCAGGTCGCCGATGCGCGAGACCTTGAGCACCTCGCCCTGCTTCTCGAACTCGCTCAGGGCTTCTGCGTGCGAGACGACCTGGCGCTCGAACGGCAGGTCCTCGCCGATGATGCGCTGCATCTCGGCCTCGATGCGTGGCAGGTCGTCGCGGCCGAGACGTACGGGAATGTCGAAGTCGTACTGGAACTTCCCGTCGCGACCGCTTCTCCCCACGTCGATCTGCGTGCCGGGCCACAGGCGCTTCACCGCGTCGGCCATCACGTGCTCGGCCGAGTGCCGGATCACGTCGCCCGCTTCGTCGTCACGCGCAGTGATCAGCCGCAGCTTGCCACCGGAGCGCAGCGGCGCGCGCAGGTCGACCCACGCGTCATCGAGACGTCCGGCGAGAGCGGCCTTCGCCAGGCCCGGGCCGATCTGCCGCGCGGCGTCGAGGGGTGTGCTTGCCTCCGGCACGGTCAACCGCGTGCCGTCCGGCAGCTCGAGTTCGAGCGTCGGCGAACTCATGCCCGCGTGGCAGGTCGTTGGTCTGTACGGCTTGGAATCATGGATGAGTAGGGGGGACTGCGTGGTAGGCACGGGCGGTTTCGAACCGCCGACTTCTACCATGTCAAGGTAGCGCTCTACCCCTGAGCTACGTGCCTCTAACCCGGCGAAATCTAATATCAATTCGCCATCGGGGTGTCAATTTTGCCCAGCCCCTGCCGGCGGGCTGCCCGCCCGTCCGATCGGGCTCCAGTCCGGCTCCGATCGGGGCCGGGGTCGGGTCCGGCTCGGGGCGGCTCAGCGCCGCGGCGAGGCGGCCGTGGCAGCCGGCTCGACCCGGGCCACGCGGAGTTCCACGCGGTCCCGGCGGACCTCGACCGGCTCCAGCCGGAAGCCCTCGAAGGCGACGGCCGCCAGGCGCTCCTGGAGCGCCCCAGCACGCAGGGGGCCCTGGAAGACCAGCTCGGCGTTGCGGGGGCCCAGCGACAGGACCTGGGCCCGGCGGGCGCCCAGCACGTCGGACATCAGCCGCCGCACGGCCTCGACCTGGCGGTAGCTCGAGACGTTCGAGAGGCGCAGGAAGACAGGCGCGTCGTCGGGCGACAGGGCCGTCCAGTTGCGGTCGAGCTGCATCAGCAGGTTCCCGGCCAGCTGGTCCTCCAGCGCCTCGACCGCCCGGATGAAGGCCTCGTCGCGGCTCGGGTGGTAGCCCGGGGCGTCGAAGTGGCTGCTGGCGACCTCGAAGCCGTCGTGGGCCCGGTAGGCCCGGCCCCGGACCTCGGCCACGCCCGCCACCATGCCGGGCGAGAGCGACCGCTCGTTCCAGCTCACGCGGACCTCGACGGCCAGGTCCGCCCCCACCGCCCGGGCCAGGTCCAGCGCGCTCTGCGGACGCGGGGTGCCGCTGCGCAGGGCGGGCTCGACCACGATGAACTCCTCGTCGCGCAGGCGGTCGGCCAGGTAGCGCTCGAAGGCACCGAGCAGCTCGCGGGCCCCGCCGAAGCTGCCGGAGGCCGGAACCACGAGCAGCGCCACGGACGGGCGGTCGCGCGAGGAGCGCAGCAGGCCGAGCGTCCGCAGCTGCCCCCGGACCTGCGCCGCGTCCACCGTCGCGGTCAGGGTCAGGGCGACCTCCTCGATCTCGGGATCGTCCGCCGTCGGACGACGCCGGGGGCCAGCGTCGACCGTGTAGGTGAGGACGTAGCCGGCAGCCCGGGGCGCGAGCGCCTCGCGCACGCGCTCCTCCTCGTACTCGATCGCCTCGGGACTGGCGAAGAGCCGCACCACCTGGAACACCGCCTCGGTGAGCGCGGCCCGGAAGACCAGGTCGCGGACCCTGCCCTCGTTCCGCTCGGTCACCACCACGGCGACCTCGACGGTCACCGTCGTGGGCTCGATGGCGCGCGCCAGGCCCGGAAGCAGGAGCAGCAGTGCGAGCATGGAGCGGGACCCCGTCATGCGCGGCAGGTCGCCACGCGCTGACCGAACAAGCCGTCGACCCGGTGGATCAGCTCGTCGCTCGGACCCACCTGGTGGTTCGGCAGCGCCAGCTCCGCCTCGGCGCCGTCGGGAAGGCAGATGCACAGCACCGACGGCGTCTTGCCCGGAACCATGTCGAGGATGCCGCGCAGGTCGCGAAGCCGGTCGCGCGTCAGCGAGTCGGCGCGGACCCGAACGCGGAACTCGCGAGCGTACTTCCGCCACGCGTCCTCCATGCTCAGGACCTCTTCGGCCAGCAGCTCCGAGCGCTCCGCATCGATCTGCAGCTTTCCCGACACGAACAGACACTGCTCCTCGCGCAGCACGGCACCGTACTGCTCGAAGACCTTCGGGAAGAACACGACGCCGAGCGAGCCGCTCAGGTCCTCGAGCTGGGCGCGCGCCATCAGCGCGCCCTTCCGCGTCTTCTGGGTGCGCAGGCCGTTCACGAGCCCCCCGATCCGCACCTCGCGCTCGCGCCAGGTGCCGTCGAGCGCTTCGATGGCGGCGCTCGAGAAGAATTCGAGCGTCTGCGAGTGGGACTCGAGCGGGTGCCCGCTGACGTAGAAGCCGAGCGCGTCCTTCTCCCCGGCCAGCAACTCCGAGGTCGGCCACTCGCTCTTCTCGATCAGCGGCGGCTCGTCCTCGATGCCGCCGGACCCGAAGAGCGACGCCTGGCCGACGCGCAGGTCCCGCTGGGCCCGCTGGCCGGTGGTCAGCGCGAGCGGCAGGGACGCCATGAGCGAGGCGCGCGTGGCCTTCTGGAAGTCGAAGGCTCCGCAACGGATCAGGCTCTCGATCACGCGCCGGTTCACGCGCTGGCTGTCGATGCGCTGGCAGAAGTCGAAGAGGCTCCGGAACGGGCCGGCGTCCCGGCGTGACTCCAGGATCGCCTCGACCGCGCCCTGCCCCACGTTCTTCACGCCGACCATGCCGAAGCGGATGGCCTCGCCATCGTCGGCGACCGAGAACTCGGCCTCGCTCTCGTTGACGCCGGGAGCGCGAACCACAATGCCGCGCTTCGCGGCATCCTTCATGTAGCGGTCGAGCTTGCCCTCTTCCTTCCACTCGACGGTCATCGTGGCAGCGAGGAACTCCGCCCGGTAGTGGGCCTTCAGGTACGCGGTCTGGTGGGTGAGCAGCGCGTACGCCCCGGCGTGGGCCTTGGGGAAGCCGTAGCCCGAGAACTGGTAGATCAGGTCGAAGAGCTGGCTCGCCTTGTGCACCGGGTGGCCGTTCGCCACCGCGCCGTCGACGAACTTCGCGCGCTGCGCCTCCATCTCGGCGGCGATCTTCTTGCCCATCGCCTTGCGGAGCAGGTCGCCCTCGCCGAGCGAGTAGCCGGCGATGCGGTTGGCGATCTGCAGCACCTGGTCCTGGTAGATCATCAGGCCGTAGGTCTCGGCCAGCACCGCCTCGAGCTCCGGGAGCAGGTACTCGACCGCGCGGCGGCCGTGATGGCGCTCGACGAACTCGTCGTGCACGCCCGCCTGCAGCGTGGCCGGGCGGTACAGGGCGATCAGCGGCACCACGTCGCGGAAGCTTCGCGGCTGGTACTTGACCACCAGGTCGGTGCAGCCCTCCGACTCGAGCTGGAAGACCCCGTAGGTGTCGCCCTCGCAGAGCATGTCGTAGGTCTTCGAGTCTTGGAGATCCGTCTTCCCGATGTCGAAGTCCGGATCGTGGGCCGCGCGCACGCGCTCGGCCGCGTCGTGGATGATGGTGAGCGTGCGCAGGCCGAGGAAGTCGAACTTGACCAGGCCGATCTTCTCGCACATGCGCCAGTCGTACTGCACCAGCACCTTCTTCGACTTCGAGTCGCGGTACAGCGGCGCCACGTCGAGCAGCGGGCGCGAGGAGATGACGACTCCGGCCGCGTGCTGGCCCGCGTTCCGGATCTGTCCCTCGAGCGACAGCGCCAGCTCCATCAGCTTCTTCACGTCGGGGTCCGACTCGACGGTCTGACGCAGCTCGCGCGACTGCTCGAGCGACTCGCTCAGCGAGATTCCGAGGGCGTCCGGGATCAGCTTCGCCACCTTGTCGACGTCACCGAAGGCCATGCCCAGCACGCGCCCGCAGTCGCGCAGCGCAGCCTTGGCCTGCATCTTGTTGAAGGTGACGATGCCGGCCACGCGGCGGCCCTCGTCGCCCTCTCCGTTGTACTTGTCCTCGACGTAGCGGATCACCTCGGCGCGCCGGTTCATGCAGAAGTCCATGTCGATGTCGGGCATGGACTCGCGCTCGGGGTTCAGGAAGCGCTCGAAGGGGATGCCCAGGTCGACGGGGTCGATGTCGACGATGCGCAGCGCGTAGCCGGCCAGCGACCCGGCCGAGGAGCCGCGCCCGGGTCCCACGGGGATCCGCTGCTCGCGCGCGAAGCGGATCATGTCCCAGACGATCAGGAAGTAGCCCGCATAGCCCTTCTGCCCGATCACGTCGAGCTCGTAGCGGATGCGCTTCTCGTAGTGAGCGTGCCGCTCGGGAATGGGCTCTTCGGGGTCGAGGCCGAGCCGGTCGTGCAGTCCCCGCATCGCGAGGCGCTCCAGGTAGCTCTCGGCCGTCTCGCCCGCCGGCACCTGGAAGTCCGGCAGGAAGGCGCGCCCCGTCTCGAGCTCGAAGTTGCAGCGCTCCGCCAGCTCGACCGAATTCGTCACGGCCTCGGGGCAGTCGTGGAAGAGCTCGAGCATCTCCTCTTCGTCCTTGACGTAGAAGCCTTGGCCGTCGAAGCGGAAGCGGTTCGGGTCGTCCAGGTTGTTGCCCGTCTGCACGCAGAGCAGCGCCTCGTGGGGGTGCGCGTCGTTGCAGCCCAGGTAGTGGCAGTCGTTGGTCGCGAGCAGCGGCAGCCCCAGGTCGCGGTGCATGCCGAAGAGCTCTTGGTTGACCGGCTCCTGCGCGGCGATCCCGTGGCGTTGCACCTCGAGGTAGAAGCGGTCGTCGAAGATCCGCGAGTAGTCCTCGACCAGCTGCCAGGCCTTGTCGCGGTGGCCGTTCGTGATCGCCCGCGGAATCGCCCCCGACAGGCAGCCCGAGGTCGCGATCAGGCCCTCGGAGTGCTCGCGCAGCAGCTCCAGGTCCACGCGCGGCTTGTAGTAGAAGCCCTCGAGGAAGCCCTTGGAGACCAGGCGCACCAGGTTGCGGTATCCCGTGGCGTCCATCGCCAGCAGGATCATGTGGTTCATGCCCTCGAAGCCGCCGGTCGAGGCGTCCTTCTCGAAGCGCGAGCCCTGCGCGACGTAGACCTCGCAGCCGATGATCGGCTTGATGCCGTGCTTGTGCGCCTCTTCGTGGAACTCGACGGCGCCGAACATGTTGCCGTGATCCGTCATGGCGACGGCCGGCATTCCGCGGTCGGCGCAATGTTGAACGAGCTTCGGGATGGAGATCGCGCCGTCGAGGATCGAGTACTGCGTGTGCAGGTGCAGGTGCGCAAAGCGCGACGACTTGCTCAAGACCCCCCTCCCCCGAACGCTCTTTATATCACTCCGGATCTGTCACCGCATCGGCGCGTCGGAGAGGGCGGCGGCACACCGGAGGGCGCGGCGGCACACCGGAGGGCGCGGCGGCGCGCCGGCCGACAGGGTCACTCCCACTCGATGGTGGCGGGCGGCTTGCTCGAGATGTCGTAGACGACGCGGTTGATGCCGTCGACCTCGTTCGAGATGCGGTTCGAGATGCGCGCCAGCAGCTCGGGCGGCAGCGCCGCCCAGTCCCCGGTCATCGCGTCCTTCGACGTGATGCAGCGCACGGCGATGGCGTGCTCGTACGTGCGCGCGTCGCCCATCACGCCGACCGAGCGCACGGGCAGGAACACGGCGAAGGCCTGCCAGAGACGGTCGTACCAGCCGGCGGCGCGGATCTCGTCGAGCACGATGCGGTCGGCGGCGCGCAGCATCTCGAGGCGCTCCTCCGTCACCTCGCCCAGTACGCGGATGCCGAGCCCGGGACCGGGGAACGGGTGGCGGCGCGAGGCCTCGCGCGCGATGCCCAGCTCGTCGGCCAGCTCGCGCACCTCGTCCTTGAACAGCATGCGCAACGGCTCGACGATCTCCAGGCTCATGCGCTCGGGGAGCCCGCCCACGTTGTGGTGGGTCTTGATCGTCGCCGAGGGACCCCAGACCGAGATCGACTCGATCACGTCGGGATACAGCGTCCCCTGCGCCAGGAAGGTGGCGTTCGGAATCTGGCGCGCGGCGCGCTCGAAGACCTCGACGAAGAGGTGGCCGATGATCACCCGCTTCTTCTCCGGGTCTTCCACGCCTCGCAGCCGCTCCACGAACTCCGCCGCGGCGTCCACCGCGTCGAGCCCGATGCCGAGCCCCCGGAACATCTCGACGACCTCGCTCGCCTCGTCGTGCCTCATCAGGCCGTTGTCGACGAAGACGCAGCGCAGCTGGTCGCCGATCGCGCGGTCCAGCAGCACCGCCACGACCGTCGAGTCGACGCCGCCCGACACGCCGCAGATCACGGTGCGGTCGCCGACCCGCTCCCGGATCTCGCGGATCTGCGACTCGACGAACTCGTGCATCGTCCAGTCGCCCGTGACGCCCGCGATGCGCAGGAAGTTCTGCAGGATCTGCGTGCCGGCCTCGGTGTGGACCACCTCGGGGTGGAACTGCAGGCCGTACAGCGGCCGCTCGCGGTGGTGCACGGCCGCGAAGGGGCTGTTGTCGGAGCTCCCGACCACCTCGAAGCCTGCCGGCAGGCGCGTCACGCGGTCGCCGTGGCTCATCCAGACCACGCTGCGGGCGGGCACGTCCTGGAAGAGCGGCTCGTTCGGCGCGTCCAGGTCGAGTTCGGCGCGGCCGTACTCGGACTCCGAGGCCGGCTCGACGAGCCCGCCCAGGTGCTGCACCAGCAGTTGCATGCCGTAGCAGATGCCGAGCACCGGGATGCCGAGATCGAGGATGTCCTCGTTCATCTGCGGCGCGTCCGCGTGCGTGACGCTGGCGGGTCCGCCGGACAGGATCAGGGCCTTCGGTGCGGCGCGGCGGACCTGCTCGGTCTCGATCCAGGGCGGCACGACCTCGCAGTAGACGTGCTGCTCGCGCACGCGGCGGGCGATCAGCTGCGTGTACTGCGAGCCGTAGTCGACGATCAGGACGCGCTCGGGAGAGGCCACTGGGTTCTCCGTCCGGGGTCTGGGGTCGCGGTCAGAACTGGACCAGGCGCTGCCTCGGCATGCCGCCGACACGACAATTAGCGAGGGCGAACCGGCGCGCGGACACGGGCCGGGTCGGATTCGCGGCCTAGGTTTCGACCCAGTAGTTCGGGGGCTCCTCGGTGATGATCACGTCATGCGGGTGCGACTCGCGCAGCCCCGCGGCGGTGATGCGTACGAACCGCGCGTTCTCGCGCAGCGCGACGAGCCCCTCGGCGCCGACCAGCCCCATGCCCGACCGGACGCCGCCCAACAGCTGGTAGATGCTGTTCGACAGCGGCCCGCGATGCGGCACCCGCGCCTCGACGCCTTCGGGCACCAGCTTCGACGGCGAGTCGACGTCTTCCTGGAAGTAGCGGTCGCGGCTCCCGTCGCGCATCGCCGAGAGCGAGCCCATGGCGCGGTACGCCTTGTAGGAGCGGCCCTGGTGCAGCACGACTTCGCCCGGGCTCTCGTCGGTACCCGCGAAGAGCGACGCCAGCATGACCGAGTCCGCGCCCGCGGCCAGCGCCTTGGTGATGTCGCCCGAGTACTTGATGCCGCCGTCGGCGATCAGCGGCACGCCGTGCGCACGGCAGACCTCGGAGGCTTCGAGAATCGCCGTGAGTTGCGGGACGCCCACGCCGGTGACGATCCGCGTGGTGCAGATCGAACCCGGGCCGACCCCGCAGCGCACAGCCGTCGCGCCCGCCTTGATCAGCGCCTCGGCGCCCTCGGCCGTCGCCACGTTGCCGCCGATGACGTCGGTGTCCGGGAACTCGCTGCGCAGCTCCTCGACCGCCGAGAGTACGGCCCGGGCGTGCCCGTGCGAGCTGTCCACGAGCAGCACGTCGGCGCCCGCCGCGAGCAGCGCCTCTGCGCGTTGCAGCAGGTCGGCCGCTACGCCGACCGCCGCGCCCACCCTGAGCCTGCCGAGCTCGTCCTTGTTCGCGTTCGGGTACTTGATGGCCTTCTCGATGTCTTTCATCGTGATCAGGCCCCGGAGGTTCCCCTGCGCGTCGGTCACGAGCAGCTTCTCGATCCGGTTGGCGTGCAGCAGTTCCTTGGCGCGCTCGAGCGTGACGTCGGGCGCGACCGTGATCAGCTTCTCCGACGTCATGATCTCGGAGACCGGCCGGTCGAGCGCCTTTACGAAGCGCAGGTCGCGGTTCGTCACGATGCCGACGAGCTTCTCCCCGCGCACGACCGGGAGCCCCGAGATCCGGTGCCTGTGCAGGACTTCGATCGCGGTCTCGATCGTCTGCTCGGGCTCGAGGGTGATCGGATCGACGATCATCCCGGACTCGGAGCGTTTGACCTTGGCGACCTCGGAGGCCTGGGCCTCGACGCCGAGGTTCTTGTGAACGAAGCCGATGCCGCCTTCCTGCGCCATGCAGATCGCGAGGCGGTGCTCGGTGACCGTGTCCATGGGCGAGGACACGAGCGGGACCGAGAGCTGCAGCCGCGGGGTCAGCGCCGTCGAGAGATCCACGTCGTTGGGGTGGACCGACGATGCGCCGGGCACAAGAAGCACGTCGTCGAACGTCAGGCCATCCGTAACATGCACCTGTCGCAATGGGCGCGCCTCCGTGAGGACGTTGGCGACGCAACATAGGGGGCCGTGACGCTCAGGTCAAGGCGGGTCGCCGACGCCTCCGGGGCGAGCGGCGGGCGTCAGTCCGAGTTCGAAACGTTGGGCAGCAGGTCGCGCAGCGCGGCCCCGAGGTGGCGGAGGATCCCCTCCTGCAGGTCGAGCGCAACCGACGGGTAGTCCGCCCGCAGCCGCAGGTAGCTCTCGCGCGTGAGCGACAGCACCTCGACCGGCCCCTCGGCCGCCGCCTCGCACTCCCGGTGACCGATCACCACCAGGCTCACGCCGCCGAGGCACTCGCCGGCCTCGACTCGGGCGATCTCGGTACCGCTCTGGCGGAGTACCACCTGGCCTTCGGCGACGACGATCAGCTCGGCCGCCTCCTGGCCCTGCTGGAACAGCAGGAAGCCCTTCTCGTAGGTGCGCGACTCCAGGAACCCGGACAGCGTCTCGAGCCCGGCGGCACCGAGCTCTTCGAACACTGCGACCTTGGACAGCACGGCGCTCACGGAACCAGCCTCGCGAACAGGTTGCGGAGCACGGCGATCTGCTCGTCTCCCGGGTTCGCGGGCAGGACGAAGACCCCCCCGCCCGCCAGCTCTCCCAGGGTGTCGTCGCCATCGGGGTCGTCGGACCCGGTCTCCTCGTCCCCCGCGATCACGTGGACGATCGCGCGGGTGTCGAGCTCCTGCAGACGCTGGAAGGCGGCCTCGGTCTCCTCGAGCCCCGGCCCGTAGGCGTCGGTCGGCAGGATGACGGCGCCCAGCGCCCCGTACGCGGCCACGTCCCAGAGCGGGGCGTGCTCGGGTCCCGCGGGCACGCCGATCACGCGGGCGTTGAGCCCCTCGCCCAGCACGAAGTGGCCGAGCGTCCCGAGGCCGCCGATCCGCTCGGGCTCGCTGACGAGGCGCGGCTCGCTCATGAAGTCCCCGCACGAGCGCAGCGCGCGATGGAACCCGGCCATCGCGCCACGGTCCGCGGCGACGACCAGGATCTTCACGACCGCGCTCTGGCGCGGGCCGAGCGAGGCCGCCCACTCGCGCAGGCGGCGCAGCTGCGCCGACGAGAAGACGCCCTCTCCGGTGGAGACCCCCTCGGCCGCGGGATGGGTGGCCTCGTGGACGAGCGCCTGGCGCGCGAGCAGATCGTACAGGACCCGCAGCACCTGGTAGTCGGGGAACGCGCAGTGGTCGACGACCTCGCCCACCCGGCGGTAGGCCTCGACGGCGTCGAGCACGTCGCGGGTCAGGGGATGGTCGTGGTTCGGGATGCGGTCGCGTGCCACGACCAGGCTGAGGCGGGTCTCGCGCTCGGGCAGGTCGCCGCTCAGCTTCTGCCACTCGTCGATCTGCCGCATGCCCTCGAGCAGCAGGGCGCGCGTAGGTTGCGTGATGCGTCCCCCGTCGGACACGGCCTCGGGCACGAACTCGAAGCGGCCCTCGTGCCAGCTCAGCAGGCGGTAGAGCGCCTTCTCTCCGCACACGTTGCTGCCGTCGGCGAGCGGGATCCACGCGTCCGACACCTGCCCGTTGCGCACCAGCACGGTTCCGCCGCCGTGGCTGCCGGTCCGGAAGATGCGGATCGTGCCGGTGCGTTGGTTCATCTGGAACATCTGCAGCAGGTCGACGACGGAGATCTGGCTGAGCTTGCCCTCGATCTCGCTCTCGGGCTTCCCGTCGCCGAAGCGCTCGCTTCGCTCGGCGACCGCGTTGATGTTCGCGATCACGTCCTCGATCAGCCACGGCGAGACCACCACGCTGTCGCGCGGATCCATCGCCATGGGAGCGTCGAGTTCGTCCTTGACCAGGAATACGAAGCTGGCGTGCCGCAGGCGCGGGTTGCCGCGCAGGATCTCCGCGAGGCGCACGGCGTCGATCACCGGCAGGTCGATCGGGCACACGACGGCGCTCGGCACCCGGTCGAGCGCGGTCTCCAGGGCCGCCGCGCCGTGGCGGGCGCGATCGACCGCGAAGCCCTGCGCCTGGCAGGCCTCGGCGACGGCGCGGCTGCGCGCGCGGTCGAAGTCGGCGATCAGTACCCGCATCCCGTTCTCACCCCGAAGCCCACGTCCGCGCGCAGGCGGAACGTGAGGTGCTCGACCAGGACGGAGTCGCTCGTGTGGAAGACCGGACGCGTGCCGTCGGCGCTGCGGGCCCCGGCGACGAGCGCGTAGAGCGGCCCCTCGCCGAAGCGCACCATCCAGGTGATCTCGGGCGGGACCGTGGTGGGCAGCATGACGGCAGTCACCGCCGGTCCGCAGGGCAACGTGTCGCCGTCGGTCGCCAGGAAGACCTCGGTCGCGGTCTCGACGTCGCCGAGCGCGCGAAGCGGCGCCATGACCGGGCCCCCGGCCGACCCGGGCGCCAGGAACAGCAGTCCGCGGTCCCGGGGGCGGCAGCTCAGCTCTCCGAGCAGCAGCTCCGCGGCCTCGGCCACCAGGCCTTCCGGCTCCGGCTTCGCGTGCGCGAGCAGGCGCTCGGCCATCTCGGCCAGGGGCGAATCGGCTCGCAGACCGAGCTGGTGCACGATGCTCCGGCGCTCGCACTCGAGATTGCGGAGCGCGCAGTCGATCAGCTGCTCGCTCGACTCGCCGTCGTGCGGGTAGGTCGCCATGCCGACCGCCACGTCGGCGTCGGTGCTGCCGGCCGCGTCGCGAACCCGGTCCGCCAGGCGGCGCTTGAGGACGACGCCCCCGAGCGCGTCGTTGTCGGTGACCAGCACCCAGAAGCGCGAGCCGTTCTCGCTGGCCAGCGAGTCGCTGGTACGCAGGGTGCGCGCCACGGCCGCCACCACCGCGGTGCTGGACTCGGGCGCTCCGAGATCGCCCCAGGAGTCGACGCAGATGCAGGACAGCCGCCGGCCGTAGCGCTGCGCCTTGTGGACCTCGGTCGCCAGCACCAGGTCGAAGAAGCCGCGCGACGGCAGGCCCGTCGCCGGGTCGCGAAGCAGCTCGGCCCCGGGTCCCGGTGCGTCGTCGGCGGCCGCCGTCTGCGGCCGGGTGGAGAGCGCGCGGGCGTTCCAGAGCACCAGCGCGGCAATGCGTGACAGGCGCATGCAGGTCTCTGCCGCTTCCGAGGCCGACGCGTCGTCGGATCCGAGTCGCACCACGGCGACCAGCTCCTCTCCACGGAGGCAGGGGATGTGCAGCAGGCCGCCGATCGCGTGAGGCTCGCCGGCCCGCATGGCCACGAGGACGCCGTCGTCCTCGGCGACCCAGTCGCGCGGGAGCGTGTCCTCGTTCATGCGGCCCCGCACCGCGGAGGTGCTCAGGCTCGACGTCTCCGCATCCGCCACCCAGAGGATCCCGTCCTCGACCCCGGCCGCACCACAGAGCAGGTCGAGCACCCCTTGCGCCGCATCGACGAGGTCGGTCGCGCCGACCAGCGGGAGCGCGCGTTCGAGTTCCGAGAGCCGGCCCATGAACTCGAGGTTCTCGTCGACGAGCCGTGTGTTGTCGGACGGCCCACGGTGCTGCGCCAGCGCCTTCGAGATCGCGGCCAGCAGGCCGTCGCGGTCGATGGGCTTGAGCAGGTAGTCCGAGGCCCCCTTGCGCATGGCGTCGACCACGGACCGCACGTCGCCCGCGCTCGAGGCCACGATCACGCCGATCTCCGGGTGCCTCGACCGGATGCGGCCGATCATGGCGGCGCCGTCGGTCTCGGCCATCGCGACGTCGAGGATCACGATGTCGAAGGGCCCGTCCTGCGCGAGCGTCTCCAGCGCCTGGGGGCCACCGGCTTCGGTCGTGACATCGAAGCCCTCCTCGGACAGGAGGCCGTCGAGGAAGCTCCGAAAGTAGAGCTGGTCGTCGATTGCGAGGATTCGCGCCTTCGGAGCCGACATTTCCCTCCCCGCTGTCGACGTCTACATCTTGTACTTGCCGAAGTCCTCGGGATCCATGTCCTCGAGGATCTTCTTCCAGCCCTCCTTGTCGGTCGGCGGGGGGAATTCTTGTGCCTCCGACTCCGCCTGTGTCACTACCTGCTCATTGGCGAAGATCGCGGCATCGGTTCGCAGGGCCAGCGCGACGGCGTCGCTCGGGCGGCTGTCGATGCGGCGCTCCTGTCCCGAGGCGTCGCGCATGACCAGCTCTGCGAAGTAGGTGCCGTCGCGCAGCGCGACCACCTCGACACGCAGCAGGGCCGCGCCCAGCTCGGCGACGATGTCGCGCATGAGGTCGTGCGTCAGCGGCCGGGGGAACTCGGCCTCCTGCAGTTCCTTGGCGATCGCCGTGGCCTCGGGCAGGCCGATGGCCATGACCAGCGACTCGCCCGCCTCGCCCTGCAGGACCAGCAGGACGCTTTCGGCGGCCTCGTCCACCGCAAGGTCGAAGACCTGCATGCGCACGTAGCGGTCAGACAAGCGGAAGCTCCCCGCCCGCCGCCGCCGGGTGGGCGGACGACGCACCGAGGTCGGCCTCGGGCGTGCCGAGCAGCGAGTGCGGCTGGGCCTCGGTGATGCGGACCGGCACGATGCGCCCGGCGTCGACCGGCCGGCGGCTCTCGAAGTTGACGACCCGGTTCTCCGGCGAGCGGCCCTGCTGCTGTCCTTCGCCCCGACGGCTCGGGCCGTCGACGAGCACGGGCACGCTCTGGCCCACCCGCTGGCGGTGGTGGCGGAGGGTCAGCTCGCGCTGCAGGTCCTGGAGCGCCGAGAGCCGCGCGGACGCGACGGTCGGGTCGACCCCCGGCGGGCCCTGCCCTCGTTCGGCGGCGCGGGTCGCCGGCGTTCCCGGCCGCGCCGAGTAGACGAAGGAGAAGCTGTCGATGAAGTCGGCTTCCCGCACCAAGCTCAAGGTCTGCTCGAAGTCAGCGTCGGACTCACCTGGAAATCCTACGATCAGATCGGTGCTGATGGCCAGCCCCGGACGCGCCTCGCGCAGGCGCGAGACGATCTCGAGGTACTCGCCGCGGGTGTAGCGGCGCCGCATGGCTTCGAGCACCGCATCCGAGCCCGACTGCACCGGCAGGTGCAGGTGCGGACACAGTTCGGGGACGTCGGCGTAGGCGCGGATCAGGTCGTCGCTGACGAACACCGGGTGCGGACTGGTGAAGCGGACGCGCTCGATCCCGTCTACGTCCGCGACCCGGCGAACCAGCTCGGCGAAGGGGATCTCGCCGCGCGCCATTCCCGGGCGCGAGCGGCCGTAGGCGTTGACCGTCTGGCCGAGCAGCGTCACCTCGACGACGCCGCAGTCGGACAGACGCCTCACCTCGTCGAGAATCGCGTCGCTCGGCCGGCTCACCTCGCGCCCGCGCGTGGTCGGGACGACGCAGAAGGCGCAGAAGAGATCGCAGCCTTCCATGACGGTGACGAATGCGCGGCCGGCGTTCGGGCGCGGACAGTCGGGGTGGCGGTCGGGCAGGTCGAAGCGCTGGTCCGCGTCGTCGTAGTCGACGCGCAGCGAGCGCTCCCGCTCCCGCGCACGCGCGACCAGCGACGGCAGGTGGCGCAGGTTCTGCGGGCCGAACGCGAAGTCGAGTTGGCGGAAGCGATCGAGCAGGCGAGCCCCCTCCTGCTGCGCGACGCACCCGCCCACGCCGACGACCAGGCCGGGACGCTCGCGCTTCAGCCGCGTCACGTGGCCCAGTTCCGAGTACAGCTTGCTCTCGGCCTTCTCGCGTACCGAGCAGGTGTGGATGACGACGACGTCCGCGTCCTCGGCGCGCTCCGCGGGCCGGTAGCCGGCGTGGTGCAGCAGGTTCGAAATCTGCTCGGCGTCTCGCTGGTTCATCTGGCAGCCGAACGTGCGCAGGTGGAAGCGGCCGGTCATGAAGGCCATCCTAGCCTAGGCCGCGTACCCCGCCATGAGCGATAGGCCGGACCAAACTGGCCAGACCGACTGCGCGGCCACGTCCGGAGGGGCGAAATCCGGACCCAGTATCGAAGAATTAATAGGCATCAAATACAGTCACTTACAGGCGTAAGCGCACGCAGTACTATAGATATTGAGCGCATCGGTCCCGGTAGTCTGGCCGGATCTACAATCAGGGTTTGACAGCCGGGGCGAGCGGTGCATAATGTGGCTTGTAAGCGAACCCTTGGCCCCCATGGCCATGGCTGTCGGCAGCGATCGACACCGCAGGAGGAGCTAGAAGTCTTACGGAGAAGGGCGGTGGAGACGGCATTTCTGTTTGAAATGTCCAACCTCTCACCCCCCACAAGTCATCCACCGCCCCTCTCCGACCCATCCACGGCCTCCGTCGCGAAAGCGGCGGGGGCCGTTCTGGTTTGGGGTGCAGCCTTCCGGTAGCGGCAGACCGGGTAGCGGCAGACTGCACGGGCCGCGCTGTGCACCGGTCGCACGGCGGGAAACGGACGGCGCTCAGAGAATCAGCGTGTCCACCATCCGCGAGAGCTGCTTCAGGTTGCGGCACTCCTCGGCCACGTCCGTGTACGTGACGTAGCGGTCCATGACCGAGTCGCCGAAGCCCCAGGCGCCGGGCGCCTCGGGGTTGATCCAGATCACGTTCTTGGCCTTGCTCTGCATGTCGCGCAGGCACCAGGCGCGCGGATCGTTGTAGTTGTTCCGGGCGTCTCCGATGATGACCACCGTCGTCCTGTTGTCGAGCGACGCCAGGTGGTCGCGCCAGAAGACGTTGAAGGCCATGCCGAAGTTCGACCGCGTGTACGGGTTGATCACGTCGCCGCCGTCCAGCGCCTGGTCGATCGCGGTGTAGATGTCGTTGTTGCGGAAGATCTCGGTCACCTCGCCCAGCTCCGCCACGAAGACGAAGGTGCGGATCTTGGTGAAGCACTCCTGCAGGCTGTGGATGAACTGCAGGAAGAACCGCGACACGTTCGAGACCGAACTCGAGATGTCGCAGAGCACCACCAGCTTCGGCCGGTCCTTGCGGCGCTGGCGGAAGATCAGCTCGAACGGCACGCCGCCGTGGGCCATGTTCCTGCGCATCGTGCCCTTCAGGTCGAACTTGCCCTTGCGCTGGCGCTTGCGGCGGATCGAGACGATGTTCTTGAGCTTCTGGGCCAGCCGGTCCACGACCTCGCGCATCTTGCGCAGGTCGTCTTCGGTCAGGTTGTAGAAGCTCTTCTCCTGGAGGCTCTCCCGGCGGAAGCGCTCCATGTAGTCGTGGTTCTGCTTGTCGAGCTCGCGCTCGGCGTACTGCCGCACGGAGCGGCGCAGCGCCTCCTGGATCGCCTTCATCAGGTCGCCGAGCCGCGCGAGGTCGTCCTCGCCCATGCCGGCTTCGCGGAGCTGCTCCATCATGTCGCGCAGGTTCTCGCCGGCGCCCTCGAGACCCATCTGCTCGAGCATCCGCCGGCTGAAGAAGCCGATCTGGAGCATGTTGCGGATGCCGTCGAGGCCGGACTCCTCGCCCGCCTGCTGGATCAGCTGCTCGAGCGAGTTGGCGTCCACCGACAGCATGGCCCGCGCCAGCTCCGACAGGTCGACGTCGCCGTCCATGTTGGCGAGCAGTTCCTGCAGCTGCTGCATCAGCTGGTCGAGGTCGAAGTCCCCGCCCATGCCCGCGACCGCCTGGCCCAGCTCGTCGCGGAGCACGTCGTGGAAGCCCGACCAGAACAGGTCGAAGAGCCGGTCGTACGCCGGGATGTCGTCCCAGTGCTTGACCATTGTGGTGCGGAGCGCGTCCTTGAACAACTCGCGGTCATCCAATGACATCTCGTCCAGCGCGAGGAACGAGTCGATCGTCTCGGCAACCGAGACGCGCACGCCGGCCTTGCGCAGGATATTCGTGAACTCGACGATCTTTCGCTGCACGGTCCCTCCGGGCTAGTGGAGAACGCTCTTCTTGCCCGGGTCGGGCTCGACGGGCTGCGGCGTGTCGGCGGCCCGCTCGGCGGCCTTCTGCTCGAGCAGCCGGTTGAGCTCGGACTGCGCCTTCTGGATGTCGCCCTGGTGCTTGAGGATGATGTTGAGCGTGTCGTTGACCAGCTCGGTCTCGAGCGAGTCCGCGTTCATCACCATCAGCGCCCGCGCCCAGTCCAGCGTCTCCGAGATCGACGGGGTCTTCTTCAGGTCCAGCTCGCGGACGCGCTGCACCAGGTGCACGATGTCCTCGACGAGGCGGCTGTCGATCCCCGGCACCTTGGTGTTCAGGATCTCGATCTCGGCGGCCTCGTCGGGGTAGTCGATGTACAGGTGCAGGCAGCGGCGCTTGAGGGCGTCGCTCATCTCGCGCGCGTTGTTCGACGTGAGGAAGACGAGCGGGATGTGCTTCGCCTCCAGGGTCCCGATCTCCGGGACGCTGACCGTGTAGTCCGACAGGACCTCGAGCAGGAAGGCCTCGAACTCCGGGTCGGACTTGTCCACCTCGTCGATCAGCAGGAGCACTTGATCCTCGGACGTGATGGCCTTGAGCAGCGGCCGCGGCACGATGAAGCGCTCGCTGAAGAAGATGTCGTCCTGGGAGGCGATGCGCTCCGACGCCTCCTTGAGCGTGTTCGCGCCCTCGAGGATCTCGCTGATCTTGTCGCGGAGCATCTGCGTGTAGAGCAGCTGCTTCGAGTACTCCCACTCGTAGAGCGCCTTCGACTCGTCGAGGCCCTCGTAGCACTGGAGGCGGATCATTGGCAGGTTCAGCGCCTTCGCCACGACCTTGCCGAGCTCGGTCTTGCCCACGCCGGCCGGACCCTCGACGAGGACCGGCTTGCCGAGCGCCTTCGCCAGGAAGACCACCGTCGCGATGTTCTTCCCGCAGATGTACTGCTGCTCGTTCAGGCGCTTCTGTACGTCTTCTACCGTGTCGAACATCTCTTCCCTCCGGGGATCAGCTCATCAGGGGGATCAGCTCATCAAGTTCAGGATGTGACCGAGCTTTTCCCGCTTCGTCTTCAAGTACTCCAGATTCTCTTCGGTCGGCGTGACCTCGATGGGCACGCGCTCGACGAGTTCGAGACCGTGCGCCTCGAGTCCCGCGCGCTTGGCCGGGTTGTTGGTCATCAGGCGAAGACGGCGGACACCCAGCTTGACCAGGATCTGCATGCCCACGCCGAAGTCGCGCAGGTCGGCGGGGAAGCCCAGACGCTCGTTGGCCTGCACGGTGTCGAGCCCTTCTCGGTCCTGTAGCTCGTAGGCCTTGATCTTGTTGGCGAGGCCGATGCCCCGGCCCTCCTGCCGCATGTACAGCAGGATGCCGCGCCCTTCTTCCTGGATGCGGCGCAGCGCGATCGAGAGCTGGGTGCCGCAGTCGCAGCGCCGCGACTCGAAGATGTCCCCGGTCAGGCACTCGCTGTGCACCCGCACCAGGGTCGCGTCCTCGGGGTCGATCTCGCCGCAGACCAGGGCGATGTGGTCGACGTGGTCGATCTCGTTCTTGAACACGACCGCGCGGAAGTCGCCGTACTCGGACGGCAGCTGCGCCTCGGCGTAGGCGCGGACGAGGTCCTCGGTGTGGAAGCGGTACTTGATCAGGTCGGCCACGGACAGGATCTGGAGGCGGTGCTCCTTGGCGAAGATCTCGAGGTCGGGCCGGCGCGCCATGGTGCCGTCGTCGTTCATGATCTCGCAGATCACTCCAGACGGCCGCAGGCCGGCGAGGCGCGCCAGGTCGACCGCGCCCTCGGTCTGGCCCACGCGGCGGAGCACGCCGCCGGTCTTGGCGATCAGCGGGAAGACGTGGCCCGGACGGGACAGGTCGGTCGGCCGGCTCGACGGATCGACGGCGACGCGCACGGTCCGGGCACGGTCGGCGGCCGAGATGCCCGTCGTCACGCCCTCGCGCGCCTCGATCGAGACGGTGAAGGCGGTGCCGAACTGCGTGGTGTTCTCCTTCTCGGGGACCATCATGCCCAGCTCGAGCTCGCTCGCGCGCTGCTCGGTGAGCGCCAGGCAGATCAGCCCGCGCCCCTCCTTGGCCATGAAGTTGATGGCCTCCGGCGTGACGAACTCGGCCGCGATGCACAGGTCGCCCTCGTTCTCGCGGTCCTCGTCGTCCACCAGGATGACCATGCGGCCGGCGCGGATCTCGCGGAGGCCCTTTTCGACGCGGGCCAGGGCCAACTCTGTGGGCTCCACCTCGACGGCGGGGTCGCCCTGGCGCGTACGACTGTCCATGATCCTCCCGGCACTCCTCCGCCGACCCCGGGGGCGGGGTTCTCCGGCAGGGAGAGGGCCGTGGGACCGGAGGGGTCCCGGGGCGCAATCACGGTATCAAGCGTTGACATGGGCGTCAATTCAGCCACTTGGGCGCCCTCTTTCAGGGAGCCCGGGGGCCGGTCGATCGCTCGGGCGGTCCCGCCCTACTCGGCGGGCTTCTCGGAGAAGTGGCCCATGACCGCGCCGATGAAGCCCTCGAGGGTCAGGCCGAACTTGCGTCCGAAATCGTGCCGCTCGTCGAGCGAGCGGTAGAGGCGTTCCATCAACTCGCGGAAGGTCTCGAGCACGCCCTCGCCCTTGACCGCCACGGCGGGGATGGTCGGCACGCCGGTGTCCTTCCACGCCGCGCGGACCTCCTCGAGGGACTTGATGTCCTCGAGGTCGCGCTTGTTGAACTGCACCACCGACGGCATGGCCGCGATGTCGATGCCATTGGCGCGCAGGTTCGCCTCGAGGTCGCGGTACGAATAGGCGTTCGCCGAGGCGCTCTCGCGCTTCGAATCAGCCACGAACGCGATCGCGTCCACACCGGCCAGGACGACCCGCCGCGTGGCCCGGTGCATCACCTGCCCGGGCACCGTGAAGAGCTTGAGCTTGATCAGGTACTCGCCTTCGCAGCCGATCTCGATCGGCAGGAAGTCGAAGTACAGCGTGCGGTCGCCCTGCGTGTCGAGGGTGACCATCTCGCCCGCTCCGTCGCGGGTGACCATGGCGTGGATCTGCTGGATGTTGGTCGTCTTTCCGGACAGGGCCGGACCGTAATAGACGATCTTCAGCGTGATCTCGCGGGCTTCTAGATTGAATTGCGGCATTGGCTGCGCTCGGGCGGACCCGATATGCCCATCGGTCCGTCTCCCGGCGGTCCTTAGCCCATTCCTCGCGAGGACCGGTCAGCGGGCGCGAAAGGCGTCGAGCAGGGCGCGGGCGGCGTGCGGGGCGGTGAGCTTCTGGGCCTCGACCTCGCCTTCCAGCTCGGCCAGGCGCGCCTCGACCGCCTCGCTGCCTCGGAACGCCGCCTCGAGCCCGTCCCGCAGCAGCCGCCACAGCCAGGCCAGCGCCTGTCGGCGGCGCCGCGCCTCGCGCTCGCCGGTCGCGGTCAACGCCTCGCGGTGATCGACCACGACCTGCCAGAAGGCGTCGACGCCGTCACCCGTGCGAGCGCTGGCGGTCAGCACGGAGGGCAACCAGGTCTCCGAGGCGGGGCGGAGCAACCCGAGCGCATGTACGTACTCGGCCCGCGTCCGGTCGGCCGCGGCGAGCCCGTCGCCGTCGGCCTTGTTCACGACCAGCACGTCGGCCAGCTCGAGCACGCCCTTCTTGATGCCCTGAAGCTCGTCGCCCGCGCCGGGCTGGAGCAGCACGCAGAAGAAGTCGACCATCGAGCGGACCTCGACCTCGGACTGGCCCACGCCGACCGTCTCGACCAGCACCACGTCGTAGCCGGCGGCCTCGCAGACGAGCATGGCCTCTCGCGTGCGGTGCGAGACGCCGCCCAGCGTTCCTCCGGACGGGGTCGGCCGGATGTACGCCCCCTCCTCGCGAGACAGCCGCTCCATGCGGGTCTTGTCGCCGAGGATGCTGCCGCCGCTCACCGGGCTCGAGGGGTCGACGGCCAGCACGGCCACGCGGTGTCCGGATTCGAGCAGCCGGAGTCCCAGCGTCTCGATGAACGTGCTCTTGCCGACGCCGGGCGGACCCGTGATGCCGACGCGCTGCGCGGACCCGGTGTGCGGCACCAGGCCGTCGAGCACCTCTTGCCCCAGCTCGCGGTGATCGGCGCGGCGGCTCTCGAGCAGCGTGATGGTCTTGGCAACCGTGCGCCGGTCGCCGGCGAGCACGCCCTCGCAGAACTCGCGCGGGTTCATCCCGGGGTCACCGGCTGCGGTCGCGCACCGCCTGGAGGACGGCCCGGGCCGCGCCCGGAATCGCCGTGCCCGGTCCGAAGACCTTCGCCACGCCCCGCGACTCGAGCAGGTCGTGGTCCTTCACCGGAATCACGCCGCCGCAGACCACGACGATGTCGTCTCCGCCCTGCTCCGCGAGCGCGTCGATCAGCTGGGGCACCAGCGTCTTGTGACCGCCCGCCTGCGTCGAGATCCCGACCACGTGCACGTCGTTCTCGACCGCCTGGCGCGCCACCTCTTCGGGCGTCTGGAAGAGCGGGCCCACGTCGACGTCGAAGCCAAGGTCCGCGAAGGCCGTCGCGATCACCTTGGCGCCGCGGTCGTGCCCGTCCTGGCCGAGCTTCGCGACCAGCATGCGCGGGCGGCGGCCTTCGGCCGACTCGAACTCGCGCACGTCCGCCTGGATCGCTTCGAACTCTGGATCGCCGTGGTAGGCCGCGGCGTACACGCCGGAGATGGAGCGGATCTCGGCGCGGTGCCGTCCCCAGACGCGCTCCATCGCGTCCGAGATCTCGCCGAGTGTCGCGCGCGCACGCGCGCACTCGACGGCCGCGGCGAGCACGTTCTCGTCGCCGGCGGCCGCGCTTTCGAGCCCCTGGAGCGCCGCCCGGCAGCGGTCCTCGTCGCGCGTGCGGCGGATCTGCTCGAGGCGAGCCACCTGCTTGGCGCGCACCTCGGCATTGTCGATGTCGAGCACGTCGACTTCGCGGTCCTCTTCGATCGTGTACTTGTTGACGCCGACCACCACGTCCTCGCCGCGGTCGACGCGCGCCTGGCGCCGCGTGGCGGCCTCTTCGATGCGCAGCTTCGGCATGCCGGCCTCGATCGCCTTGGTCATGCCACCGAGTTCCTCGACCTCTTCGATCAGCTTCAGCGCCTCGGCTGCGATCGCGTGCGTCAGGCTCTCGACGTAGTAGGAGCCCGCGAGCGGATCGACGACGTGGGTGAGGCCCGTCTCTTCGGCAAGGATGAGCTGCGTGTTGCGCGCGATGCGCGCCGAGAACGGTGTCGGCAGCGTCACGGCCTCGTCGAAGCCGTTGGTGTGCAGCGACTGCGTTCCACCGAGCACCGCGGCCATCGCCTCGATCGTCGTCCGCACGACACCGCGGCCATCGCCTCGATCGTCGTCCGCACGACGTTGTTGTACGGGTCCTGCTCGGTCAGGCTCGCACCCGAGGTCTGCGAGTGGGTGCGCAGCATGAGCGAGCGCGGGTCCTTCGGCGCGTGCCGCTCCTGGATCAGCCGGGCCCAGAGCATGCGCCCGGCCCGCATCTTCGCGATCTCCATGAAGAAGTTCATGCCGATCGCCCAGAAGAAGCTCAGCCGGGGCGCGAACTGGTCGATGCCCA
>JAFDDB010000067.1 GCA_019311115.1 Deltaproteobacteria bacterium
GAGGTAGACAAGCGCCGGGCGCAGGTCTATGAGGTGTTCGGTATCGCAACCAAGGACGAAGTGAACAAGATCCACAAGAAGCTCAAGGCGATCTCGAAGAAGCTGGATCAGCTCAGCAAGACCTCGACCCCAGAGGCCTGATCTCTCCCACTCCCCGTTCCACCTTGCCGAGGCCCCTGCCGCGGGCGGTGGAGCGGGTCGGTGGCGCCCGCTGATCCCCTCATCGGGCGCGCCACCCGCTTCGTGGATCGGGGAGTATCTCTTGGCTTTCGAAGCGCTCGACTTCTATCGGATCGACGACGAGCTCTCCGAGGACGCGCGCATCGTGCGCGACACCGTCCGCGAGTTCGTCGACAAGGAGTTCCTGCCGCTCGTGGTCGAGCACGTCCGGCGCGACGGCTCCTTTCCGATGGAGCTCGTCCCGAAGATGGCCGAGCTGGGGCTGTTCGGATCGAACCTGCACGGCTACGGCTGCGCGGGCCTCGACAACGTGGCGTACGGCCTGATCCAGCAGGAGCTCGAACGCGGCGACTCCGGACTGCGCAGCTTCTCGTCGGTGCAGAGCGGGCTCTGCATGTACCCGATCTACACCTACGGGACCGACAAGCAGAAGGACCGCTGGCTCCCCGGCATGGCTGCGGGTGAAGTGATCGGTTGCTTCGGCCTGACCGAGCCCGACTTCGGCTCGGACCCGGGCGGCATGCTGAGCCGCGCCGAGAAGCGCGGCAACGCCTGGATCCTGAACGGCACCAAGCGCTGGATCACGAACGGCACCGTCTCGGACATCGCCATCGTCTGGGCGCAGACCGACGACGGCATCCAGGGCTTCATCGTCGAGAAGGACTTTGCCGGCTTCGAGGCGCGCGACATGAAGGGCAAGTTCTCGCTGCGCGCTTCGATCACCTCGGAGCTCTTCATGTCCGACGTCGAGGTTCCCGAGGAGAACCGCTTGCCGGGCGTGAAGGGGTTGAAGGGTCCCCTCGGTTGTCTCAACCAGGCGCGCTACGGCATCGCCTGGGGAGCGATCGGTGCCGCTCAGGCCTGCTTCGACGAGGCGCTGCAGTACTCGAAGGAGCGCATGATCATGAAGCGCCCGCTCGCGTCGCTGCAGATCCCGCAGCAGAAGCTCGTGAAGATGGCGACCGAGATCACCAAGGCGCAGCTGCTCTGCCTGCGGCTGGCGAAGCTGAAGGACGAGGGCAACCTCCGACACCCGATGGTGTCGATGGCCAAGATGAACAACGTGGACATGGCGCTGAACGTCGCGCGCGATGCGCGCGACATGCTCGGCGCCAACGGCATCGTCGACGACTACTGCTCCATGCGGCACATGGTCAACCTGGAGACGGTGCGGACCTACGAGGGGACGCACGACATCCACACGCTGATTCTCGGCCGCGACCTGACCGGACTGGACGCCTTCGGCGGCTAGCTAGCGCCGGCGTACGGCGTCGAGGGCGGCGGCGACCGAGCCCCCCGACTCTGCGAGCGCGGTCTCGGCTTCGCTTTGCGGGAGTCCCGCCAGGTCCATCACGATCTCTACCGCCCGGTGGCGGAGCTTGGCGTTGAGCGCCAGCAGCGAGACCATGCGGTTCCCGCGCACGCGTCCCAGACGCACCATGACCGCGGTGGAGAGCGCGTGCAGGATCATCTTCTGCGCGAGTCCGCCCTTCATGCGCGTCGAGCCGGCGATCACCTCGGGCCCGACGGGAACCTCGATCGCCAGGTCGACCGCAGCGGAGAGCGGTGAGCCCGGCGCGCACGTGACACCGATCGCGCTGGCGCCGCGTGCCCGCGCCGCTCGTGCGGCCGCGACGACGTAGGGTGTGGTGCCGCTCGCCGACAGGCAGACGACGCAGTCGGCCGGGCCGACGTCGAGATCGGACAGGTCGCGGGCGGCCGCTTCCACGTCGTCCTCCGCACCCTCGACCGCGCGCAGGATCGCCTCTTCGCCGCCGGCGATCAGCCCCCGCACGATCTCCGGCGACAGCCCGAAGGTCGGGGGGATCTCGGCGGCGTCGAGCAGTCCGATGCGTCCGCTCGTGCCCGCCCCCACGTTGATCCAGCGGCCTCCCGCTTCGAGCGCGCTGGCGAGCCTGTCGCAGGCGTCGGTCAGCAAGGGCAGCGCCTTGCGCACGGCGCCCGGCACGGTCGTGTCCTCGTCGATGATCCGCGCCAGGACGTCGCGGCTCGCGAGCGCGTCGAGATCCGCCGTCTCCGGGTTCACCTGCTCGGTGACGTTGGACCTGTTGGGCGGGTCGTGCGCGGCCACCTACAATCGCCCCCCATGGCTTTCCGCTGCGATGCCGCGACGCTCGAGCGCCTGGAGTGGCCCCGCCTGGCGCGTTGTCTTGCGGCGCTGGCGGCGACCGAGCGTGCCGCGAACGGGATGCTCGGCGACGACGGCGACGGACGGCCGCTCTTCGCAGAGACCCGGGCGTCGGTCGAAGAGCGGCTCGAGGAGACGGGCGAGATTCGCGGCCTCCTCGACGACGAGCAGATGCCTCCCTTCGGCGGCATCGCCGACCTGCGGCCGATGCTCGACGTGGCGCGTCGCGGGGGCCTGCTCGACGCGGGCCAGCTTGTACAGGTCCTGTCCACGCTCGAGGGCGCGGGTCGCCTGCGTGCGTTCTTCGCCGAGCGGTCGGACGAGGCGCAGAGGCTCGGGGACCTGGCGGGCACGCTGCCCGGGTTCCGCGCGCTGGTCGGAGAGCTGCGCGGCGTCCTGACGCCCGAAGGCGAGGTCCGCGACGACGCGAGTCCGGAGCTGCGCCGGGTGCGGCGGCAGGTCCGGTCGCTCGAGAGCGAGATCGACGGCCGCATGGCGTCGCTGCTGCGGGACGCCGCGCTGCAGCCGCACCTGCAGGACGACTTCGTCACCCAGCGCGAGGGCCGGCCGGTGGTTCCGGTCCGCGCCGAGGCGCGCGGTCGTGTGAAGGGCATCGTGCACGATGTCTCATCGAGCGGAACCACCGTGTTCATTGAGCCCGAAGCGGTGGTCGAGCTCGGCAACCGGCTGCGCCTGGCCCGGATCGACGTCGATCGTGAACTCGAGCGACTCCTGCGCCAGCTCTGCGCATCGGTGGCGGACCGCGAGGTCGACATCGACGCCGCGGGCGCCACGCTCGAGCTGCTCGACCGCGCGCTGGCGCGCGGGCGCCTGTCGCAGCGCCTGCACGCGACGCCGCCCCTCCTGCGCGCAGGTCCGCCCGGAGTGGACGGCGAATCCGTGGCGCTGCGCGCGCTGCGCCACCCGCTGCTGCTGCTCGAGGCGGGGCTCGACTTCGACGACGTGATCGCGAACGACCTGGTGCTGCCGCCGGGCGTGCGGGGGCTCGTGATCTCGGGACCGAATGCAGGCGGCAAGACGGTGATCGCCAAGGCGCTGGGACTCGCCGCACTCGCGCTGCGCGCGGGCCTGCACCTGCCCTGCGACGCCGGCAGCCGCATGCCGATCCTCGACGCCGTGCACGCCGACATCGGCGACGAGCAGGACCTGCGCTCGGGTCTCTCGACCTTCTCGGCGCGCATGTCGAACCTGGCGCGCATCCTCGAGGAGTCGGACTCGCACTCGCTCGTGATCGTGGACGAGATCGGCGAGGGCACCGAGCCCGGTGAAGGCGCGGCGCTGGCGCAGGCAGTGCTCGAAGGCCTGGTCGACCGCGGAGCGACGGTGGTCGCGACGACGCACTTCAACCGCCTGAAGGAGCTGGCGGGATCGGACGAGCGCTTCGCGAACGCCAGCGCCGAGTTCGACGCCGAGACCCTGATGCCCACCTACCGGGTTCGGGTGGGCGCGCCGGGCTCGAGCGGCGCGACCTGGGTGGCGGAGCGCATGGGTCTCGACGGGCAGGTCGTGGACCGTGCGCGCAGCCTGCTCGACTCCGAGGACCGCAAGCTCGAGTCACTGACGCGCAGCCTGTCGGAGCTGCGGCAGGAACTGGAAGCCGAGCGGGGCGAGGCCCTGCGCGTGCGCGAGGAGAGCGAGTCCGCGCGCGCGGCGTATGAGGCGCGGCTGGCGTCGCTGCGGTCCGCGCGCGAGAAGGCGCTCTCGGCGATGAAGTCGGAGCTCGAGGCGGCGTTCGGCGAGGCGCGCGAGGAGATCGCGTCGGTCATGCGCGACCTGCAGTCGGGCGGCGCGAAGCGCACGGGCCAGGCCGCCAACCGCGCCCACGCCCGGCTCGAACGCACGCGCGAACGCACCGAAAGGGTCGAGCGCGCGCATGCCGACCCGGAGCCACGCCGCGAGATCGCGTGGGACGCGGTCGAGCCCGGCGCTCGCCTGCGCATCGACGGCATCCCGGGCGAGCCCGTCTACGTCGAGGGTCCCGACCGGCGCGGCCGCGTGGTGGTACGCGGCGGCGCCGCCCGCACGACCGTCCCGGCGGACCGCGTCGTCCGCGTGCTGGGGGCGCTTCCGAAGCCCGCGCACCGCCCGTCACGCGTCGACGTCGACCGCGAGCCGGAGTCCGAGTCGGGCTCGGCCGTGGACAGCGAGTGCGACCTGCGCGGGCTGCGCGTGGACGAGGCGCTCGACCGCGCGGACGCGCACCTGCAGCGCTTGCTCGGCAGCGGCGTGAAGCAGGTCTGCTTCATCCACGGACACGGCACCGGCGCGCTGCGCAGCGCCGTCCGCGCCTGGCTGCGCGACCTGCCGTACGTGGAGGGCTTCGAGGCCGGTGCGCGAAGCCAGGGGGGCAACGGGGTCACCGTCGCCACGCTGACGCACTAGCGATCGAGCAGGGCGAGCGCGTCCGCGGCCGCGCGTTCTGCGCTCTGCACCGCTCCCTCGCAGTGCGGTCCGACCAGCGCCGGGTCGGCGAAGAAGAGCGCCCGGTCCGGCGCCGCGGCCTGCGCCTCGCGCAGCGCGGCCATGCGCCGGTAGTGCCCGACGCCGAACTCCGGCGTCGCGCCCGGCCGGCATACGAGCGTGCCCTCGACGCCTCGCGCCAGCGACGGCCAGACCGCGCCGGCCTCCGAGAGCAACCGCTCGGCGCGTCGCTCGTCGCTCTCGGTGGTCTCGTGCAGGTCCCGCGGTCGCGCGACGAGCAGGGCGAGGCGGCTGTCCACGGCGACGATCGCCGAGAGCGTTCCACCCCGCTTGCGCGGAAGCCACGTGAGCGGCGCCGTCAGCTCGGACCCGAGCGCCACGGCCAGGTGCAGGCGCTCTACGCGCCGCCCGGCGTCGAAGAACGCGCGCTCGCCGGGCAGGAAGCTCTCGACCAGCCCGCGCGCGCGCCGCGTACAGAGCGCGACGACGACCGCGTCGGTCTCGAGCTTTTCACCGGACACGAGCGTGAGACTCCGCCCATCGGCGCCGACGCTCGCGACCGGCGCTTCGAGGCGCACGTCGTCGAGACGCGACGCCAGCGCTTCGGCCAGCACCGAGAGCCCGGACACGCTCTCGACCCGCAGACCGGCGGCGGCGTCCATCAGCAGCATGAACAGGAGTCGGCTGGTGTCGCTGCTGTCCAGGCCGAAGGCGCTCTCGAACAGCGGTCCCAGCTGCTCCGGGTCCACCGCACGGCCCAGGTAGAGCCGCGCGAAGTCCGCGACACTGCGGTCGTCGAGTCGCACGGCGAGCTCGGGCCGGCGCGCATCGAGCATCGGACCGAACCACTCGAGCAGCCGGCGGATGCGCCGGCGCCGCAGCCCACTGAATCCGCGCCGGGACACGGGCGAGAGCTCGATCGGCCGCTGCCGCCGGCCGTCCGCGAGCACTGCGCGCTCGATGGCCGTGCGCTCTACGCGCGCACCGAGCCCCAGCTCATGCACGAGCCCGGACAGCGCGGGAGCGCTCGCGGGCACCACCGGCCAGCTCGGCTCGAATTCGACCCCTGCCAGCTTCTCGCGCACCAGGTGTCCGCCCGTGCGCTGGCGCGCCTCGAGCAGCGTGACCTGGGCACCGGCCGACTTCAGCCGGCAGGCCGCGGTCAGGCCGGCGAGTCCACCGCCGACGACCGCCACACGTCCCCGCACACGCCCGGTCACGTCTCGCTCAGAGCGCCTGCAGGCTGACGTCGACGCCGATGCTCTCGCCGGCCTCGTCGAGCGCCTTGGCCAGGTCCGCCCGCTCGACCGTGTCGGGCACCTCGGCGCGGATCGCCAGCCGGTAGAGCGGCGTGCCGCTCGGCGTCGGCAGCGACGACGACTCCAGGTTGGCGATGTTCACGCGCTGGTCCGCCAGCACGCGGCAGATGCGCGCCACGATTCCCGCCCGGTCCTCGCCCTCGGCCTCGACGCGGTAGAGAGTGCTGCCCGGCGCCGGCACGGGCGGCCGCGGCTCGCCTTCGAGCGGCCGCACGAAGACGGTGAGCCGGTGCTGCCACTCGAGTCGGCGCGCCCCCTCGACCAGCTTCCGCTCGAGACCGTCCTCGCTGCCGGAGCAGAGCAGGATGGCCGCGAATTCGTTGCCGAGCAGCGTCATCCGCGAATCCTCGAGATTCGCGTCGCTGTCGAAGACCAGCTGCGCCAGGTCGGCGACCAGGCCCGGACGGTCGCGTCCGACCGCGGACAGAATGAACCAGCTACGCACGCGCAACTCCTGTGAGCCCTGGGGGCCCCGGGGTGGGGGCCGCATTGTAGCCGGTGAGTCCGCGGCAGCGACGCTCCCGGTCACCCCGGACGCAAATTGGAGCCTCCTGCGGGCGGCCCGCAGCCTGCGCTCCGCCTCCAGAGAGGGCGCAGGAGAGGCGCCGTCCGGCGCCAACGACGCCGGAAAGACTCGGAAAAGATCTGCGGGCCCGGGGCCGATGTGGGCTTTGGCACCCGGATTGCTCTTTCGTCCGTAAGTGCTCGGGCGACAGGCGCCCGGGTGCTGTTGGGAGTGCCCGGGTCGGATACCCCTCCCCTCGCATTGTGCGAGGATCCGGCCCGGGCTTTCCTGCGTTCCGGGGCCGGTTTCCGCTCGTTTCAGCCGGCTCGCGGGCGGACGCTGTAGCGGAGCGGCAGGTGCTTCACGCCGCCGACGAAGCTCGAGGCGAGGCGCTCGGGCGGGCCGGCGAGCTCGACCGAGTCGAGGCGCGGCAGCAGCTCGGTCAGCAGGACCCGGATCTCCATCCGGGCCAGGTTGGCTCCCAGGCAGAAGTGCTCGCCGATGCCGAAGGCCAGGTGCGGGTTGGGGTCGCGGTCCACGCGGAACTCGAAGGGCGCGTCGAAGACCTCTTCGTCGCGGTTGGCGGACGCGTAGAAGAGCGCGAGCGAGTCGCCCTGGCGGATCTTCTGGCCGCGCAGCTCGTAGTCGCAGCTGGCGGTGCGCACGAAGTGGTTCACCGGCGTGGTCCAGCGGATGATCTCGTCGGCGGCGGTCGCGATCAGTCCGGGCTCTTCCTTCAATCGGCGCATCGCGTCGGGGTGCTCGATCAGCGCGAGCATCCCGCCCGACAGGGCGTTGCGCGTCGTCTCGTGGCCGGCCGTCAGTACGATCAGGTAGTAGCCGAAAAGCTCGCCGCCCCCGATGTCCTCGTCGCCGAGCTTCGCGTTCGCCAGGATCGACGCCAGGTCGTCCCGCGGGTTGGCCTTCCGGTCGGTGGAGATCCCGGAGAAGAACTGGAACAGCTCCCCGAACAGCGCCATCCCGTCCTGCCGCCGGTCGGCGGTACGTTGGAACTCGGGGTCCTCGCTGCCGAAGATCTCGTTCGTCGCCTTCAGCACGAACGGCTCGTCCTCTTCGGCCACGCCGAACAGGTGCGCGATCAGGCGCAGCGGGTGCTGCGCCGCCACGTCGGTGACGAAGTCTCCGCCGCCGCTCTCCATCATGCCGTCGACCAGCTCGCGCGCCGACTGCTCCATGCGCTCTTCGAGGATCCTCAGGTTGTTCGGCGTGAACCAGGGACTGGCGAGCTTGCGGTAGTCGCGGTGCTCCGGCGGATCCATGTTCACGAGCGTGCGGATGCGCATCCCGCTGCCGCTCCGGTTCCGCTCGAGCTCCTCGCGCACGATCGTCAGCCTCGGCTGGCTCAGGAACTTGTCGGGCTGCTTCGAGATCTCGGCGACGTCGGCGTGCTTGGTGATCGCCCAGAAGGGCCGGTAGCCCGGCGGGTCGAAGTAGCGGACGGGCGCCTCGCGGCGCAGCCGCTCCCAGATCTCGTGCGGGTAGCCCTTCTCGGCGTAACGCCCGGCGTCTACGAGCTCCAGACCATCCATGTCGTTCATCGCGGGTTCTCCAGACGTGGGGGGGCTCGGTGTACAGGGGGCATGGTATCGCGGAGCACGCCCTCGGTGGCCCGCTAGAAGCCGCTGCCGGCGCGTGCGAACATCGGCATGGCAGCCCGCCTGGAGACGTCAGCATGTCAGCCGAGAACGTACGCTACGAAGTCACGGGTCGCGTCGCGATCGTCACGCTGGATCGGCCGCGCTACCGCAACGCGCAGAGCTTCCAGCTGCTCGACGAGCTCGACGAAGCTCTCGATCGCGCCCAGGCGGACCACGACGTGCGAGTCGTCGTCGTGCGGGGCGAGGGCGAGCACTTCTCCGCGGGGCACGACCTGGGCACGCCGGAGCAGGTCGCGGACTACAAGCAGCGCGGCATCCCGCCCGTCGGTATCGAGGAGTACGAGGCCTTCCGCAAGTACAACCTCGACCTGACTCTCAAGTGGCGCAACCTGCCCAAGCCGACGGTCGCCATGGTCCACGGCTACTGCATCTACGGCGGCTGGATGATCGCCGCGGCAATGGACGTGATCTTCGCGTCGCCCGACGCGAAGTTCCTGGCCGGACAGGTCGAGTACTTCTCGATTCCGTTCGATATCGGCTTTCGCAAGGCCAAGGAGCTGCTCTTCGAGAGCCGGTTCATCGACGCCGAAGAGGCCCGCGCGCTCGGCTTCGTGAACCGCGTGTACCCCGCGGACCAGCTCGAGACCGAGACGCTCGCCTGGGCCGCGCGCGCGGCCGAGAGCGGCTACGGGACACTCCGCATGGCGAAGCTCGCGGTCAACAAGATGCAGGACCAGGTCGGGTTCAGCAGTGCGATGGAGGCGGCGTTCGCGGACTTCCTGGTGCTCGCGCGGATGGGCGGCCATCCACCGAAGCCCCGCAAGCAGAGGCGCCTCGGCGGAGTCGACCTGGCGCTGCGCGGCGCGCGCGGCGAGCGGAGTGGCGACGCGCCCGAGTAGCTCCCGCCCTCGCGTCCCCGAGCGGATGCTTCGCCGCACCTTCGCACGGACAGCACGCCTCACCCCGCTCGCGCGGCGTGCCGGCATGCCCCACGCTCGGCCTTCTCGCTGCCGCTCCGCTGGCGCGGCGCTTGCACCGGATCGTCCCCGAACCGGACACCACGAGGGGACACGCGACATGAGCAAGTTCGACGGAGGCGCGCTCGTCGGCAGGGCGCTCGCGAACGAGGGCGTGGAGAAGGCGTTCGTTCTCTGCGGGGGCCACATCATGCCCGCGCTGTACGGAATGCGGAACGCCGGGATCGAGATCGTCGACATGCGGCACGAGTGCTCGGCGCTCTACGCGGCCATCGCCTACACGCGGGCCTCGGGCAAGGTCGCCGCGGTGATGACGACGGCCGGACCGGGGGTGGGCAACACGGCGGCCGGCATGATGGAAGCGGCGTCGATGAGCATCCCGGTCGTGCACATCGGCGGAGCGGTGGCGCTCGCGATGCGCGACACCGGCGACCTGCAGGACATGTCGACGCTGAACCTGATGGAGTCGGTGTCCAAGTGGGCCCGCAAGATCACGCTGGCCGAACGTATTCCCGAGTACGTGTCCATGGCCCTGCGCCATGCCACGGATTCCAGCCCGGGTCCGGTCTACCTGGAGGTTCCCACCGACCTCCTGTTCGCGAAGGTGGACGAGGCCGCGGTCCACTTTCCGCAGCGCCGTGCCAGCAGTGCCCTCTCGGCCGGCGACCCGGCGCTGATCGAAGAGGCCGCCGAGCTGCTGATGAAGGCGGAGCGGCCTGCGATGCTCGTCGACGACGGAGCGCGGGCGACGCTCGGAAACTACGCCGGCGCCGTCGCGGAGCTGGCGGACTTCCTGAAGATGCCCGTCGGCATCGCGGGCTACGGGTGCCGCGGCGCGTTCGGCGACGAGTCCGAGAACCGCCTGCTTCGCACCAACGCGATCGGCGGTGCGGACGTCGTGCTGGCCATGGGCTGCCGCTTCGACTTCAGGCACGGATCCGGGCGTCACATTCCAAAGGACGCCAAGGTCATCCAGGTCCACACCGACCAGCCACAGATCGGCTTCAACGTCCGGGCCGACCTGGGCATCGCGGGAGGCGCCGGCCCGGTCTCGCGTCAGCTCGTCGATGCGCTCGCGGGCCGGTGTGACTCGAAGCCGGGGGACTCGTGGGCCGGTCCGGCGAGCAAGACCAGCACCGTGCAGCTGCCGAAGCCCTACAGCGACGAGGCGGTCCCGGTCCACCCCGCGCGGTGCGCCGGCGAGGTGGCGAGATTCCTCGAGGCGGAGGGCCGGGACTGGTCGCTCGTCATCGACGGGGGCGAGGCCTCGGTGTGGATGGGCGGCGCCGCCACGGCCTACGAAGCCGGACAGCTCCACGGGACCGGACCGAACGGCACCATCGGAACGGGCCCCGGCCTGGTCATCGGAGCCTGGGTGGCCAACCGCAAGCCCGTCCTCTGGTACACAGGCGACGGCAGCTTCGGTTTCTACGCGATGGAGATGGAGACCATGGCGCGCCTGGGAATTCCGGTGGTCTGCGTCATCTCGAACGACTCCAGCTGGGGAATGATCAGCCTGCTCGAGAAGTACCTGCGGCCCGAAGAGATCGAGGAGAGGGGCTCGTGCAACACCGACCTCCACCATATGCGCGCCTACGACAAGATGGCGGCCATGTGGGACGGACACGGTGAGCAGGTGACCGATCCCGAAGAGATCCTGCCCGCCATCCAGCGCGCCGCGGCCAACGGCAAGCCGTCGATCGTCAACGTAGAGATCGACAACGTGAGCCTGTCGCCGTTCATCGCACCCTACGCGGAGATGGTCAAAGGCGGGTAGAGCGTCAGCCCTTGCCGAGCGCCCCGGACTCGCGGAGGCTGCGGATCTCGCCGTCGGACAGGCCGATCTCGCCGAGTACCTGCTCGGTGTGCTGACCCAGCGTCGGCGCGTGGCTGCGGATCTCCGACGGCGTGCCGTCCATCCGCTCGGCCGGCCGCGCCTGTCGGACGAGTCCGACCACGGGGTGCTCGTCCTCGACGATGATGCCGTTGGCCTGGACCTGCGGGTGCAGGTGCACGTTGTCGCGCGTCAGCACGGGGCCGCACGGGACGTCCTCGCGGTCGAGCACATCGAGCCAGTGCTCGGTGGTCCGCGTCTTCAGCACCTCGGCCATCAGGTCGAGCCGCGCCGCGGCGTTTCCCACCAGGCCGGCGGTGCTCTGGAAGCGCTCGTCCTCGAGCAGGTCGGGGCGTTCCGCCGCGCGGCAGAACCCCACCCACTCGCGGTGCGCCACCGTCGAGACGATCACGTAGTGGTCGGCCGTCTCATACACCAGGTCGCGTCGCTGCACGATCTTCGGCTTGGGACGGTCCGGGTTCACGAAGGTGTGGTACGCCATGCCCTCGGGCCAGACGAAGGCGATCACCGCGTCGAGCATGGACAGGCGGACATGCTGACCCTTGCCGGTGCGCTCGCGTGCCAGCAGCGCCGCGGTGATGTTCTGCGCCGCCGTGAGCGCGGTGACCTTGTCCGGGACGATCACCCGTACGAGTCCGGGACGACCCGTGCCCGCACCCTGGATCTCGGACAACGTGGACATGCCCTGGATCAGCGGGTCGTAGACGCGCTTGTGGCTGTACGGGCCCTCTTCGCCAAAGCCGCTGATCGAGACGTAGATCAGTTCCGGGTTCACCGCGCGTAGCGCGTCTTCGCCGAGTCCGATCCGCTCCGCGGCGCCGGGCCTCTGGTTCTGGATGAACACGTCGGCTCCCGCCACCAGGCGCTTCAGGGTCTCGAGCCCCGCGGGGTTCTTCAGGTCGAGCACCACCGAGCGCTTGCTGCGGTTGATGGTGGTGAAGGTCGGCGTCAGGCCACCCTTTCCGCCCATCTGTCGGAGCACGTCGCCCGCGGGCGTCTCGACCTTGATCACGTCCGCTCCCTGGTCGGCCAGGATCCGCGTCGCCATCGGCCCCGAGATCACCTGCGTGACGTCGACGATCCGGTATCCGTCCAGTGCTCCGGCCATGGTCGCCCTCCCATCGTGGAGACCTTGCCAGTCTAGTCGCATCGGCGGACGATTGGCGTCGGCAGGCGAAGGTCGCGTACGATAGGGCCCGTGGCCGTGATCGCCTGCGAGTACTGCGACTTGCTGCACCGGGAGCGCGAGTTGGCTCACGGCCAGAAGGCGTACTGCTCGGCGTGCGGGGGGCTGCTCTACCGCCGCGTCGAGAACTCGCTCGAGCGCACGCTGGCGTTCGCCATCGCGGCGCTCGTGCTCTTCATGGTCGCGAATCTGAGCACGTTCATGCTGTTCTCGCTCGAGGGCCGGGTGCAGGAGAACACCATCTTCTCTGGCGTCGAGGGCCTCTGGGCCGGGGGCGCACAGGCCCTGGCCCTGCTGATCTGCTTCACGACGATCGTGGCCCCCCTGCTGAGCCTGCTGACGATGATCTACACGATCCTGCCGCTGCTGCTCGGGGCGCGGCCCCCTGGCGTGGCCGGCGCCATGCGGTTCATCGGCTCGATCGGAACCTGGGCCATGCTCGACGTGTTCATGCTCGCCGTGCTGGTGGCGATCGTGAAGCTCGGGATGATGGCCCGGCTCGAGCTCCAGGTCGGCGCGTGGGCGTTCGTGGCCATGATGGTCGCGATGACGGCCGCCGGCTCGAGCCTGGACTCCGGGGCCGTCTGGGCGCGGATCGAGGAGCTCGAGTGAGCGCGCCGGCGACCGCGGCCGCGCGGGGGCTGATCCGCTGCCACGGCTGCGAGCGTCTGAGCCGTAGACGCCGGCTCGGGGCCGGGGCGTCCGCGTCCTGTTCGCGCTGCGGCACGCTGTTGCAGCAGCGTCAGCCGGACAGCCTGTCGCGGACCTGGGCGCTCGTGATCGCGGCCTACATCTGCTACGTGCCCGCGAACCTCTACCCGGTCATGGTCTTCTCGCGGCTCGGCCAGCCCGAGGGCGACACGATCCTGAGCGGCGTGCAGGTCATGTTCGAGATGGGTTGGTGGGCCGTCGGTGGGCTGATCTTCTTCGCGAGCATCGTCGTTCCCATGGCCAAGCTGCTGAGCCTGACAGGCCTGCTCCTCTCCGTGCAGTGGCGCTCGAGCTGGCGCCCGCGCGAGCGCACGGTGCTCTACCGCGTGGTCGAGTACATCGGGCGCTGGTCGATGCTCGACATGTTCGTCGTCTCGCTGATGGTCGCGCTGATCCAGCTCGGCGCGGTCGCGACCATGGAGCCGGGCATCGGCGCGACCTTCTTCGCCGCGGTGGTCATCCTGACCCTGCTCGCCGCGCTGAGCTTCGACCCGAGACTGATCTGGGACCAGATGGAGGAGCGCGAATGAGCCAGGACGACATTCCCGAAGTCGAGGTCAAGGAGCGGCGCGGGCCGTCGCTGATCTGGATCATCCCGCTGGTGGCGGTGCTCGTCGGCGCGTTGCTCGTGTACCGGACCCTCTCCGAGAAGGGGCCGACGGTCACCATCCGCTTCGAGACCGCCGACTGGCTCGAGACCGGCAAGACCAAGATCAAGTTCAGGTCGTTGCAGATGGGCGAGGTCACCGACATCGAGATCGGCAAGGACCTCGGAAGCGTGGTCGTGCACGCCGAGCTCAAGAAGGGGGTCGCCCCCCACCTTCGGGAGGGAGCGCAGTTCTGGGTCGTGAAGCCGCGCGTGGGCGCGGGGGGCGTGAGCGGCCTGGGAGCCATCATGTCCGGGGCCTGGATCAACTTCGATCCCCCCGCCGGGACCGGGGGGAAGCCCGTCCGCGACTTCGTCGGGCTCGAGGAGCCGCCTCCGCCGTCGGATGACCAGCCCGGGCTCCGGCTCGTGGTCCATGCCGACGCGCTGCTCTCGCTCGACTCCGGCTCGCCGGTCTACTACCGCGAGATCCAGGTCGGATCGGTCTACGCGAACAAGCTCTCGAAGGACGGCAGGAAGGTCGACCTGAACCTGTTCATCGAGCCGGAGTTCGCGGAGTTCGTGCGTGTCGACAGCCGCTTCTGGAGCGTCGGCGGGATCTCCGTCTCGGGGAGCATCACCGACCTGGACGTGCAGATGGAGTCTCTCGACGCGCTGATCCGCGGCGGCATCGCGTTCGACGCTCCGCGCGGCGAGCGGAGCAAGGCCGCCGAGGGCGGACGCGAGTTCTGGCTGCACCGCTCGAAGGCCGACGTGAAGGAATCCTCCCTGCGCTACGGCGGGCTCAGGCTCATCCTGGAGTCCGACGCGCTGGGGTCGCTGAGCGCCGGAGACCTGGTCTACTACCGCGAGATCCCGGTCGGAGCGGTCGTGTCACACGAGATGTCGCGCGACTCGCGCACGGTACGCGTGCGCTTGAACGTCCAGAACCGCTACGCGAAGCTGGTGCGCAGCAACTCGGTGTTCTGGAACGCCAGCGGCATCAGCGCGCACCTGGGCCTGCACGGGCTCGAGATCGAGACCGAGTCGCTGCAGGCGCTGCTCGCCGGGGGGGTCGCGTTCGCGACGCCGGACCGACCGGGCGCCCGCGTCAAGGAGGGCTCTGTCTTCCGGCTGCACAGCGAGCACGAGGATGCGTGGCTCGAGTGGTCGCCTCTGATCTGGCGCGGCCCGCCGGGGACGGAGCCGAAGGGAGCCGCCGCGGCCAAGGACAAGGAGGGGCCGATCGCTCGGTTCTTCCATCATGGCGGCAGCACCGAGGAGCAGGCCGGGGGCCACGGTGAGCACCAGCCGGACGCGTCACAGGGTCGCGCGGACGAGAAGCACGGCTTCTTCCACCGCCTCTTCGGTGGAGGCGACTGAGGCGGCCTCCGCTAAGCTCCCCGCGTGAGCGTCACACTTCCGCTCCAGGAAAAGCGCGCCGGCGCGCGCCCCGCCCTGGTCTTGTCCGGAGGCGGTGCCCGTGGCGCCTACGAGGCGGGCGTGCTGTCGTTCGTTTTCGGGCCGCTTGCCGAGCGCCTCGGTTTCGTGCCGCGCTTCGACGTGTTCTCGGGGACGTCCGTGGGCGCGGTGCATTCCTGCTTCCTGGCCGGACACGCGAACGACCTGCAGGCCGGGGCTCGCGCGCTGGTCGACGTCTGGCGGAACATGTCGTTCGGCTCCGTCTACCACTTCGGAGCCGGCGACCTGATGGGGTTCACGCGCACGCTGTTCGGCTCCGCGCTGGGAAGCTCGACCGAGAGCCGCACGCAGGCGGATCGCATCCATGGCCTGCTCAACACCACGCCGCTGGAACGCCTGGTGGTCGGACAGATCCCCTGGCGCCAGCTCCGACGCAACGTACGGCACGGCCCCGTAGACACGCTCTGCGTGTCCGCCACCGAGATCGCCAGCGGGCGCTCCGTCACCTTCGTGGACAACCGCGAGCGGCGCGTTCCCAGCTGGACTCACGACTCGCTGCAGGTGGCCGTTTCGGCGCGGATCGGGCCGGGGCACACGCTGGCCTCCGCGGCCATCCCCTTCTTGTTTCCGGCGGTGCGCGTCCGCGACACCTACTACTGCGACGGCGGGCTCCGTCAGCACACGCCGCTCACGCCGGCGCTGCGGCTCGGCGCGAACCGCGTGCTGCTGATCGGCCTGCGCTACGCCCACGCCGCTGAGCTCAGCGACCCGGTCGCGGACGAGCGGCTCGAGCAGTTCCGGTCGGTCGGGTTCCTGGCGGGCAAGATCCTGAACGCGCTGCTGATCGACCGGCTGGAGTACGACGTGGCGCATATGCGCGTGCTGAACCAGGTACTGCAGGCTGGCATCAACAGCTGCGGCGAGGACCACATCGAGCACATCACGCCCGAGGTCGAGAAGGTCCGCGGGCTGGGCTTCCAGCTGGTGCGCGACGCGTTCGTCCAGCCGAGCCAGGACATTGCGGGGATCGCCGCCGAACACGTGCGCCGCATGCGCGGCAACGTGCCTGGCTGGTGGAGCTCGCTGATGTTCCGCGCGTTGACGCGTGGGGCTCCCGAGGACGAGGCCGACCTGATGAGCTTCCTGCTCTTCGACGGCGACTACGCCGCGGACCTGATCGACCTGGGCCACCACGACGCGGAGCAGTGTGAGTCCGAGCTGGCGGCGCTGTTCGTGGACTGAGCCGCGCCGGACGGTTGGCCCCCTGGCCCGACGGAGGTCAGGACGTGTAGCGAGTAACGAGCGCGCCCTGCTCCCGGTGCCGCTCGAGCGCCAGCTCGATCAGCCGGTCGACCAGCTCGGGCAACGCGATGCCCGACGCCTCCCAGAGGCGGGGGTACATGCTGCCCTCGGTAAATCCGGGCAGCGTGTTCAGCTCGTTCAGGTAGATCTGCTCGGTGCGACGGTCGACGAAGAAGTCGACGCGCGCGAAGCCCCAGCACTTGAGCGCCACGAAAGCGTCGACGGCCAGCGAGCGCACCTGTTCCGCGAGCGCTTCGGGGATCGGGGCGGGGATAACCAACTCGGTCGAGTCGCTGACGTACTTGGCCTCGTAGTCGTAGAACTCGCCGCGGTGACCGATCTCGCCGAGCACCGATCCTTCGGGCGAGTGACCGCCGAGGACCGCGCACTCGACCTCGCGCGCGTCGGCCGCGGGCTCGACCAGGACCCATCGGTCGTACTGCGCGGCCTGCGCGATCGCGGCCTCTAGCTCGGCCCGGTCGGCCGCCCGCGCCACGCCGACGGAGGATCCCGTGTTCGTGGGCTTCACGAAGACCGGGTAGTCGAAGTCGCGCTCGACCCGGGCGATCAGCTCCGTAGCGTCCTCCAGTACCTCGTGGCGCGACGCCTCGTGGCTCGGCAGTACAGGGAGGCCGGCATCGCGCAGCGTGCGCTTGCTGAGCGTCTTGTCCATACACAGGGCGGTGGCTAGCACGCCAGCGCCGACGTAGGGAACGCCCGCGACCTCGAAGGCGCCTTGAAGCGAGCCGTCCTCGCCGCCGCGTCCGTGGATGATCGGGAAGACGACGTCGAGCGGGCCCGAGAGCGCGCTGTCTCCGGCGTCGTCGAAGCGCAGGAACTCCAGTCCACCGCGCAGCGTCGGAAAGCAGCGCACGGTGTCCGGGCAGTCGAAGAGCCCCTCGGGCGGGACGGACGGATCCTCGAGCACGGCCCAGCTTCCGTCGTGGTCCAGTCCGACCAGCACGGGGGTGTAGCGGGCGGGGTCGAGGGCCTGGAGGACCGTGGTCGCCGAACTGACCGACACCTCGTGCTCGGTGGAGGTTCCTCCGAACAGCAGCGCGACTCGCAGCTTCGACACGCGGGCAGGATAGCAGCGCACCCGGGGGTGTCAGCCGTGCTCGCGGTCACGCGGTGCTTCCCGCCACCGCGCGCCCCCCGCGCGGCCCCCGCGCGCCCCGACGGGCGCGGACAGGTTTGACACTCCCAGGGGCGCCTCCGTACCCTGAGCGACGTGAACGCCCTGCACTCCAAGCAAGCCAGCCTGCGCGATTCGCTCGAGGCCGCGGGCTCGGTGCTCGTCGCCTACTCGGGCGGCGTCGACTCGGCCTACCTGGCGTGGGAGGCGCATCAAGTGCTGGGCGACCGCGCGCTCGCGGTGACGGCGGACTCGCCGTCGTACCCGCGCAGCCACCGCGACATGGCCGAGCGGGTCGCGCGCGAGTTCGGGTTCGCGCACCGTTTCATCGGCACCGCGGAGCTCGCCGACCCCCGCTACGTCGAGAACTCCGAGACCCGCTGCTACTTCTGCAAGAGCGAGCTCTTCGAAGTGCTCGACGCGCTGCTCGACGAGTCCGGCTTCGAGGCCGTCGCGTACGGCATCAACCGCGATGACACCGGCGACTTCCGCCCCGGCCATCGCGCGGCCGAGGAGCACCGCGTGATGTCGCCGCTTCTCGACGCCGGTCTCGGCAAGCAGGAGATCCGCGAGCTCTCGCGCGAGGCCGGCCTGCCGACCGCCGAGCTTCCGGCATCCGCCTGCCTGTCTTCGCGCATTCCGTACGGCATGCCGGTCACGCCCGAGAAGCTGCGCCAGATCGACCGCGCCGAGGACGCTCTGCGAGGCCTCGGCTTCCGCCAGGTCCGCGTGCGTCACCACGGCGACCTGGCGCGCATCGAGGTTTCGCCCGAGGAGCTGGCGCGCGCGCTCGATCCGCACCAGGCCCGCCGCATGTCGCGGGCGCTGAACGAGGTGCTGCAGATCTCTCCCGCACCGGGGCGGCCGTAGCGCCGTGCTCGAGACGTCGGGAGCCCCGTTCGAGCAGGGGCACGCGCAGGGGACCGCCTGTGCGGGCGGCATCGCGCGCGCGGCGGCGGACCTGCGCCGCCAGTACGGCTTCGGCATCTGGCGGCTGACGCTCTCCGAGATCCGGCTCGGAGCCGGACGGCAGGTGCGCCGTCACACGCCGCAGCTGCACGAGCGGCTCGAGGGCATCGCCGCCGGGGCCGGCGTCCAGGTCGGTGCGCTCCAGCTATTCGACGCGCAGGCGCGCCTGGCCGGTGTCGGTACCGCGGGCAAGGAGAGCCTGGAGGCGCGGCTCGAGATCCCCGACGAGCTGGGTAGGCTCCTGCTGCTGCGCAACAGCCGGCCCGACGCGGGCGGCTTCGACAGCGTCGAGCTTACCTGTGCCGCCTGGGCCGGCTGCCTGGCCGGCGTCAACGCCGCCGGGCTTGGTGCGATCGTCATCGAGGACCGCGCGCCCGACGCCCCGAGCCTGCGGGTGCTGGCGCAGGATCTGATCTTCCGGCGCGACGCGCTCGGCTCCGCGCTCGATCACCTGGACCACCGGGCGTCGTACACCGGCGCGACGGGTGTCCTGCACCTCGTCGCGCCCGGCTGCGAGGCGGTTCGCGTGGACCTCCAAGAGGGACGGATCGAGGTCTCGGAGCTGCCGGCCGTGGACGCGCCGATCGCCGAGTCCACGGTCCGGCTCGACGCCGCCGCGCGCTCGCTGGAGTGGTCCGCGCCGGAGGGTGGGTCCGAACGCGCCGTCTGCCGTGCGGCCGAGTAGGCTGCGCCGGCGGCTCGCGGCTCTGGCCGTGTCCTGCATCACCGTCGCGGTGGTGTGCGCGGCCTTCTGGACTCCGCTCTTCGAGACGAACCTGCACGAGGTCGTGCCGGGCGAGATCTACCGGTCCGGGCAGCCGGACGCGGAACGGCTGGCCGAGATGATCGACGAGCTGGGCCTGCGCTCGGTCGTCACGCTGCGCGGCGACGACGTCGAGGCCGAGTGGTACCGCGACGAGCTCGCGCTGACGAGTGAGCTCGGCTTGGAGTTCCGCGCCGTGCGCCTGAGCGGCGACCGGATGCCGCGCCGCAAGCGGCTGGTGCAGGTCGTCGACTGGATCGACACGCTGCCGCGTCCCATCCTTCTCCACTGCCAGGGGGGCGTGGAGCGTGCGGGGCTGGCGTCGGCGGTGGCCATGCTGCTTGACGGCCGGCCTCTCCCCGTCGCCGAGGACCAGTTCGCCCTGCGCTACGGCTACCATCCGTGGCACGCGCAGTCGAACCTGCCGCTCGTGCTCGCGGACTACCGCGGCTGGCTCGGAGGCCGGGAGTCCGACGACGAGCGCTTCCGCGCCTTTGCCCGCGAGCACTACGTGGCCGACGTGTACAGCGCCGACCTCGCGCTCCTGGTCCCGCTGGCCGACGCCCGGATCGGCGAGACTCCGCTCGTGTCGGTGCGCGCGACCAACACCAGCCCGCGGCCCTGGTCCGTCGCGACCGACCCGCTGGGTGGCGTGCACCTGCTCGTGAGGGCACGCACCACGGGGGAGGGACGGCGGGAGTACCCGGACGTGCGCACGACGGGCATGAACGCTGTCGTGCTGCCGGGAGATTCCATCGAGCTGAGAGCGCGGCTGCACCCGTTCGACGTGCTCGGACGCCACCGGGTCGAGGTCGACCTGGCGAAGCGGCCCGGCTACCACTTCAGGTGGATGGGATCGAAGTCACTCGTGGCCTGGGTAGAGGTGACGCCCTCGGCCTCACCTCCGCCCCGGGCCGCGCCCCCGGACGTGGGAGCGCGCTAGCGGCGAGGTCCGCGCCGCCGCCCGCGCCGCGG
>JAFDDB010000068.1 GCA_019311115.1 Deltaproteobacteria bacterium
GCTCCCCGAGCTCAAGGAGTTTCCGGGGGACTTCGGGGAGCGGGCCGCTTCGCCTGGGCAACTATTCTCGAATCTACGTCTCGTGAAGTGCAGTCCGCAGTAAGATGGAACGCGCTGGGAGGAGGAGCGGACTGGAGAGACCCCTGTGAGACACTTCGTCAGGTTCGTGAGAGTGCTGCTCGTGCTCATGCTGGCGCCCTCGGTGGCGCTCGCGGTACCGGTCGCGATGACCCCGGACCCCGTAGGCGATTGGGTCGTCGCCGACAGGACCGCCGACGTTGCCCTGCAGTCCGGCGTGACCAGCCCGGCGCCCACACTCGTGCTCCGCACGACGGTCATCGGCGGCAGCGAGTTCGACAACACGACAGTCAGCTTCGACTTCGACTTCGATGTCGACGTCAGCAGCGCGAGCATCTCGTCCTCTTCGGGCGACTTCGGAGTCGCTCCTTCCATCTTCCCGGGCGCAGGGGACATCCTGCTCACCTTCAACTGCGCACCGTCGCCGTGCGAGGTGGACGTCACGTTCGAGTTCGCGGCCGCGCCGGCGACACTCGACGTCACGGACACGGTCAACCAGTTCGTCAACAGCCCCGGTGCACCCGGCCAGACGTTGACTGCAACGTTCGCCGACGACCCGATCCCCGGCGCCCCGGTCCCCTTTCTCGGTCCCGCCGGCCTCATCGCGCTGGGAGCAGGGCTCGTGGTCGCGGGCAGGCGAGCGCTGCGACGATAGGGTTCGGCGCATCCCATCCACCCGCCCCTGCCGCCGCACCCCGGACTTACGCCGGGGCGCCGGGGAGGCGGACGCGCACGCAGGTTCCCGCGCCGCCTGCGCCACTACCGAACTCGACCGTCCCGCCGTGCGCCTGGACGCTACTCGCGACGAGCGCCAAGCCGAGACCGCGACCTTCACCCTTGGTCGTGAAGAACGGCTCGAACGCGCGCTCCCTCTCCGGCACGCCGAGGCCCGGCCCCGTGTCTGCCACCTCGATCTGCACGCCCGCATCGGCTGCGAGCGTGCGCACGACGACCCGGCCCTCCGAGTCTCCGATCGCCTCACCCGCGTTCTTCACGAGATTGAGCACGACCTGCTGAAGCTGCGTGGGATCGGCTTCGACGGCAAGGAGGCCCTCGGCCACGTCGAGCTGGAGTGTGACATGGGGCGCGACCGAGTCGCGCAAGACCTCGCGCATGTCGAGTACCAGAGCCGAGAGATCGACGGGCTCCCGGTGAACGGCCGGACTTCGGCGCCGCGACTGGAGCTGCGCCGTCAGGTCGCGCGCAAGGGCAGCGGCCTTGACGATCGCGTCCAGGTCGTCGCGCGGGGATGCGTCGGGCCGCGTCGCGGCCAGCGCGAGTTCCGCTCGCCCGGCGATGGTGGTGAGCACATTGTTGAAGTCGTGGGCGATGCCTTCGGCGACCGCGGCTAGGGTGTGGGCGGTCGCCGCGCTGAGCTCTCTCTCCTGCCGATCGCGGTGCTCGCGAGCGTCGCGAACCTCTGCGGTCGCGTCTTCGACGCGGACGCAGGCGGCGGCAGGCGTTCCGCGGCTCGAGGCGAGCGACGAGATCGAAATCCGGCGCCAGGCCTCGTCGGGTTCGCTGAGAGACCGGAAGAGCCGGGGCCCCGACGGACACACGAGCCCGTCGCCTGCGCCATCCGCCTCTTCGAGGCAGTCCGAGAGGACTTCGAGCAGCAGGAGGTCGGGCTCGAACTCGATGCCCGCGAAGAGCTTCTCGGCGGCGGGATTCCAGAGCAGCAGCCGTCCGTCGCGGTCGAGCAGCAGGACTCCGGCCGGATCGCGCCGCAGGAGTTCGTGCAGGGCGACCGGCGCCAGGTCGAAGAGCCTGCTGCTCGTGATCCCGTAGATCACCACCAGGCTGGACAGACCCAGACCGACGGCGACGATGTCGACACCGGGTCCAAGGGGAAGCTGGACGTGCAGGAAGTTCGTGACGAGAGGGAACAGTGTCGCCGCGGCCAGAATCGCCAGCTTGCGGCGGACGCGCTTCTCGGCGTGGCGGCGAGACGCCCACGCGCACAGTGCGAAAGTCGCCAGCGTGATTCCCCAGTGAATCCACGCCACCGTAGTCACACCCCAGTAGTACTGGTTCCGTCCTCCGACGACTGGCTCGATGAACTGCCCGTGCCACGGGTTCGTGAGCATGAAGAGCCAGGCGAGCGCCGCATACGCCACGGGCAGGCGCGTCCACCGGCTTTGCATCCATGTCCTCGAGAGGCCCTGCCACACGATGTAGCGCCGGCTCGTCTCCCACCAGAGCGGCGGCAGCGCGATGCTCCCGGTAAAGAGCACCGAGAGGGCGATCTGCTTCTCGGTCATCCCCGTCGCGTGCGACGACCACAGGTCGCCGACCACCCAGATCAAGGCGAAGAGCTGGCACCCGAAAGCGATCGGCCAGAGGGGCGGCGGCGGCCGCCGAGTCCAGAGGACGACGCACAGGCCCGCAAGGAGGAGCCCACTCCCGGCCGACAGGAGCCAGAATGGCATTCCGCACTATCGCAGAAGCGCGAATAACGCGAATCGCCCGGGAGCTCACTCGTGCACGATGTCGCGGCGCGGGCTGGGAAGAAGTCCGGCGCCCGGCGGTGCGGACACAGGCCAGCGGATGTCGGCTGTGGCCGCCTCGAGCGGAAGGGCAGGCGCGCGTCCAGGACTAGAAGCTGCGCAGGACCAGTCCGCTCGGCACCTTGGGCGTGAAGAAGGTCGACTTCTCCGGCAGCAGGATGCCGTCCTGCACCACGCGGAACAGGCCGTCGGGGTCGAGCGGGTGCAGGAAGATGCCGAGCGACGCGCGGCTCTCGCGCAGCGTCTCGAGCAGGCGCGCCGGGCGCGCGTCGAAGCTCAGCTCGCCGCGCAGGCGCGGCAGCAGCTCGTCGTGCAGGACCTGCACGTCGAGCGTGTCGCCGCGCGGCCGGCTGACCAGCCGCAGCTCGCCGCCGGGCAGCGCCATGCCGTAGGCGTGCCGCTCGGGCGCCAGCGCAGCGATGCGCGCAAGCAGCGCGGGCGCGTCGAGCTCCGGCAGCACCTCGGACTCGAAGGCCAGCTCGGTGAGCACGCGGCCGAGCGGCGCCAGCTCGCCGCGCAGCACGCGGTGGATGGCGGCGACGGCCGAGCCCGGGTCGAAGGCGTTCACCAGGTAGCCCATCACGAACTCGGGACCTGCGTCGCGGCCGTCGGAGGCGCCCGACTCGCGGCACTCGTCGCGGTAGGTGCGCATGGTCTCGTAACGGTGGTGGCCGTCGGCGATCACCACCGGCAGGTCGGCGAGAAACGCGCGAACCCCGTCGACGAAGGTCTCGTCCTCGAGCGCGAAGAGCTCGAGCCCCGTGCCGTCGGGGCCGACGGCGCGGCACAGCGCCTCGCCGGCACAGGCCGCGTCCAGCGCCGCGTCGAGCTTTCCGCCGCGATCTTCGTACAGGAAGAACAGCGGCTCCAGGTTCGCGCGCACCGCGCGCGTGAGCAGCAGGCGGTCGCGCCTGGCCGCGGGCAGCGTGCGCTCGTGCGGAAGCACGACGCGCTCCTCGTAGTCCGCGAGCCGCAGCGCGCCCAGGAACCCGCGCCGCGTGCGCCCGTCGGTCGTGGTCTCGCGCAGCACGTAGAAGCGCTCGGTGGCGTCGCGTGACAGCACGCCCTGCGCCACCCAGCGCTCGAGCACCTGCCCGGCCGACGCGTAGTCGCGGTCACCGACCGGCCCCGGGGGCAGCGTCAGGTGCACGATGTTCTCGGGCTCGCCCGCCAGGCGGTCGCGCTCGTCCGGAGCGATCACGTCGTAGGGCGGAGCCAGCCGGGGCTGCACGTCGCCCGCGAAGCGGAGCCCCCTGAACGGACGAAAGTCGCTCACGTCGTCTCCTCTCTTCTCAGCTCGGACCAGGACAGCGCCCCTTCGCGGAGCAGCTCGAGGCGCCCGCTCGCGTCGACGGACACCACCGTCGAGGGCTCGCCGCCCCCGGCGGGCTCGCCGCCCGCGACGCACAGCTCGGGGCCGAAGGCGGACTCGACCTGGGCGGCCGTGCGGCAGGGCGGGTCTCCGCTTCGGTTGCAGCTCGTCGAGACGACCGGCCGGCCCACAGCCCGGCGCAGCGCGGCGGCGGTCGGGTGCGGCGAGCAGCGGAAGCCCACGCCCCGCTCGCTGCGCACGTAGCGAAGCGTCGAGCCGTCGACCGGGACCACCAGTGTGAGCGGACCGGGCCAGTAGCGCCGCGCCAGGTCGCGGGCGGTCTCGGGCAGATCGGGGACGATCTGGAGCAGCTCGTCGAGCCCCGAGACCAGCACCGACACGGCGCGGTCCGCGTCCCGTCCCTTGAGAGCGTGCAGCGCCTCGATGGCGGCCGGCGACTCGGCGTCCGCACCCAGGCCGTAGACCGTCTCGGTCGGGTAGGCGACCACCCGCTCGCCCGCGAGCAGGCGCGCCGCGTGCTCGACGTCCACGATCACGCGGGCGTCTCGTCGCTGCGCAGCGCCCGCAGCGCGATGTCGCGGCGGTACTGGGCGCCCGGCCAGGCGATGCGCTCGGCGGCGGCGTAGGCGCGGTCGCGCGCAGCTTCGAGCGACGCTCCGCGCGCGGTCGCGCAGAGCACGCGGCCCCCGTTGGTCACGAGCGCTCCGCCCTCCAGCCGCGACGCCGCGTGGAAGCACTTCAGGTCGGGTCCCTCGACGGCCTCGAGGCCCTCGATGGGTACGCCCTTCGGATAGCTGCGCGGGTAGCCCTCACTCGCGATCACCACGGCGACGGACGGATCGCCGTAGCGGAACTCCAGGTCGTCGGGGAGCCGTCCCTCGGCCGCCGCCTCGAGTACGGGGACCAGGTCCGACTCGAGCCGGAAGAGCAGGGCCTGCGTCTCGGGATCGCCGAAGCGGCAGTTGAACTCGATCACGACCGGGTCGCCGTCGACCAGGATCAGTCCGGCGAAGAGCACGCCGCGATAGGGACGGCCCTCGGCGCGCATGCCGGAGAAGACCGGGTCCAGAATCTGCTCGTGGATGCGGCGCTCGAGCGCCGCGTCCACGAACGGCACCGGCGAGTACGCGCCCATGCCGCCCGTGTTCTCGCCGCGGTCGCCGTCGAGCGCGCGCTTGAAGTCCTGCGCGCTGCCGAGCGGCACCCAGCGTTCCCCGTCGCAGATGGCGTAGTACGAGATCTCTTCGCCGACGAGTCGCTCCTCGATCACCACGCGCGCGCCGGAAGCGCCGAAGCGCCGGTCGCGCATGATCTCGTCGACGGCCGCCCGGGCGGCGTCGACGTCGGTGCAGACGAAGACTCCCTTGCCCGCGGCCAGGCCGTCGGCCTTCACCACGCAGTCCCCGCCGCGCTCGCCGACCCAGGCCTCGGCGGCGTCGGCGTCCTCGAAGACACGGTGCCCGGCCGTCGGAATGCCGTGCCGCTCCATGAACTGCTTGGCGAAGAGCTTGCTGCTCTCGAGCTGCGCCGCCTCGCGGCCCGGTCCGAACACCACGATGCCGGCCTCGCGCAGCACGTCGGCGACGCCGGCCGCGAGCGGGTCCTCGGGACCGACGACGACCAGGTCCGCGGACTCTTCGAGCGCCAGCTTCACCACCGATGGCAGGTCGGTCAGGTCTACGGGTGCGAGCCGCGCGTCGCCGCGCATGCCGTCATTTCCCGGCGCACAGACGACCTGGCTCACGAGCGGGCTGCGGCCGATCGCCCAGCAGAGGGCGTGCTCCCGGCCGCCGGATCCGAGCACGAGAACGCGCATTCTGGCCTACTCCTGCAGGAAGATCCCTCGGGAGCGCGGCCGCCGGAGGGGCGGAGAGGGCTACGAAGCGTACGACCGGGGGACGCGCGGGCCGATCCTAACGAAAATCTCGTAGGCGAGGGTGTCGCTGGCGCTCGCCAGCTCCTCGGCGCGGATCTCGAGGCCAGCGCGGCGTCCGAAGACCAGCAACTCGGCGCCGGCGTCTGCGCCTCGGTCGGCACCGAGGCCGGGCCCCACGTCGACGGCGCACAGGTCCATCGACACGCGGCCCACCAGGGGCACGCGCCGCCCGGCCAGCCCGAGCGCGAAGCCGTTCGTCGAGCGCGGCAGCCCGTCGGCGTAGCCGATCGGCAGCGTCAGCACGCGCGTCGGCCGCGGGGCCTTCCAGGTCCCGCCGTATCCGACCCGAGCACCGGCGGGAAGGTCGAGCGCGTGGATCGCGCGCGTGACCACGGTCATCACGGGCTCGAGCCCCGAGCCGCCGGCGGGCGTCGGGTCGGCTCCGTACAGCGCCAGCCCGGGGCGGATCGCGGTCGTCGCCGGACTCGGTCCGTTCAGCACGCCCGGCGAGTTGTCGAGGTGCAACCACTCCGGAGACAGCCCGCGGTCGCGCGCGGCCACCAGCAGCCCCGAGAACTGCTCCCGCTGCGCCTCGACCTCGCTGGACGCGGCGTCGTCGGCACAGGCCAGGTGGCTCATCAGTCCCTCGACGGCGATCCGCGAGTTCTGCGAGGCGCGCCCCAGCGCGTCGACCGTCTGCTCAGGGGCGAACCCCAGCCGGTGCATGCCCGTGTCGAACTTGAGGTGCACGGGGAACGGCGTGCCGGCGCGGCCCGACGCGGCCTCGAGCGCGTCGAACTGCTCCAAGCGGCCGACCGCGGGCACGAAGCGCCGCGCCAGCGCTTCGTCGGCGTCGGCCGGGTCGTGCAGGCCCTGCAGCAGCAGCACCGGCACCTCGAGGCCGGCGTCGCGCAACTCTCGCGCCTCGTCGACGGTGGCGACCGCCAGCATCTCGCTGCCCGACTCGACCAGCGTCCGCGCCACGGGCGCGGCACCGTGACCGTAGGCGCCCGCCTTGACCACCGCGATCACACGGCGCCCGGGCGAGCGGTCGCGCAGCAGCGCCAGGTTCCGGCGCAGCGCTCCGAGATCCACCTCGGCCCAGGTCGGCCGGCCCGTCCGGCCCTCGGCGTCCCCCACGATCCTCTCTCGCGCCCCCTCGCTCGTCCCTGCCCTCTCCCGGCCCGGGGAGGGTAGCTTGCCCGGCCGGTGGCGCTGCCGTACCGTCGGAGCGCTGTGGAGTTCCAGCTCAACGGCGAGTCGCGGCAGGTCGGAGGCCCCCTCACGGTCGTTTCCCTGCTGGAGCGATTCGATCTCGGACGCCGGCGCGTCGCCGTCGCGATCAACGACGAGGTCGTCCCGCGCTCGCGCTTCGCCGAGGTGGAGATCCACGAGGGGGATCACGTCGAAGTGATCCACGCCGTCGGAGGTGGATGATGTCGGGAACGTATCGGCTCGGCGAGCACGAGTTCAGCTCGCGCCTGATCGTCGGAAGCGGCAAGTACAGCTCGTTCGAAGAGAACCGCCGCGCGCTCGACGCCAGCGGGACCGAGATGACGACCGTGGCCGTGCGCCGCGTTGACCTGTCGCAGAAGGGCGCGGGCTCGCTGCTCGAGCACGTACCGCCGGAGCGCTTCGTGTTGCTACCGAACACGGCCGGCTGCTTCACCGTCAAGGAGGCGGTCACGACCGCGCAGCTGGCGCGCGAGCTGCTCGACACGAAGCTGATCAAGCTCGAGGTGATCGGCGACGAGCGGACGCTCTTCCCGGACTGCGCGGCGACGCTCGAGGCCGCCAGGATACTGGTCGACGACGGATTCACCGTGCTGCCCTACATCGGAGACGACCCGGTCGCCTGCCAGCGCCTCGAAGAGATCGGCTGCGCCGCGGTCATGCCGCTGGCCGCGCCGATCGGCTCGGGGCTCGGCATCCGCAACCCCACGAACATCCGCATCATCCTCGAGTCGGTGAGCGTGCCGGTGATCGTCGACGCGGGCGTCGGCACCGCGTCGGACGCGGCCGTCGCCATGGAGCTCGGCTGCACCGCGGTGCTCATGAGCACGGGCATCGCCGCGGCCAAGGACCCGGTGAAGATGGCGACGGCCATGCGCCTCGCCGTCGAGGCCGGCCGGCTCGCCTACGAGGCCGGGCGCATGCCGCGGCGGCTCTACGCGCAGGCCTCGAGTCCCGAGGAAGGCCTCATCGACGTCGGGTGATTCCCCGCCTCTTCTACATCACCGACGGCGAGCGCGGCACGGCGGGCCGTCCGCTGCACGAGGTGGTCGCGCGGGCGTTCGAGGGCGGCGTCGAGGCCGTCGTGGTACGTGAGCGCTCTCTCGAGACCGGGGCGCTGGCGCGGCTCATCGACTCGCTCGACGCGTCCCGGAGCCAGGGACTGCGTGTGCTGGTCAGCCGCCGGCTCGACCTGGCGCGTGCGCTCGGGCTCGATGGCGTGCACCTGGCCGCCGACGCGGTCGACGTGGCCACCGCGCGCGGCTGGCTCGGCCCGGACGCGTGGCTCGGCTACTCGGCCCACTCGGGCGAGGAAGCCCGCGACGTGGCCGCTCGCGGCGCCGACTACGTCACCCTCTCGCCCATCCGGGCCACGTCCTCGAAGCCCGGCGCGTGCGGACGGGGCATCGACTGGCTGCGGAAGTCGCTGTCTGGCCTCGAGATTCCGGCGCTGGCGCTGGGAGGGGTGGCAGCCTGCGACATAGAAGAGATCTTGAGGGCCGGAGCCTGGGGCGTGGCCGCCGTGTCGGCGATCGGCGCCGCTCCGGACGTCGCGGCCGCGGCGTCGGCGTTCCGCGAAGCCCTCTGGGAGAACCGATCATGACCCGCATCCTGCTCCTGCTTCCCCTGCTCGCCGGTCTGACCGGCTGCGGCTTTCCGCCGCTGGCGCTGGCAGGCGATCCCCTCGACGCGCTGCAAGGGCGCGTCATCCGGACCGGCAAGCAGGTCTCGCCCTCGGTCGTCCACATCCAGGCGGCGGTCAAGCAGAACAACCGCCGCAACCTGGCGACCGGCTCGGGCTTCCTGATGGACGCGAAGGGCATCGTGATCACGAACGAGCACGTCGTCGACCAGGCCGAGAAGGTCACCGTGATCGTGCCCGGACGCGACGGACGCTACGCGGCCGAGGTCGTCGGCACCGACAAGCAGACCGACCTGGCCGTCCTGCGGATCAAGCCGCGCGAAGGCGAGGAGCCGTTCCTTGCGGTCAAGCTCGGCGATTCGGACAAGCTGCAGGTCGGCCAGTGGGTGATCGCGATCGGCAACCCGTACGGGCTCGAGGGCACGGTGTCGCTCGGCATCCTGTCCGCCAAGGGGCGCGACCTGCGCAACCCGCAGCTGCTCAACGACTTCCTGCAGACCGACGCCATGATCGACCGCGGCTCGTCCGGCGGACCGCTGATCAACCTGCACGGCGAGGTGATCGGCGTGAACTCGCGTGGGCAGGGCCGCGGCATCGGCTTCACGATCCCGATCAACACCGCCAAGCGGGTCGCCGGCGACCTGCTCGGTGCGGGCCGCATCGCGCGCGCGTACCTGGGCATCACGATCCAGCCGCTCGACCGCGACCTGGCCAGCTACTGGCAGCTCGACGACGTGCACGGCCTGGTGGTGAACGGCGTGGCCGAGGGGTCCCCCGCCGAGTCGGCCGGGCTGCAGAGCGGAGACATCGTGACGAGCTTCGACGGCACGGCCATGCAGGCCGAGAAGGACGAGGATCTGGGCGAGTTCCAGCGCAAGGTCGCGCGGTCTCCCGTCGGCAAGGAAGTCGAGGTCGACTACGTGCGCGACGGCGAAGCCGCCACGCTGCACGTGACCCTCGGCATTCAGCCCAAGGTCGTCCCCGACCGCGAGGAGACCGACTTCGGCTTCAACGTGCAGGAGGTGACCGACGCCCTGTACCGGACCCACCGGCTCACCGATCGCGACGGCGTGCTGGTCTCGTTCGTCGAGCGCGGATCCGAGGCGGCGGAGGCCAAGATGAAGGGCGGAGACCTGATCGTCGGGATCGAGGACGTGCCGGTCGACGACATCGACGGCTTTCGTGAGGCGATGGCGACACTCGACGGCTCGCGTCCCTTCCTGGTCCGCGCCCGGCGCGGGCCCAACATCCGCTTTCTGCTGATCGTCCCGCGCGACTCGGAGCCGCGCGCGAAGAACGGCACACCCGCGCCTAGCGAGGGCTGACGAGGCGCGCTCCCGGGCCGGCCTGCGTGCGCCAGACGCGCGGCTCGCGACCGAACTCGGCCGCGAATGCGGCCACGAGCGCGGACAGCGGCTCGGGCACGGTTCCGTCTTCGTAGAGCGCCAGGCAGCAGCCGCCCCAGCCCGCGCCGGTCATGCGCGCGCCGATCACGCCCGCCACGCCCCTCGCGCGCTCCACCAGGAAGTCCGCCTCGGGCCACGACGCGTCGTAGTCGTCGCGCAGGCTGGCGTGCGACGCGTACATCTCGCGGCCGAGCGCCCCGCGGTCGTCCGCCGCGAGCGCGTCGGCGAATCGCCGCACGCGCTCGTTCTCGCTGACGACGTGGCGCACGCGCCGGAACGGAACGGGGTCGAGCGCGGCCTCGAGCGCGGGCAGGTCGCCGGCGTTCACCTGCTCGAGGCGGTCGAGTGGCCGTCCGAGTGCGGCTCGCGCCGTCTCGAGCGCCTCGGCGCACTCTCGCGTCCGGGCCTCGAAGCGGCCGTCGCGCAGGTCGCGGCGCACGCCGGTGTCGAGCACGGCGATGCCGATGCCCGGCGGAACGACGATCGTGCTCGCCCGCAGGTCGTGGCAGCGCAGCAGCGTGGCGCGTCCGGGCTGGCCGCACGCGATCGCGTAGGGATCGAGCATGCCGCAGGGAACGCCGACGAAGCCGGACTCCGCCCGCTGGCAGATCCGCGCCAGCTCCGGCCGCTCGCTCGCGCGAAAGCGGCCGCCCGCCGCGGCGGCGAGCGCCAGCCCGGTCGCCACCGCGAGCGCCGCCGAGCTCGACAGCCCGGCGCCGCTCGGAAGGTCGCTCTCGACCTGCAGGTCGAATCCACGGGCGGGAATCCGCCCCGCCGCCGCCAGCTCGAGCGCCACGCCGCGCGGGTAGTCGAGCCAGTCGCCCGCGGCGCCCGCCCGCAGCAAGGCCTCCGCGGCACCGGTCTCGCGCGACACCCCGTGGACTTCCAGGTCGTCCCGGTACCGCAGAGCAACGCGCAGCTCGAGCGAGATCGCGGCAGGAAGCACCCACCCGCCGGTGTAGTCCGTGTGCTCTCCGATCAGGTTGACGCGGCCGGGTGCGGCGGCGAGGACTGCCGGAGGCACGCCAAAGGCCGCTTCGAAGTTCCCGCCGTCCGCCCCGTCGAAGTTACGCGGGGCGGTCACCGGCGCGTCCCCGAGGGGCGCAGCCCCCCCTTGCCCCCGGCGGCGCGGAGCGGCATCGATTCAGTCCTGGAGAGCCGATGAGAGCTTCTTTGCACGCGTTCTACCTCGCCGCCCGCCTCGCCGCCCCGCGGGCTGCAGCCCTGTTGCCGCTCGCGGTCGCACTGATCCCGGCCGCGGCCCCCGCGGACGAGAGGCGCACCCCGGTGGTGAAGGCCGTGGAGCGGATCGCTCCGGCCACCGTGAATATCACGACCACGCAGAAGGCTCACCGCTCGGTGAACCCGTTCTTCCGGCGCGGCCGCTTCTTCGACGAGTTCTTCGGCCGCTTCGCCGACCCCCGGCCGCGGACCACGCAGAGCCTCGGAACCGGCGTGCTGATCGACGAGCGCGGCCACGTCCTGACCAACGAGCACGTGCTCGCGGGCGCGACCGAGATCCGGGTCACGCTGGCGGACGGGCGCGAGTTCGAGGCCGAACTGATCGGGGCCGACCCCGAGACCGACCTGGCCGTGGTACAGGTCCGCGCCGACGAGACCCTGCCCGTGGCCAGCCTGGGCAGGTCCGACGACCTGATGATCGGCGAGACGGTGATCGCCATCGGGAATCCTTTCGGCCTGCACCATACGGTGACGACGGGGGTGCTGTCCGCGGTCAACCGCTCGGTGCGCTCCGAGGACTCGGAGTACCACGGCTTCCTGCAGACGGACGCCAGCATCAACCCGGGCAACTCCGGCGGCCCGCTGCTCAACATCCACGGCGACGTGATCGGCATCAACACCGCGATCTTCCGCGAGGCCGAGGGCATCGGCTTCGCCATCCCGATCGACCGCGCGCGCGTGATCGCCGGCGAGCTGATCGAGCACGGCGAGGTGTCACCGGTCTGGCTCGGCCTGCGCGTGCAGCGCCTGACGCCGGGGCTGCGCAGCGCGCTCGACGTGAAGGGCAGACAGGGGGCACTGGTGTCACACGTCTTCGACGGCTCGCCCGCGAAGCGCGCCGGGCTGGCGCGGGGCGACGTGGTCATCGAGTTCGCGGGCACCGACGTGATCGAGCCGCGCACGTACTTCGAGATCCTGCGCGGGATCCCCGCCGGTGAAGAGGCCGCCATCCGGGTCGAGCGCGAGCGCAAGCCGTTCTCCTTCCGGGTGCGCAGCGAGGTCTTCCCGGAGGACCGCGCAGAGGAGCTTGCCGAGGTGTTGCTGGGCCTCGCGGTCCGCGAGCAGGCCTCGGTCCGCGGCCTGGTCGTGAGCCGCGTCGCTCCGCGCGGCTCCGCGGCGCGCATCGGAATCCGCCCGGGCGACGTCATCCTGAAGGTCGATCGGGTGGACGTGACCGACCGTCCAGGCTTCCAGAAGGCCGTATCGAAGCTTCGGGGGCGGCGACAGGTCCTACTGCTCGTACAGAGAGGCAACCGGGGCTACCACGTGACCCTCCCGATCTCCTAGCATCAGTCCATAGAGGAAGTGCAGCCATGAGACGAATAGCCACGATCACTCTCGGAATCGCCGCCGTCACGGCCGCCGTATTCGGCGCCCAGAGCTTGGACGTGACCCTGAGCCTGCAGGACAACGCGGCCCAGGCGCGGACGCTCGAAGGCGTGTTCTGGAACGAGGGAAAGACGGGCCCGACCGGCAGCCGGCCGGACTCCTTCGCCGACCTCGCCGAGGCACTCTCGCCATCGGTGGTCAACGTGCAGGTCGAGCGCACCACGGAGTCGCACGGCCGCGGACCGGAAGACCTGCTCGAGGAGTTCTTCGGACGCCGGCGCCCGCAGAAGAAGCCGCACCGCCGCTTCCGCTCCGAGGCCTCCGGCTCGGGCTTCGTGATCTCGAAAGAGGGCTACATCGTCACGAACAACCACGTGGTCGACGGCGCCGACAAGATCTCGGTGACGTTCAAGGACGGTGAGGAGGCCGCGGCCGAGATCGTGGGCCGCGACCCCAAGACCGACCTGGCGCTGCTGAAGGTCGATCCCGGGAAGCACGTCGTTCCGGCGTCCCTGGGCGACTCGGACCGCATCCGCGTCGGCGAGTGGCTGATGGCGATCGGCAACCCGTTCGGCCTCGAACACACCGTGACCGTCGGCATCCTGTCGGCGCGAGAGCGCAACATCAACGCCGGACCCTACGACGAATTCCTGCAGACGGACGCCAGCATCAACCCCGGCAACTCGGGTGGTCCGCTGATCGACATGAACGGCCGCGTCGTGGGGATCAACACCGCGATCAACGCCGCGGGTCAGGGCATCGGGTTCGCGATCCCGATCAACATGGCCAAGGCGCTGCTCCCGCAGCTGCGCGAGAACGGCACCGTGACGCGCGGGTGGCTGGGCGTGTCGATCCAGCGCGTGACCAAGCCGATCGCCAAGAGCCTGGATCTCGACGATCCGTCCGGTGCGCTCGTCTCCCAGGTCTTCGACGGCAGCCCCGCCGAGAAGGCCAGGCTCAAGTCGCGCGACGTGATCGTGGAGTTCAACGGCAGCGAGATCGCAGATGTCGACGACCTCCCCCGGAGAGTGGCCGCGACCGCGCCCGGCAGCGACGTCGAGATCGTGGTCGTACGCGACGGCAAGCGGAAGAAGCTCATGGCCGTGCTCGAGCGCATGCGCGAAGACGAGCTGGAGCTCGCCTCCTCGCAGGAGGAGCCCGCCTTCGAGTGGGGCTTCTCGGCCCAGGTGCTCGACCCTGAGCTCTCCGAGCAGCTCGGCCTCTCGGCGTCGGAGCGCGGCGTGGTCGTCACCGACGTCGACCCCGAGGGCCCGGCGGCCACCGCAGGCCTGCGCCGCCGCGACGTGATCATCGAAGCGAACCGCCAGGCAACGCCGTCCATCACCAGGCTCGAGGAGGCGCTCGAGTCGGACGAGGAGCGTGCGCTACTGCTGGTGCGGCGCGGCGAAGGGACGATGTTCGTCGCGATCGAGCACGAGTAGGGACGGGGCGGCGCTCTAGCTGGCGATCAGCAGGCGGAGGCGGTTGCCGACCTTTTCCGCACCGTCGGCGACATCGCCGATCCAGCCTACGAGCTGGTACCAGAGCATGACGGTGACCGCGGACTCGCTGGACTCGAGGTCGAAGACGGCCATCTGGAGCTGCGACTCGAGGTCGTCGGCGCGGCCCTCGAGGCGGCCGAGTTCGTCGATCATCTGCTGAACGCGGTCGGCCTCGCGGCCGCGGAAGCCGATCTCGACCAGCTCGTCGAGCGTGTTGATCAGCTCGTCGGTGTGCTCGCAGGTCCGGACGACCGCAGCGGCGAGCTCGATGAGCACCGGCTTCATCGGGGCCGCGACCGTCATCTTCCGCTGCACCATGAGCTGCGCGATGTCCTGCACCGTGTCCGCGATCGAGTCCTGCAGGTCCAGGATCTCGAGCAGGTCGCGCCGGTCCACGGGCAGCAGCAGGCGCCGCGGCAGGTGCGCGCGCAGGTCGTTCTTCAGCCGGTCGGCCTCGCCCTCGGCCTCGTCGATGCGCCGCTCCACGGCGGCGAGCTCGTCGTGGTTGCCGGCGGCCAGCGCGTCGCAGAGCGGGACGAGCTCCCTCGCGCACGCGAGCACGGTGTTCATGTGCTCCTGTAGGGGCTTGATCGGCGACTTTGCAAATAGGTCGAGGATCGACACGGCGCCTCCGCTCTAGGTCAGTAGACCCTTGTAGAAGTAGTAGAAGAACACCGCAAGGGCGCCGCCGACCGGGATCGTGACGATCCACGACACGGCGATGGTGCCGACCACGCGGTAGTCGAGCGCGCCGATGCCCCGCGCGAGACCGACGCCGAGCACGGCCCCGACCAGGGTGTGGGTGGTCGAGATCGGGAGGCCCATCCGGCTCGCGACCCCGATCGTAATGGCCGCAGCGAAGGTCGCGGCATAGCCGCGGCTCGGCGTCAGCTCGGTGATCCGCTCGCCGATCGTCGCCATGACGCGGTAACCCAGGGTCGACAGGCCGACCACGATGCCGGCGCCGCCCAGCAGGAGCAGCCACGGAGGAACCGGCGCGGTCGCCTCGAGGACACCCGACTCCGCGCTCAGGATCGCGGCCACTGGCGCGATGGCGTTCGCGACGTCGTTCGAGCCGTGGGCGAACGCGATCGCGCAGGCGCTCAGGATCTGGAGCCGGCCGAACATGCGCTCGACCGTCGCAAAGTGGAAGTCGCGCTCCGCTTCCGGATCGACCCGGATGCGGTTGACGAAGAACCGCGTGAGCGCCGCACCCACGAGGCCGAGGCCGCAGGAGAGCGCGATCGCCGCCGGCAGGCTGAAGTCGAGATGCAGGTTCTTGAGCCCCTTCAACAGCGTGATGAGACCGATCGCGAGCACGACCGCGAACCCGTAGGCCGGCGCCCAGCGGCGCATCCGCGCGATGGGATCCTCGTGGTTCAGGATCGACCGGCGGATCTGCACGATGATCAGGAACGCGATCGTCCCCGAGATCAGCGGCGAGATCAGCCACGACGAGACGATGCGGAGGAGCTTGGCGCCCTCGACCGCCTCGGGGCCGAAGGCGACGATGCCGAAGCCTGCGATCGCGCCGACGATCGAGTGCGTGGTCGAGACGGGCCAGCCGAGCCGCGACGCGATGATCAGCCACGTGCCCGCCGACGTGAGCGCGGCGAGCATGCCGAGCTTCAGCGTCTCCAGCGACGCCGCGGTCACGACGGGGTCGAGGATGCCCCCACGAATGGTCCTGGTCACGTGGCCACCGACGAGCCAGGCGCCGAGGAACTCGAAGATGGCCGCGACGATCACCGCCTGCACGAGGGTCATCGAGCGCGAGCCGACGGACGTCCCCATCGCGTTCGCGACGTCGTTCGCTCCGATCGCGTAGGCCATGTACAGGCCCAGTCCGATCGCCAGCCCGGCTACCAGCCCGATCTCGGGCAACGGCTCTCCCCCTGTTCCGGGCGGACTCTAGCCTCTTTGGATCCGCGTGTGGCGAGTCGTCGCGCAGCCGTCCCGCCGCCTCTTCAGCCGCGTCAGCCGCCCGCGGCGACCCGCGCCAGGGCGACGCCGGCCGCCACGCCGCCGAGGCAGAGGACCGTGGTCAGCAGCAGGTACGCGAGCGCCGTCCCCTGCGCGCCCCCCGAGAACAGCTCGAGCGTGTCGTAGGCGTAGGCCGAGTAGGTCGTGAACGCGCCCAGGAACCCCGCCACGAGCGGCGCGCGAAGCTCCGGCGACAGCCGGCCGGCGGTGATCCACTCGACCGCGGCGCCGATCGCGATGCAACCCAACACGTTCACCGTCAGCGTGCCCCAGGGCATGGGACCGCCGAGCCAGGCCTGCACGCGCATCCCCAACATGAAGCGCGCGCCCGCGCCGAGCGCGCCGCCGAGCATCACCCAGGCCACCTCGCGCACGGCTCAGGCCGCGTCGATCAGCACGCCGGGGTTCAGGATGCCCGCCGGGTCGAGCTCGGACTTGGCTGCGCGGAGCGCCCGGCCGAAGAGTTCCGGGCGCTGGCGGTCGTACCACGGCCGGTGGTCCCTTCCCACCGCGTGGTGGTGCGTGATCGTCCCTCCATGGGCGTGGAGCGCCTCGGACGCGGCGAGCTTGATCTCGTCCCACTGCTCGAGCTCGCGCCCGGGCTCGCCCGGCGCCATGATCGTGTAGTAGGGCGCGGGGCCGTCGGGGTAGACGTGGGTGAAGCGGCACGTCAGCGTGCCGCCGCCGCAGACGCGCTCGATAGCTTCGCTCGCTGCAGCGGACACGGCCTCGTGGAACGCCTCGAAGCGGTCCCAGGGAATCGCGGTCTCGAACGTCTCGCTGATGAAGCCCAGCGCGATCAGCGCGTCGCGCGCATAGGGCGCGCTGACGAAGCTGTTGCGCCAGGCGCCGCTCGCGCCCTCGCGCGCGCCCTGCGAGTCGTTGCGGATCCGGACCGAGTCGTCGGGAACGCGGCCGCCGAGGTCGCGGCAGAGCTCCAGCGCTCGCGCGAGCCAGGCGTCGAGCGGATGGTCCGCGGACTCGAACGCCAGCACCAGCAGGGACTCGTCGCCCGAGCCGCCCGCCGAGGCCGCGGCTTCCCCGGCGTCGAGCAGCCGGCAGTTCGCAGGCTCGAGTCCCGACTGCGAGAGCGCGCGCACGGCGTCCGCGCCCGCGGCGAAGCCGGAGAACCAGACGCTGGCGCTCGCCCGGAACACCGGGCGGTCCTGCAGGCGCATCCACGCCTCGGTGATCACGCCGAACGCGCCCTCGGATCCCAGCATCAGCCGGTCGGGGCTCGGTCCCGCACCCGACCCCGGCAGGCGCCGCGTCTCGAGCACGCCCGACGGCGTCACGACTCGCAGCGACTCCACGAAGTCGTCGATGTGCGTGTAGCGCGTAGCGAAGTGACCGCCTGCGCGCGTCGCGATCCAGCCCCCCAGCGTCGAGAACTCGAACGACTGGGGGAAGTGCCGCAGCGTCAGCCCGTGCGGGCGGAGGGCGTCCTCGAGAGCCGGCCCGTAGACGCCGGCCTGGAAGCGAGCCGCGCGCGAGGTCGTGTCGAGCTCGAGAAGCCCGTCGAGACGCGTGGTGTCGAGCGAGACGACGCCGGGGAACCCGTCGGCTCCATCGCTGCGCACGCCGCCAACCACGCTCGACCCGCCGCCGAACGGAATCGCGGCGTACCCGTTCGAGCCACACCAGTCGAGCACCGACGCGACCTCGCCTTCGTCGCGCGGGAACGCGACCTGGTCCGGCGGGCTCTCGAAGTCGCGGCGGAAGATGCGCACCAGGTCGCGGTAGCCGCGCCCGTAGCTGTGGCGCGCCCGCTCGTGCGGATCGCCGGTGACGAAGTCACGCAGCGCCGCCGGTGGGGACACACGGGGCGCCCGAAGGTCGAGCTCTTCGATGCGCGGCGGCTCGACGGGCTCGCGCGGCTCGACGTCGAAGCGGCGCGCCAGAGCCGCACCGATCTTCCGCGTGGCTGCGCCGTCCGGACCCTCGCCCTCGAACCCCCACCC
>JAFDDB010000069.1 GCA_019311115.1 Deltaproteobacteria bacterium
CCCGCGCCACGACCAGCCCGCGCTCGCGCAGCGAACGGTAGGCCGACGACACGGTCGCGGGGCTCACGCCCAGGGCCTCGGCGCAGCCCCGGATCGTGGGGAGCCCTGCGCCCGGCGAGAGCCGCCCGTCGCGGATTGCCGCCTCGACGCTGGCTTCGATCTCGACGGCGCGGGATCCCGTGATATAGTTCTGTACTGGCATAGATATAAATTTGTACTAGCACATACTTCAGGCGCTCGCGAGCCCCTGCCGACTGGAGGATCCCGTGTCCCGCCAAGCCCCCTCCCCCCGCACACAGATGCGACGCGGCGCGCAACGCGCCGACTACGCGCCCGAGACCGTGCGCGGAATTCTCGCCGAGGGATCGATCTGCCACGTCGCGTTCAGCGACGGTGGGCAGGCGCACGTCATTCCGACGGCCTACGGACTGCTCGGAGACGAGATCTGCATCCACGGCTCGACCGCCAACCGCGTGCTCCGCGGGCTCGCGAAGGGAGCGGACGCGTGTCTCGAAGTGACGCTGGTCGACGGACTCGTGCTGGCGCGCTCGGCCTTCCACCACTCCATGAACTACCGCTCGGCCATCCTCTACGGCCGCGCCCGCGTCGTGGACGACCCCGCGGAGAAGCTCGACGCGATGCGCGCGCTGATCGACCACCTGATACCGGGCCGCTGGGACGACGTGCGCGCGCCGAACCCCGAGGAGTTCGCGCGCACGCTGGTGCTGGCGCTTCCCGTCGACGAGGCGTCGGCCAAGGTCCGCACCGGGCCCCCGGTCGAGGAAGAAGAGGACTACGCCACCCCCTGCTGGGCAGGAGTGCTGCCGCTCGAGACGGTGGCGGGCGCGCCGGTCGCCGACGACCGCCTGGTCCACGGCGTAGAGTTGCCCGGCTACGTGAGCGATCGGACGCGGGTCGCTGGAGGCAGCGAATGAGCCGGGAGCGGACGATCGGAATCCTGCTCTTCGATGACGCGGAAGAGCTCGACTGGGCCGGCCCGTGGGAGGTGCTGACGTCGCTCCGCATGGTCGCGGGCGAGACCCGGGTCGTGACCATCGCCGAACGCGACGGCCCGGTGACCTGCGCCAAGGGACTGCGCGTGCTGCCCGACCACGACTTCGAGAGCGCGCCGCCGCTCGATGTCGTGCTCGTCCCCGGCGGCCAGGGCACCCGCCGCCAGGTAGACAACCCCGCCCTGATCGAGTGGCTGCGCAGGGCGGGCGCCGACGCCGAGTGGGTCACGAGCGTCTGCACCGGCGCCCTGCTGCTCCACGAGGCGGGCTTCGCGCGCGGCAAACGCGTGACCACCCACTGGGGCTTCTGCGATCAACTCGAGGCGCGCGGCGACGTGACGGTGCTGCGGCGCACGCGCTGGGTGCGCGACGGAAACCTGGTCACGGCAGCCGGCGTGTCGGCCGGCATCGACATGGCGCTCTGGCTCGTCGGCCAGATGCACTCACCCGGCGTCGCGCGACAGGTGCAGCGCTACATGGAGTACGACCCCGCGCCGCCCTACCAGGCCGAGGTCTGAGCGGCCGAGGTCCGAGCGCTAGAGAGCGACGCGTTCCAGGCGGATGTCGTCGATCCAGACCGTTCCCTCGCCCTCCACCACCAGGTTCAGCTTGACGTTGTCCGGGTTCTGGCCGGCCTGCAGCAGGAACGGCGTCTGCTGACTGACCCACTCCGTGGTGCCCGATACGGGCATGTCGAGCGCGCGCGAGAAGAACTCGCCCGAGCCCGGGAAACTGCACCACATCTCGAGGTAGGCGCGTCCCGTGAGTCCCTCGGTGCGGATCTTGGCCGAGTAGACGAGGCGCGCCTTCTCGGCGTCCAGATCGCCGGTCTCGAAGAGGCGGACGCTTCCCGAGCCCGGCCCGTCGAGGCGCAGCGACCCGTTTCCATCGGAGCTCTGCTCGGCGTCGAAGACGACACCGGAACGTGTCAGTACGCCGTCCATCGAGGTCACGGGGTATGCGCGCACGGTTTCGGGCGGACTCGGGGGAGGCCCACACGCCACGAGCAGTGCGAAGGCGCAGCCGCCGATCGCCCGGTTGATGACTCCCATCACGCCCCCCCCTCGTCGGTGAAGGACAGAGAGTCGGAGTCCTGCGACGTCGCGCAACCCCCCTTCTCGGGAAGGCGGGCTTCTCTACGCCTCGGGTCCGATCATCAGGGTGGGAACGCCGCAGGTTCCATCCTTCACCGTACACACACGTGTGCCAGGCTTGTTCCCGCTACGCGTTTCGGTGACATCGAAGCCCGCCTCGGTCAGGCGCGTCCTTGCCGCCGCCGCGTCGTCTACCTGCCACGCCACTCCCCACGGCTCGTCCGGCCGGTCCACGGGCTCCGCTCCCGCCTGCGCCGCGACCTCGACCGTGACCCCGCCGACGCGGAAGAAGAGCAGCCGGACGCCGCGCTTCTCGAAGGTACGGTCGAGCGCCAGGCGCAGCCCGAGGCCCTGGCCGTAGAGAGCGATGGTCGCCTCGGGGTCTCCGCTGCGGATCACCACGTGGTCGATCGCCTGCACGATGCCTCGTCCACCCGTCGGCTCCGCCACCGGAAGCGCGTCGGCCGGCGAGCGGTGCTCGATGGCAAAGACCACCACGCCGCGCGTCGCGGCCGGGGGCAGGTAGACGTTGCGCCACTCGCGCAGCGCCCCGCTGCGCTCGTCGCGTCCCTCGCCCGGCACCGGATCCGACGCGGGCAGGCCGCGCTCGCGAAGCGTCTTGGCACAGGCGTCGGCGTCGTCGGTTCCGAAGGCCAGGCCCCAGAGCCCCTCGCCCTGCGCGTCGAGGCGCTCGCGGAGCATGTCGCCGGTCGGCCCGTCGCCCGCAGGCGCGATCAACTCCAGGTAGCTGCGCTCGAGCCGGAAGAGCGTGTTCGCGCTGCCCTGGCTCGGGTGGGAGCCTCGCCAGGACGGCTCGCGGCCCAGCAGCCGCGTGTAGGCCGCCGTCGCGGCATCGAGGTCGCGCACCGCGAAGAGCACGTGGTCGAGCGAGGTGAGCAAGGGGCTAGCGGACTCCCGCCGTCGTCGCCGAAAGCTCGACCAGCATCGGCACGCGCGTCTCCATCAGGGCGAAGCGCTCGTCGGTCGTCTGTCCCCGCCGGAAGCGGATGTAGATCTGCTGCAGTACGACGGCCGTCTTCCAGTGTGCGAAGGCCTCGTACCAGGGGATGACCGACAGGTCCGAGCCGGTGCGGGCAGCGTAGCGCTCGGCCAGCTCGCTCCGGGTCGGGAAGCCCTCTTGCGCCGTCACCGCCAGAGTCGCGCCGCGCGCCTCTGGATCCCCCGCCTCGACCCAGTACGCCAGGAACGTGCCCAGGTCGACGAGCGGATCACCGAGCGTCGTCATGTCCCAGTCCAGGAAGGCCGTGATCCGGTCGGGGTTCGCGGGGTCGATCATGACGTTGTCGAACTTGAGGTCGTTGTGCACCAGACTCGACGCCTGCGTTCGCGGCAGGTTGTCCACCAGCCACGCGTACATCTCGTCGAAGAGCGCGTTGTCCTCGTGCTTGGCGCCGTGCCAGCGCTCGTTCCAGCCGCGCACCTGCCGCTCGGCAAAGCCCTCGGGCTTGCCGAGCCCTTCGAGGCCGATCGCCGCGTAGTCCACCAGGTGGAAGTCCGCGATGGTGTCGATCAGCGCGTTGCTGGCGCGGCGGCGGCCGTCGGTGTGCGCGTCGAGTTCCGGAGGAATCGTCCCGCGCATCACGAGACCGTGGCGGCGCTCCATCAGGATGAAGGTCGCCCCCATCACCTCGGGGTTCTCGCAGAGCAGGTACGCTCGCGGGGCCTGTGGAAAGTGGTCCGCCAGCCGCGAGAGCACGCGGTACTCGCGCGCCATGTCATGGGCCTTCGGCGCGACCGGGCCGAGCGGCGGGCGGCGCAGCACGAACTCGCGCTCGCCGAAGCGCACCAGGTAGGTCAGGTTCGCGTGCCCTCCCGGGAACTGCGCCACCTGCATGGGGCCGGACAGATCCTCGTCGGGCAGGTGTTCGCGCAGGTACTTCTCGACCCTGGCCTCGTCGAACTCCTCGCCCGTACGGACGGGCGCGACCTCGGGGGGATCGGTGACACTCATGAGAGGCAGCCTACCACCGCTAGCCCTGGATCCGGGAGCCGTGCCCGGTCCACTCCTTGTCGCGCAGCTTGAACTTCTGGATCTTGCCGGTCGCGGTCTTCGGAAGCTCGCCGAACTCCACGGACTTCGGGCACTTGAAGTGCGCCAAACGCTCGCGCGCGAACGCGATCACGCCCTCTTCGGTCGGACTCGCGCCGGGCCTCGGCACGACGAAGGCCTTGGGCACCTCGCCCCACTTCTCGTGCGGAACGCCGATCACGGCGACCTCCTGCACGTCGGGGTGCTGGTACAGCGTGTTCTCGACCTCGATCGTCGATATGTTCTCGCCGCCCGAGATGATGATGTCCTTGCTGCGGTCCCGAAGCTCGATGTAGCCGTCGCCGTGCATCACGCCGATGTCCCCGGAGTGGAACCAGCCCCCTCGGAACGCGTGGGCGGTCGCTTCCTCGTCCCGGTAATAGCCCATCATCGTGTTGTTGCCGCGCATGACGACCTCGCCCATCGTCTCGCCGTCGGCGGGAACGTCGAGCATCTCGTCGTCGACGACCCGCAGGTAGACGGCGTGCGGAAAGGGAACGCCCTGCCGCGACATCACACGGGCGCGCGCCGCGGTGTCGAGGTTCTCCCACTCGGACTGCATCTCGCAGAGCACGTGCGGTCCGTAGGTCTCGGTAAGTCCGTAAAGGTGCGTGATGCGAATACCCAGCTTCTCCATCGCTTCGAGCAGCGTCGGCGACGGAGGTGCGCCGCCCGTGCAGACCCGCAGCGGCGGGTCGAAGTGCATCCCCTGCGCGGCCGGATCGCTCGACAGCATGAGCAGGACCGTGGGCGCCCCGTTGAAGTGCGTGACGCCCTGCTCCTCGATCAGGCGGAGCACCTCGGGCGGATCGATCGCGCGCAGGCAGACGTGCTTTCCGCCCGCCGCCGTCACCGCCCACGGCATGCACCAGCCGTTGCAGTGGAAGAGCGGGAGCGTCCACAGAAAGGTCGTCTCCTTGGCGAGCCCGAGCGCACCCACCTCGCCCAGGGCGTTGAGGTACGCGCCTCGGTGCGAGTACATGACTCCCTTCGGACGGCCCGTCGTGCCGGAGGTGTAGTTGATCGAGAGCAGCGCGTTCTCGTCTTCCACGCTCGCCAGGGGGTTCGATATCGGCAGTGGCTCGACGCCGGCGCTGAACTGCTCCCAGGTCTCCTCGCCCTCGCGCGCCGCAAACGTGCCGCCAACCGTGTCGTCGGGGATCTCGACCACGCGCTCGAGCGCGGTGAGCTCGCCGCGGATGCCGTCGAGCAGCGGCGCGAGCTCAGGGTCGACCAGGATCACCCGCGCACCGGAGTGGTCCAGGATGTACGCGACCTCGGCCGCGGCGAGGCGCGTGTTGATAGTGACGAGCGGCGCCTGGATCAGCGGACAGGCGAAGGCCGCGGCCAGGTTCCAGGGCGTGTTCGGGGCCAGTACGGCCACGCGATCGCCCGGACCGACGCCCGCCCGCCGCAGCGCCGCGCCCATGATTCCGACCTGGAGCGCGAACTCCGCATAGGTCCAGCGCTGGTCACCGTACGCGACCGCCGTGCGCTCGGGAAAGACGCGCAGCGTGCGCTCGAGCGAGACGACGGGCGTGAGCGGATCGGACCAGACCGGGCTGTGCGGCGCTTCTTGTCGGGACGGCGCTGCTTGTCGGGACGGCGGGGACATGCGGGAGGGCGCTCCTTTGACGGGCGCCCATTCTACCCGCGGTGCTCAGGCGGTGCCCAGCACCAGCGGCGGGATCTCGTCGGGCGCCTCGACCAGGTAGTCGGGGCGTGCCGAGCGCAACTCCTCGCGCCCGCGCAGACCCCAGGCGCAACCGATCGTCCGCGCGTTCGCGTTCTGTCCGGTCTCGATGTCGATGGCCGAGTCGCCGACGAACCAGACCTGCGACGGCCGCGCGCCGAGCCGTTCGACCACGTGCTCGAGCACGCGCGGGTCCGGCTTGCGCACGTCGAGAGTGTCCCCTCCCAGCACCACCGCGAAGTAGCCCTTGAGTCCTAGACCGTCGATCGCACGCGCCAAGAAGCGTGTCGGCTTGTTGCTCGCGACCGCCAGGTCGGCGCCGGCCAGCGCGTCGAGACACTCGACGATCCCGCGGTACGGCTCGGTCGTGTCGAGCAGGCAGCGGTCGTAGTGGTCGCGGAACACCTCGAAGAGCTGCTCCAGTGTCAGGTCGCCCCGATTCTCGGCCGGCGCCGCGCGCTCGAGCAGCTTGAACGCGCCGTCTCCGATCCAGAAGCGCACGTCCGGCCCCTCGACGCCCGGCAGGCCCACCTCGGCCAGCGTGCGGTTCAAGGCCGTAGCGATGTCGCGCCAGGTGTCCGCCAGCGTGCCGTCGAAGTCGAAGACGACGAGGCGGGACGGGGCCGCGGCGGCTTTCGCTGTCGCTTGCTCGGCAGGCATGACTCCCGAGGGTAGTCAGGGGTCGGTGGCATTTGCAAACGGACCTTGCGATGATAGCTTCGTCAGCCCTTCCTGTACCCTGGGGCCCTGGAGGCGACGGCTCGAGGAGAAGCGCGTGATCGTGCCGCTCAGGCTCAAGCTGGCGCTACTGGCGAGCGTGTTGCTCGTTGCCGGCATAGGCACCGTCTCGTTGCTCCTGCTCGACCGCAGCAGCGAGGCGCTCGAGACCGAGGCGCGAAAACGCGGCCGCTACATGGCCTCGAGCCTCGCCCGCAACGCCCGCGACGCGGTGCTGCTCGAGGACGACCTGGTGCTGTCGGGCCTGCTCGGGACCGTCGCGACCGAGGACGAGGTGCTCACCGTTCGCGTGCTCGACCCGAAGGGACGGGTGATCGCGTCGTCGCCGCCGTCGTCGCCACAGGACGATCCGATCCCACCTGCGCGCCTGACGCGCGGGCTCGACTCCGACGAGCCGATCGCGCTCGCCTCGCCGGACGGAGAACTGCTCGTCGCGTCGCGCATATCGTTCAACGCGGTGGACCTGGGCGAGGCGCAGGTCGTACTGGACCTTCACGCGATCGTCGGCCAGGTGCTGGCGCGCGCTCGACGCAGCGTGCTCATCGCGTCCGGCGCCCTGCTGCTCGTGGGCATCGCCATCGCCTTCGCCCTGTCGGGCCGCATCACGCGCCCGCTGCGGCGGCTGCACCTGGCGGTGAAGGCGCTCGCCGCGGGAGACACGTCGTCGCAGGTCCTGGTGACCACGCGCGACGAGGTCGGCGTGCTCACCGAGGCGTTCAACGACATGAGCCGGAGCCTCAACGAGAAGGGACGGATCGAGTCGGCGTTCCGCCGCTACGTGAGCGACCACGTGCTGCAGCAGGTCGTGGACCGGCCAGCCTCGCTCCAGCTCCGGCACCTGAAGGGGGAGCGGCGCGTGGTGACGCTGCTCTTCATCGACATCCGGGGCTTTTCGGCGCTGGCTAGCACGATCGGTCCCGAAGAGCTCGTCGCCTACCTGAACGAGGCGTTCGAGCTCATCACGAGCCGGCTTCTGGAGCACGGCGCCACTGTCGACCAGTACCTGGGCGATGCGATCCTTGCGTACTTCGGCGCGCCGATCGAGATCGCGGACCACGCCGAGCGCGCGGTCGCTTCGGCGATCGCGATCCAGCGGTCCGTCGAGGAGCGCAACATCAAGTGCGAGGCTTCCTCGCTGCCGTCGCACCGGCTCGACGTCGGGATCGGCATCCAGACCGGCCCCGTGGTGCTCGGGAACATCGGATCGGAGCTCAAGATGAACTACACCGCGATCGGCGACGCGGTGAACGTCGCGAACCGCCTCCAGGCCATAGCGGGCCCCGGACAGATCATGCTCACCGACGACGTGCGCACCCGCCTCGCGGGACGCGTCGAGCTCCAGGACCTGGGTCCACAGCAGGTCAAGGGACGCGAGGAGCCGGTGCGCGTGTTCCAGGTCACCTTCTGACCTGGGCTTCTGGAGTGCGGTCACGGCTGGATTACACTTCCGGGCGTGAAGTCTCACCTCACCCGGACGCTCACCGCACTGGTCTGCGCCGTGGCGCTGCTCGCGTGCACGGGCTCGCTGCAGCGCGGCGAGAACCTGTACCGGCAGGGCGACCTGGCCGGAGCGCGAGAGGTGTGGAGGACGATCCCACCCGGGCACGCCGAGTACCGCGAAGCGCGGGGGCGCCTCGAGGTCGCGGACGAGGAGTTCGACCGCGCGCTGCTGCGCTACGAGAAGCAGGCGCAGTTCTTCGAGACCGAGCACCGCCTGGCCGAGGCGGTGCTCTACTACCGGCTCCTGCTCAAGCTCGATCCATCCCGGGACGCGGTGCTCGAGCGCACGCAGCTGCTGGTCCGCGAGCTGGCCGCGCAGGAGGCGCGCGAGAAGGCGGGACTCGAGGCGGCCCTGCGCGCCGAGAACCTGGAGCTGGCCAGCCGCCACGCGACGGCACTGGCGCGGCTGAACCCTTTCGATCCCGCGCTGCAGATCGACGTGCGGCAAGTGCGGGCCGGGATCGGGCAGCAGGTCCAGATGCACCTGGAGCGGGGAAAGACGGCCTACGCGAGCGGCCAGCGCGAGGCCGCGCGACGCGAGTTCCTGATCGTGCTGGCGCTCGACCCGCGCAACGAGACCGCCCTCGGCTACCTGTCGTACATCCACCGCTTCGAGGACCTGGAAGCGAACGAGCGGGTCCCGCCGCCCCCGAGCGCGATCTCGCGCACGGACATCCTGGCCGAGGGGCACTACCGCTCGGGACGCGAGGCCGAAGCCGCCGGAGAGCCGTTCTGGGCCATCGCCGAGTACGAGGCGGCGCTGAGCGTCGACTCGAAGCACCGCGCCTCGCGACGCGACCTGACGGCGCTCCGCTCCCGCCTGCAGCCCCAGATCCCCGAGCTCTACGACCTGGGCAAGCGCTACTTCCAGGAAGAGGACCTGCACAACGCGCTGCGCGCCTGGCGCCGCGTGCTGCTGATCGACCCCGCGAACGAGCGCACGCGCGAACACGTCGACCGCGCGGAGCGCATGCTCTCGCGCCTCGAAGAGATCCAGACCAGTGGCTCGTAGCCGCGCGCTCCTGCTGGGTGCGGCCGCGCTCATGGCACTCGGCGGCTGCCAATCGCTCCAGCAACGATTGAAGCAGCAGCTGGATCCGGACCCGCCGGTCGCCCTCGAGAAGACCGGCGACCTGCTTCCGCCGGCGGGACTGCGCGTGCTCTCGACCGGGTCGCGGAGCATCGCGCTCGCCTGGGAGCCGGTGCTGGTCGGCGACGTCGCGGGCTACGCCGTACTGCGTTCCCGATCCGGCGGCGGCGAGTACGCGCTCGCCGGGCGGACGCGCTCTCGCTTCGACACGATCTTCACCGACCACGGCCCTGGCGACGACCCGCTCGGCGACGGCGAAACCGTGGGATACCGCGTGCTCGCGATCGACGACGCGGGCTCGGTCAGCAACGGGCACGCGCACATCAGCGCGACGACCGACCCGCGCCCCGAGCCGCCGTCGGGCCTGCACGCCTACTCGAACCTGCCCCGCAAGGTCGTGCTGGGCTGGGATCCCGCGGAGTCGCCGGACGTGGCGGGCTACGGCGTGCTCCGCAGTCCGACACTCGCGGGACCCTGGCACCGCGTGGCGACGCTGCGCGGACGTCTGACGACCGTGCACACGGACCCCGTGCCCGGCGACCTGCGCGTCCTGTACTACCGGCTGGTCTCGTTCAACGCGTTCGACGCCGAGAGCGAGATGACCGGGCCGATCCGCGCCGTGACCAAGGCCGAGCCGCTGCCACCGACCCGGCTTCAGGTCTCGGAGCGGCGCATCGGCCGCATCGTGCTGGCGTGGACCGCGAACGTCGAGCGCGACCTGGACGGCTACCGCGTCTACCGGACCTCGCGCGGTCCGCGCGGCTGGCGCCGCGAGCGGCTGATCGCGTCACCCGGCGCGCACGAGACGGCCTTCGCCGACACCGCGGTCGGCTGCGCCGAGCTCGTCCGCTACCGGCTGCGGGCGGTGGACAGCGACGGGCTGCAGAGCGGGTTCTCGCTGCCGCTCGAAGCGACCGGAGAGCGGCTCGGCCTCGAGGTCCGGGTGCGGGGAGACGGCGTCGCAGTGCTGCACTGGGACCCGGCACGCACGCAGCCCTGGCCGCGGGCCGAGATCAGCGAGATCCGCTCGGTCCTGCCCGACCGCTGGCTCGGCGAGGTCGGCGGCACCGGCCCCTTCGCCCTCGACAAGCTCGGTTCCGGCGCGCACCGCGTCGGCGTGTCGCTGACCGAGCGCCGCCAACCCGGCGCCCGCATCCGCCCCCGCCAGACTCCACGCTGCGAGCTGGACGTAGACATCGGCAACGCAAGCGCACCCTGACCCGCCTCGACCGAGCCGCACCGTCGCACCGCACGGCCGCCCTCCAAACCCTTGCGAAGCTCCGTTCGGCCTCTTGATTCGGGCAAGGGGAGGCGTAGACTGCCCCCCCGATCCTCGGTAGCTCAGTTGGTAGAGCGGGTGGCTGTTAACCACTAGGTCGGCGGTTCGAGCCCGTCCCGGGGAGCCAGGAATTCTGCGGGCTCGGCGTTTCGCGCCACGGGCACGCCACGCGCGCGGCGCCCAGGCCCAGGCCTGCGTAGCGAATCCGCTACCACGCGAGGTGGTCGAGGCCGTACACGAGCGAGCCGCCCTTCCGCGAGCTTCGCTCGCAGAGCAGGACCAGCACGGGCGCCCAGACCGCAGTCGCCGTCCCGGCCCAGCGGTGCGCTTCGAGCAGACAGCCCGCGTCGACGGCATGTGAAGCCGCAAAGGCCCACCCGAGTGGAGCCGCCACCACCGCGCTCGCGGCACCGGACCAGACGAGGAAGCGTGCGGCGTGGTCGAAGAGCTGCCTGCAGGTCCAGGCGAGAAGAGCTTCCGCGACGAGCGCCCCGACGAGGAACGCGATGGGGAAGTGGATCGTCGAGGGATGAAAGCGGCCGACCCAGGACAGGGCACCGGGTTCGGGCTCGGCGTGGTCGTGCGCGGCCGGATCGGGGAGTGCATCAGGATCGACGGCGGCATCGGGATCAGGCGCGGCATCGGTGCGAGATCGCACCGGCTCTTCTACAGGCGGACGCTGGTGTTTCTCGCCGCCGTGCGCCGCGACGGACGGTGGCCACGAGAGCGCGACCCACGAGACGAGCACCAGACCCGCTACCGGGAACCCGAAGGAGAGGGCTCGAGAAGTCATCGGAGTTCCCATTCGCCAGTTGGACACTGCAGTCGATTTCGGCCGCCGCAAAGCGCCGACCTGCGCTCCGCGGCCCGCTGAGGGTAGAATCCGGTCCCGCGCGGCGCTCGACGCGCTCCCTGTGCGCGGGGAGGGGGAACCGATGAGTCTGCTCTGGTGGCTACCTACGGCCCTGATCGTCGCGCTGATCGCGGTCGGCGCAGGCGGCGCGTTCTTTCGGGTGCTCGAGCCGGGCGCAGGGTTCCGGCTCTTCTTCCTGGCCATCCTGATCGCGCTGACGAGCGCGCTGGTGATGAGCGGTGCGGCCGCGCTGGCGAGTGCGCGCGGCTTCACCTGGCGCGGGAGCGCCGTGAAGGGGGCCGCCTTCCCCGTCCTCGTGATGGTGCTGCTGCTGATCATGTCGCTGGCGGGGGGCTCCCACCCGATCCACGACGTGACCACGGATCCGGAGCTCGACTTCTCGACGTCGATCGAGACGTACCGCCCGATCGGGGCCGAGGAGCGCGAGGCCGTGCTCGTCCAGCAGCGCGAACTGTACCCCGATGTCGAGGCGCTCCAGGTCCCGTTGCCGCCGAACCGCGCGCTCCCGATCGCGGTCGCGATCGCGCGCGAGACGCCGGGCTGGAAGGTGACTAGCTCGAACCCGGTCTCGCGGCGCATCGAAGTCGCGGCCGAGAGCCAGGTCTTCCATTTCGTCGACGACGTGGTGATCGTGATCGACCCGGTAAAGGGCGGCAGCCTCGTGCAGATGCGTTCGCGCTCGCGGATTGGGGAGAGCGACCTGGGAGCGAACGCGGATCGCATCCGCACCTTCTTTGCCGCGCTCGGCGCCGAAGCGCGCTGACCGGACGTCGCGAGTCGCCCGAGCCCATGCCCGCCGAGATCCCGGCCGACCTGAGCGAACTGACCGCCGGCTGGCTGACCGAGGCGCTGCGCGCGGGCGGCGTGATCCGCGACGCGAGCGTCGTCGGCTTCGAGGTCGAGCCGATCGGCGAGGGCGAGGGGTTCACGGGGGCGCTCGCGCGGCTGTCGCTGCGCTACGACAAGGACGAGGACGGCGCGCCGCGCACACTGATCGCCAAGTTCCCCACCGCCGACGTGACGACCCGCGCCAGCGTCGAGGCGCTGCAGGTGTACGAGCACGAGATCCGCTTCTACGACGATCTCGCCGGCTCGGTGCCCATGCGCGTGCCCCGCCGTTACTACGGCGACATGGACCCGAACCCGCTCGAGCGCGTCCAGCACGTTCTGCAGCGGTTCTTCGACGCGCTTCCCGTCTGGCTGCTGCGCTTTCTGCTGCGTCCCCTGATGGCGCTCGCACGCGCGAGCAACCGGCGCTACGTGCTGCTGCTCGAGGACCTGGCGCCGCACCGCGTGGGCGACCAGATCCAGGGAGCCGACGCGACGCGGGCCGCCGACTGCGTGCGCGCTGTAGCCGAGCACCACGCCGCGTTCTGGCAGAGCGAGGCGCTCGACCAGACGCGCTGGCTGCCGTCGATCGCCTTCGGCGCGCCCAGCCTGCAAGCGCTCTTCAAGAGGTCGCGCGCCGACTTCTTCGAGACCTACGCCGACCGCCTGCCGCCCGAGCTGGCCGACGCCGCCGACTGGATCGATCGCCACGGCGTCGCCATCGCGCGGCACATGGCGAGCCCTCCGGTCACGCTGATCCACGGCGACTACCGGCTCGACAACATGTTCTTCCGCGAGTCGGGACCGCCGGCCCCGATCGCCGTCGACTGGCAGCTGGTCGCTCGAGCACGCGGCGTATGGGACGTGGCCTACTTTGCGACCACGAACCTGCGGCGCGACGAAGTCTCCGCCGAGCCCGAACTGGTCCGCATCTACCACGCCGAGCTCGTGAAGCACGGCGTGCAGGGCTACTCGCTGGACGAGTGCGTCCGCGACTACCAGCTGGGAAAGCTGCTGCTGGTGCAACGCCTGGTCGCCGCGCACGGCCTGATCAAGATCGACGGCGAGCGCGGCACGGCGCTCCAGAACCTGATGATCGACCGGCTGATGAACCTGCTGCCCACGGGCCCGTACTCGCAACTGCTCGGTCCCGGAAGCTGATCGCGGGCGCCACGGCCACCGACACTTCTGCGCGTAATCTCCCACTTACAAGGTGAGGCCACCCGGGAGACCTCGACCGAAGCGGGCACCTGGCGTCGATCACCGAGTGCCCGCTTCCTCCTGTCCTTGCTTGCCCTGAGGAGAGGCGACGACCCGCTTACCCAGCAGGTTCAGCTTGAAGCGCCGGATCACGTCGGGCTCTATGCGACGACCGTCCGCGTCGTTGAAGCTGAGCGCGTCCTTCGGGCACTGCACGACGCAGGCGCCGCAGCGCACGCAGCGCTCGTGGTAGGCGATCTCGACCCGGCGCGGATCCTGGCGCTTCTCGAAGCAGGCCTCGGGACAGACTTCCCAGCACGAGAACACTCCGTCGCAGCGCTCCGGGTCGAGCACGATGCGCCAGCGCCGCTCCTCGAAGTGACTGCCGCCCTCGATCGGCGTCGTGCCGCTGTAGTCGTAGGTGAGGACTGCGGCGAGCACGAGGCCGGCGGCCACGCCCGTCGCCAGCGCGGGCGCGCCGCCCCCGGCGAGCGTCACGCAGACCGCGGCGAGGATGGCGGCCCCCGCTGCGAAGAGCGTCCGCCGCGGTGCCGGAATCCGGTCGTAGCCGAGGAAGAGCGCGACCGACAGCGCCGTCGCGCCCCCGGCAAGCGGAATCGACCAGCCGGGCCGAAACGGCGCGGCCGCGGCGGCCAGCAGGAACGCGGTCGGCGCGGCCCAGGTGCAGGCCATCTCGAGGCGCTCGACGACCCCGAAGCGGACGCGGCGCATGGCGTCGGTCTTCTGGTCGCGGTTCGCGAAGTACTCCGGCAGGTCGTCGGCGCGCGCCGGCCCGAAGCGCACCTTCCAGCCACAGCGGCGCGACACGTCGCGGCCGATGACACCCGTGGCGGCCAGTTGCGGCAGCACGGCGCGGCGATGACGGACGCGCTCCTCGACGCCACAGGTCTTGAGCGCCGCGACGACCTGGTGGGTCGTCAGGTGACCGCCCGAGGCCGCACACCAGACGTTGATCCCGCCAGACGCGGCGACCACGATCCACGCGTCCACGCCGCGCAGCGCCCGTACCAGGCGGCGCACCGTCAGGTCGTAGTTCCCGGTGACGACGACCGGGCTCTCGGGGCCCGGGTCGCCGACGCTTCGCAGACCGGGCTCCGTCGGCCAGGGCACCAGGCGAAGGGCCGTCTGCGCGACGTCGCGCCACAGGTCGCTCCATCGGAGACTCACGCCGGAACCTCCGCTACCACCAAGGCCAGCGTCCCACCGAGCCAGCGGCGTTCGCTTTGCACGCGCAGCCCCGCCTGGCGAAGCTCCGCCGCCGGGTCGCGCAGCGGACTCGACACTGCGCCGGCCAGCAGCCAGCCGAGCGCCGCCTGCGGCACGCGGACCAGCGCGTGGACCGCGCGCCGCAGCCCACCGTTGGGAACGACCTCGTCCGCGATCACGACGGCTCCGCCGGGGCGCACGACCGCCGCCAGCGCGCGCAGCACGAAGGCGCGCTCGCTCGCGCCCATGTCCGACAGGCACAGGCTCGCTACGGCCACGTCGTAGCTGGCGTCGGGCAGGGCGTCGATCTCGGACGCGCTGCGCTCGAGCCACTCCACGCCCGCCGCGCGTTCGCCGAGCCGCGTCCGGGCGCGCTCTAGCATCTCGGCGCTGTGGTCCAGCGCGGTCACCCGCGCGCCGGCCCGGACGAGCCGCTCGGTCAGGGCGCCGGTCCCGCAGCCGATCTCGAGCACGCGCGCGCCCGGCTCGGCACACGCCGCTTCCGCCGCCGCGCGGTGCACGCGTGAGAGGCGGCCGAGCGTGAGCAGGCGCATGCCCGCGTCGTAGCGGTCGGGGGCGGACTCGAGCCAGCGCATCAGCGCCAGGGAGCTCATGCGACAAGCATCCCGCGCGGGGAGCGCAGCGCGCAAGCCCCGTCGTTCGTGCTCATGGACCCGCGCTCAAGGCGGCGTCCCCCCCGGTGTGCCGGCAGAGGACACGGCCAGCGCCAGGTTCCGCCGCGCGTCCTCGTGGTCCGGCTCGAGCGCGAGTGCTGCACGGTAGTGCGGAATCGCCTGGTCGAACGCGCCGCTCCGCGCCAGGGCGTTGCCCAGGTTGTAGTGGGCCGCGGCGAACGCGGGCCGGTAGCGCAGCGCCTCGCGGTAGGAGTCCATCGCCTCGGCATCGCGGCCACTGCGTTCGAGCCGCACGCCCAGGTTGAAGTGCGCCTCGGCCAGGTTCGGCTTGAAGCGCAACGCCTCGCGGTACGCGCGCTCGGCCGACTCCGGGTCGCCCGACCTCTCGCGCGCCACGCCGAGCTGGAACCAGGACAGGCCGGACCCGGGCTCGAGCGCGACCGCGCGCTCGTAGTGCGCCAGCGCATCCGCCTCGCGCCCCTCGGCAGCGCGCACGCGGCCGAGCCCCAGCCAGGCGCTCGCGCTGCCGGGCGAGATCTCTACCGCGCGCTCGTACAGGCGCGCGGCCTCCCCGATGCGCCCCTGCTCGAGGCGCAGCTGTCCCAGGTGCGCGTTGGCTTCGATCGAGCGCGGGCTCGCGCGATGCCAGGCCTGGAAGAACGCCTCGTCGCTCGCGAACGACGACGCGCGACCGGCGGTGATCCAGGCTGCGGCCGCCACGGCGACGAGCGCCGCCGCGAGTGCCGCGCGGCCCGCCAAGCGGTGCGTAGCGCCCGACGCCAGCGTCGCGATCATCGCCCAGGGACCGAGCGACGCGAGGAACACGTAGCGCTCGTCGAATGGCGCCTCCTGCTGGAGCAGGTTCGCCGTGGGAAGCTGCACGATCGCGAACCAGCCGACCCAGAACAGCAGCACGCCGCGGCGTTCACCGGAGCCGACGCCGGAGTGGGCGCCACTGCGCCACACGGCGACACCGAGCGCAGCGGCGGCGAGCCCCGCGAGGGCGAGACGCGGGAAGGAAACCCAGACGTCGAGCGCGGGCTCGTAGACCAGCGCCGCCGTCGGAGCCACCAGCACCTGCAGCGCGTAGCCGTACGACCAGACCGGACCCAGCAGGTGTCCCAGCACCAACTCGGATCCCCCGAAGAGCTGCGAGCGAAGTGCCGCGTACAGGACTCCGAGCACGACGGCGGGTGCGTAGCGCAGCGACCAGGCCCGTGGCGAGCGCTCGGCGGGGCCCGACAGCCCGAGGGCATCGGCCAGCGCGAAGACGACGGGGATCACGACCGCCTGCTCCTTGCAGAGCAACGCCGCCGCGAAGGCGGCCCAGGCCGTGGCTGCGCCCGATCGTCCGCCACGCAACCAGCCCCAGAGCGAGGCCAGCATGAACAGCGAGGGCATCGCCGTCTCGCGCCCCGAAGCGATCGGGTAGACGCACGACGACGCCACGGGGTGCATCGCGAGCATCGCGGCGGCGAGCAGCGCGGGCGCGCGCGAGACGCCGAGCGCGGGCAGGCGCAGCACCACGTAGGCGAGCCCCGCGATCGCCGCCATGAGCGCGGCGTTGAACAGGTGGAACGGCGCCGGGTCGTGGCCGTGCGCGGCCTTCTGCAAGAGCAGGCTCGCGCGCGTGATCGGACGGTAGTACGGAAGCCCCACGATGTGCCGTTCGGCAAAGATGCGCAGCACCTCGCCGGCCGACGCCGGCGCGTGCTGGACGAGGATCACTTCGTGGTCGTCGTAGACGAAGCCCCGGTCGCAGCTGGACGCGTACAACGCGAAGACTGCGAGCACGAGTGCGATCGGTGCCCAGCGCAGCGAGCGAAGCTGCGTGCTGCCTTCCACCCCTGCCATCGACGGGGAGCTTAGCGCCACCTGCGCTCGGTGGGGTCATCGTAGCTCCGCGGTTGGGGTATGATCGCGCCGTGCAGACCACGCGGTACATCGCAGAAGCCCGGGACGCGTTCGTCGCGGACGGCGTCGTCCTGTGCATCCGCCTCGAGAACGACGTGAAGCTGCTCGAGAGCTGCCGTGCAGCTGCGCGTGGCGGCCTGCGCACGCTCGAGTTGACGCTCACGACTCCCGGCGCGCTCCGCACGATCGAGACGCTGGCGCAAGACAGCGACCTGCTGGTCGGCGCGGGCACGGTGCTGTCGGTCGAGGACGTGCGCCGCAGCGCAGAAGCCGGCGCTCGCTTCGTGCTCTCGCCCGTCTTCGACCCGCAGGTCGTGGACGAGGCCCGGCAGCGCGGCCTGCTGGCCGTCCCCGGCGCGTCCACCGCGACCGAGATCCTGGCGGCGCACCGTCACGGCGCGCCGCTCGTCAAGCTCTTCCCCGCCGGGCCGCTCGGCGGGCCCGCCTACCTGCGTGCGCTGCGGGGACCGCTGCCCGGCATCCCGCTCGTGCCGACCTCGGGCCCTTGCACGGACGACCTGGCCGATTACTTCGACGCCGGCGCGACCGCCGTCGGTGTCGGCGCCGAGGTCTTCTCGCCCGGCTTCGACGAGACCTCGATCGAGACCGTGGCACGCTCGATCCGGCGGGCGGCCGACGCCGCGCGCATCGGCGGCGGGCGGTCGCGACCCGCCCCCACGCTCGTCGGCAACGCCTGATCCTGGGCCAGAGACTCCCCGGGGGTCCGGCCACCGCCGCAGGTCCGCAGGAGCCGGCCGCACGCTGGCCGCCTTCCGCGGTGTGGCGCATCCTTGCCGGACGGGAGGGCCGGAGCGTCATGGCGAACGATGCATCGGAAGCGGGAATCCAGCGGCGGCAATTCCTGGTGCGGGGAGCCGCGGCCACGCTCGGCCT
>JAFDDB010000259.1 GCA_019311115.1 Deltaproteobacteria bacterium
ACGGCGAGCTGAGCGAGCCGCGTGTAGACCAGAGCGCCCGCCTCGCCCGTCGAGGTCGTCGCCGAGCCGACGATGAGCAACAGCGTCGACATCCCGGTCTTGAACAGAGGCGCGGTCTTCTGATCGGAGAACGAGCGCGCACCGAACCACAGACTCGCGAATGCGATCAGCAAGGCCAGGAACCCCATGCTCGGCGCGACCGTGAGCAAGTTGAAGATGATCACCGCACCGATGCCCCCGATCCCGTTGCCGAGGAGCAGGACGGCTCCGCCCTTGAACCCCTTCTGGAAGGCGGGTTGCCCGGACAGCAACGCGACAAAGATCAGCACGAGCGCATGGCTCGTCAGCTCGGAGAGGTGGAACACCATGAACGCCGGGAGGACGGCGAGCGTGTTGCGGAGCGCCGCGGCGAAGTGCTGCGACGGATCGCCGATGGCAGGCGTCGGCGCCGGCCGCGCCGTGACCGTCTGCTCCGGATCCGGGAACAGCATGAACGCACACCAGACAAGGACGATGGCGACCGTCGTCCCGAAGAGCAGAGCCCCGGCGATCAACGACGCAACGGCCATGGACTGGACGCCCATGAAAGGGATCAGCACCCACGCGACCGTGAACCACATCGTCGCGATCGGATTGCCGCCCCGCTGCTGGGCGTATTGAATCAGAAACAATCCGAGCGCCGAGAGCGGGAAGAAGACACCCGGGTACTGCAGCGTGTTGCAGAGCAGCAGTGCCGACGCGCAGGCGACGGCGATGATCCCGACGAACCCGATCGCGCCGCGCAGCGGGAGCGCCTTCGGCGCCGCCAGGAAGGCGCAGGCCAGCACCGGCGTCAAGAAGGACACGGGCCAGGCGACGCCGAGGGCCACGAGCGTCGAGAGCGTGAGCCCGAACGCATAGCGTGTCACGCGGACCGTCGCCGCGTTCCAGGGGCGACCCCGGAGCCGACCCCGAAGTCGGGGCATCAGAGCGGCTTCAGCGGACATAGGAGAGCCAGGCCGCGAGCCGGATCCGGAAGTGTCCGATCGCGTCGATCCACTCATGGGACCCGGTGTACACGACCACGTCCGCCTGGCCACCCACGCGGCAGTAGCGACGGAAGATCTCGGACTGCGTGTCGTCGAAGTGGAGGATGACCGGGAACCGCTGCGGGTCGCGGAGCCAGCCTTGCTGGGCGCCTGCAGTGGGCAGCTCACCCGGCGATCGCTTCGCGCCGTCGTAGGTCACGCCAAACGAGATGCTCGAAACGGTCGCGGTGAACACGGTCCCCGGGGCGACATCGAGAGTGACCTCCGCGCGATCCCCGACCTCGATATTGCCGAGGTTGTTCTCGCGCATGTTCGCCACGATCCAGACATCGCGCGTCGAAACGAAGGTCATCAGCGGCTGCCCGGCAGCGGCGAACTGCCCCACGTCCGTGCGCAGGCTCTCGATGCCTCCTCGGAAGGGTGCGCGGAGCTCGGTCATCGCCAGGTCGAACTCGGCCTTGTCGAGCGCGGCCACGGCCGCCTTGATCTGCGGGTTGTCGGCTCCCTCCGGGCCCAGCTGAGTCCGCGCCTTCTCGAGATCCGCCTCGGCGGAGATCACCTTCGACTGCGACTGTGCGAGCGAGGTGTCCGCGCGGTCACGGTCGGCCTGGGACAGCGCTCCTGGGTTCCGTGCGTTGATGCGCTCCACGCGCTGGAACGTGCGCTCCGAGCGATCGAGCTGCGCGCGCGCAACGCCGAGGCGGCCGACCGCGGCCTCGATCCCCGCGGTCTGTGCGCCGACCGACTGTCCGGCGGCCTCGAGAGCCGCCCTCGCCGCGCGGACCGCGATCTCGAAGGGCTCCGGGTTGACGCGCGCGAGCACCGTGCCCTCATCAACGACGTCATGGAGGACGACGTTCATCTCGGTGAGGTAGCCCGAGACCTGCGGGACGACGGGCACGACGAAGCCGTCGACGCGACCGAACTCCGTGTAGGGCGTGAAGCGGTCCGAGAGGACATACACGACGAAGTACGCCATGCTCAGGAGCAACA
>JAFDDB010000004.1 GCA_019311115.1 Deltaproteobacteria bacterium
CATGTGCTCGTCGCACAGGGCGTGCGGGAGGTCGGGCTCGCTCACTCCGAGTCGCTCGACCAGCGCCTCCATGCGCGTCAGCGTCGGCACCTCGAGTCCGGCCCCGTGGCGCTCTCTGAACAGCTCGCGGTCGCTCTGCTTGAGCTCTGCGGCAAAGGACTCCAGGTCGATGGGCAGGTGCCGCGACACGAGCGCGTGAAGGCGGGTGGCGCTGCTCCGCCCGAGGGGAGTCTCGGGCAGGCGCTCCCAGTGCAGGTCGACGAGGGTGTCGAAGAGGTCGAAGACGATCGCGCGGAGTGCCATCTAGTCGATGCGCAGGGCCAATGCCCGGTCGCCCCCATCGAAGTGCTGGACGCCGAAGGCGACCCCGGCGGAGGGGTCGAGGACGGCCGGAAGCAGGACGGGCAGGTCCGGCACCAGCGAGTCCAGCGGTAGCGCGCCGCGCTCGTACCAGCGGCATTCGCCGGCGGGGCTCTTCGGCACGTGCTCCGACGAGTCCGCCTCGCCGGTGAACACGAACAGCAGATGCGAGCGCCCGAGCAGCCCCGTCTCGTGGATGACCGCGCGCAGCTCCAGGTCCTTGGGCGCGAGCCCCGTCTCTTCGCGGATCTCGCGGAGCGCTCCCTCGCGCGCGTGCTCTCCGGGCTCGACGTGCCCGCCCACGCCGTTCCAGAGCCCCGCGAAGCGGTCGCTTCCCAAGGGGCGTCGCTGAAGCAGAAGCAATCCCCCGCACGTCAGGAACGTGAGCGTTACCGGGGTCGTCCGGGCTCGCGAGGTCACGCGTCGAGCATAGCCCAGGGCCGATTGCTGGCCCTCGAACGCCAGTGCTAGCATCGAAGCCCTCCCGGGGGGCTGGGGATGGAGGAGAGCGTGCCCGCTCGCGGTGACACCACGGGAGAGCTGATCGAGCGCGTCCGCAAGGCGGTCGACGCGGAGCCGCTCGACCGCGCGAGCGCCGTCGCGGTCGCCGAGCGCCTCGAAGAGGAGGCCGCGCGCGGCTCGGGCCGCAGCGAGCTGCTCGAGCCGCTGCTCGAGGCCGCGCAGGAGCTGGGCCGCCGCGGCCACGGCGACGAGGTCACCTACTCGAAGAACGTCTTCATCCCGCTCACCAACCTGTGCCGGGACCGCTGCGCGTACTGCACCTTCGCGGTCCAGCCCGATTCCCCCCGGGCCAAGACCTACCGGCTCGACGAGGTGCGCGAGACCTCCCGCCGCGCCCGGCAAGCCGGCTGCCGCGAGGCGCTCTTCTGCCTGGGGGACAAGCCCGAGCTCGCCTACCGCAGCTACCGCGGCTGGCTCGACCAGCAGGGCTACGCGAGCACCTCGGAGTACCTGGTCGAGGCCTGCCAGGTGGCGTTCGAGGAGGGGCTCTTCCCGCACTCGAACGCCGGCATCATGGACGAGGACGAGCTGCGCGCGCTCCGGCCGTGGAACGCCAGCATGGGGCTGATGCTCGAGACCACGAGCCAGCGCCTGCGCGAGCGCGGCGAGGCCCACTACTACTGTCCCGACAAGGACCCCCGCCTGCGGATCGGCATGACCCGCGACGCCGGGCGCCTTCGCATTCCCTTCACGACGGGCATCCTGATCGGGATCGGCGAGACGCCCGAAGAGCGGGTGGACACGCTCTGGACGATCCGCGAGCTGGCCGGCGAGGGCGGGCACATCCAGGAGGTGATCGTGCAGAACTTCCACCCGAAGCCTGGCACGTCGATGTCCGGCCGGCCGGCGCCGTCGGACGAGATCATGGCCGGGACGGTGGCGCTGGCGCGGCTGGTCCTGGGCGCCGAGATGAATCTGCAGGCGCCGCCGAACCTGTCGCCCACCTCGCTCGAGCTGCTCGTGCGCTCGGGGCTCAACGACTGGGGCGGGGTGTCGCCGGTCACGATCGACTTCATCAACCCCGAGGCGCCCTGGCCCGAGCTCGAGGAGCTGCAGCGGCGCACCGAGGCGGCCGGGTACCGGCTGCGGGAGCGGCACGGCGCGTACCCGGCGGACATCGCCGGACGGCCGGAGCTCTTCGACCCGCGCATGCTCGCCGCGCTGCGCGCGGATTCCGACGCGCAGGGCTATCCTGTCGGGACCTCCTCATGACTTCCCCTGCCACCCCCTCCACTACCCGCGCCCCCGGAACGACCGGACTCGGCGACCGCCTGCTGCGCGGCACGACGCCCGCCGTCCGCCGCGCGCTCGAGAAGTCGCTCGAGGGCCGCGAGCTGTCGCGGGCCGACGCCCTGGTCCTGCTCGGCGCCACCGGCCGCGACCACCACGTGCTCTGCGCCGTCGCCGACGCCGCCCGCCACGACGACGTGGGTGACGAGATCAGCTACGTCGTCTGCCGGAACATCAACTTCACCAACATCTGCTACGTCGGCTGCCGCTTCTGCGGCTTCGCCCGGCACAAGCACGACGAAGACTCCTACGACCGCGACCTCGACGACATCGTGAAGCGCGCGCAGGAGGCCTGGGACCGCGGCGCCTCGGAGGTCTGCATCCAGGGAGGCATCCACCCGAACAAGGACGGCTTCTGGTATCGCGAGATCATCCGGGCGATCAAGCGCCAGCTGCCCGACCTGCACATCCACGCCTTCTCGCCCGAAGAGATCGACTTCGGCCACGGCAAGTCGGACGGCATGGACCTGCACGACTACCTGCGCATGCTGCGCGACGCCGGCCTCGGCACCATCCCCGGCACGGCGGCGGAGATCCTGGACGACGAGGTGCGCAAGATCGTGTCGCCGCACAAGCTGCGCACGGACCGCTGGGTAGAGATCGTGACGGCCGCGCACGAGGTCGGGCTCCGCTCCTCCTCGACGATCATGTACGGCCACGTCGAGCGCCCCGAGCACATCGCCGGCCACCTCGACCTGCTCCGCGACATCCAGAAGCGCACGGGCGGTTTCACCGAGTTCGTGCCGCTCGGCTTCATCCACCACAACACCCGGCTCTACCGCGAGGACGGGGCCCGCGCCGGAGCCACGGTGCTCGAGGACCTGAACGTCATCGCCGTGTCCCGCCTGTTCCTGCGACCCTGGATCCAGAACGTGCAGGTCGCCTGGGTAAAGCTCGGCTTCGCCGTCGCCCAGATGGGCCTCATGTCCGGCGCCAACGACTTCGGCGGGACGCTGATGGAGGAGTCGATCAGCAACTCGGCCGGCTCCGAGCACGGCGACCACTGTGAGCCCGCGCAATTCGAATCCCTGATCCGCGACATCGGTCGAACCCCCTACGAGCGGACCACGACCTACGGCCGGCGGGAGAAGCCGGACGCCCACCAGGATTCCGGCGGCGACGCCCTTCCCCTGACCGGCCAGGCCGAGTCGATCGCGCTCGGATCGAGCTACTAGTCTCAAGCTGCGGGGACGGGAAATGCGGGTGCTGGTCACCGGGGGCTGCGGGTTCATCGGCTCCTGCTTCATCCGGATGCTGCTCGACGAGGACTCCGAGGCGAGCGTCCTGAACCTCGACCTGCTCACCTACGCCGGCAACCCCGCGAACCTGGCCGACGTCGAGGCGTCTCCGCGCTACGAGTTCGTCCAGGGCGACATCCGCGACCTCGAACTCGTCTCGCGGCTCGTCGCCGACGTGGACCAGGTCGTCAACTTCGCCGCCGAGTCCCACGTGGACCGCTCGACGTCGGAGCGCGCCGGTCAGTTCGTAGACACCAACGTGTACGGCGTCTACGTGATGCTCGAGGCCACCCGGCGCCACCGGCCGAAGGCGCGCTTCCTCCAGGTCGGAACCGACGAGGTGTACGGCTCGGTGGACTGGCCCGGCTTTCCCGACGAGCAGACGCTGCTGCGTCCCTCGAGTCCGTACTCCGCGGCGAAGGCGGCGGCCGATCACCTGGCCCTGGCCTTCCACGAGACCCACGATCTCGACACGATCGTCTCGCGCTGCACGAACAACTACGGTCCCTACCAGTACCCTGAGAAGGTGGTCCCGCTCTTCCTGATCAACGCGATCGAGGACGAGCCGGTTCCGCTCTACGACGGGGGCACGCAGGTCCGCGACTGGCTGCGCGTCGAGGACCACTGCCGGGCGCTGCTCCTGCTGCTGCGCAGCGGCGAGGCCGGCCAGATCTACAACATCGGGGCGAACCAGGATCCCGAGGTCCCGAACCTGGAGCTGACCCGCATGATCCTCGACGTGCTCGGCAAGCCCGAGTCGCTGATCCAGCCCGTCGAAGGCCTGCGCCCGGGACACGACCAGCGCTACGCCGTCGACACCTCCAGGATCCGCGCACTCGGCTGGCAGCCCGAGCTCGACCTGCGCGGCGGCATGGAGAAGACGGCGGGCTGGTACCGGGAGCGCCGCGACTGGTGGGAGCCGATCCGCTCAGGCGCCTACCGCGAGTACTACGAGAAGCACTACGGAGCCGCCCTCAAGTCCTGAGGGCGGCCGCGGGGCCCAGGCGGGAAGCCAGGGACTCGAGCTCGTAGCGCAGCTGCGGCTGCTCGACGGTGCGCATCTCGATCTGCTCCAGCGAGTAGACCACCGTCGAGTGGTCCCGCCGGAAGGCGCGGCCGATCTCGGCCAGTGAAGCGTCCGTGAAGCGGCGGCACAGGAACATGGCCAGCTGCCGCGGGCGCACGATGCGCCGCCGGCGCGAGCGCCCGCGAAGCTCCTCGACCGTGACGCCGCTCGCGCGCGCGGCGATCTGCATGATCTCCTCGATGCTCCGCCGCCGGCCGGGCACGTCCACGGCGCGCAGCGCCTCGTGGACGAGCTCCAGCGTGACCGGGCGCTTGAGCAGCGTGGCGCGCGCCACGACCTGGTTCAGGCTGGAGACCAGCGCGCCCGGCGCGTCGATGGGCCGCGCGGCCAGCAGCTCGACGACCTCGTCAGGAAGCCGCACTCCGCCCGCCGAAGCCCTTGCGCGCAGGATCGCGCGGCGCGTCTCGATCTCGGGAGGCCCGATGTACGCGACCAGCCCCGACGAGATGCGGGCCCGCAGCCGCTCTTCGAGTCCGTCGAGCTCGGCGGGCGGCCGGTCCGAGGTCAGCACGACGGGTTTTCCCCGCGAGATCAGGTGGTCGAGCGTGTGGAAGAACTCCATCTGGGTGGCGCGCTTGCCCTGCAGGAACTGCACGTCCTCCAGGATCAGCACGTTCAGGTGGCGCCTGTAGCGCGCGCGAACGCTGGCCATGCGGTCGCTGCGGATCGCCTGGGTCACTTCGGAAGTGAACTCCTCGCTCGACAGGAACGCCGTCTGCTCCGGACGCGCCCCGCGGATGGCGCGGCACAGATGCGACTTGCCCGCTCCGCTCCTTCCCGTAAGCAGCAGCGGACTGCAGTGACCGGCCTCACCGCGCGCGATCGCCCGCGCGGCTTCCAACGCCAGGACGTTGGCGGGGTCCGCTACGAAGCTGTCGAAGCCGGGCTCGGTCCGCGCCCTCGCGCTGTCGCGCGGGGGCGCCGGCGCCGGAGCCGAACTCCCGTCCGCTCTCGCCCGCCCTTGCGAGGCCGGGCTCGCCACGGACGCGGGAGTCCGCGCCCGTACCGTGGACGCCGGCTCGCGGCAGCCGTGCTCGTCGACACGAAACACCACGTGCTCGACGGCAGCGTCGATGGCGCGCGCGGACTCGAGCAGCACGTTCCCGTGCCGACGCGAGATCCAGTCGCGGCTGAAACGATCCGGACACTTTACGACGAGGCTGCGTCCGTCAACGTCGCCTTCGAGCCCGCTGAACCAGGCGTCGAACGCAGACTGACCTACGCGCGCCCGGACCGCGGTCCGGACGGCCTCCCACCCCCCAGTGAGCATTCCTGCGATATCTCCCCGTATGAGCCGATCCGCCGGGGTTCCAGCGGAAGGCGACTCTCCCACGACTTCCGGCCGACGGGCAAACTCGATTCGCGAGAGTTCAGCTTTCGCTTGAGCTTTCGGGCGGCGTCACCGTGGGAGTGGAACGGTTGCGGGCGTGCACCGTCGGAAACGGGGCCCTCTCGCCGGATCCGTGCAACTACGGTTACACCTGTGTGAGACCGGGGCGTTACCGTGCACAGGATTGCACACAGCGAATCGGCACAGCGCAGTGTGGAGCGATCGGCGAATTTCGCGGGAATTCGACGAAATTCGAACCGTTGCTATGTGATCTAGTTGACGTTCTTGGGAGTGAAAGAGAGCTGTGACTCGGCCTCGCGGAACTCGAAGAGACGCCCCAGGAGGTGCGCGCGAGACAGTGGGTCGGGCGCTTCGAGCAGGCCCTGCTTCTCGAGCGGCCCGCAGTCGAGCCCGAAGGCGATCGCGTGCAGCAACGCGATCGGGTCGAGCGCCCGCATGCGGTCGGCGAGCAGGCGCGCCGCGTCGGGCCGGTGCGTGCGCGCGATCGAGAGCATGCGCCTCTCGAGCTCCCCACGCGCGCGCGTCAAGGTGAAGCGTGTCGCTTCGTCGAGCGCGTCAAACGCCGGGTCGGGAAGAAGCTCGGCCCGAACACTGCGGTAGGGAGCGTCGGAGTCCTCTTCGCACTCGATGCGGAATCGGCGTTCACCCTCGAGCACGAGCATGAACCGCCCGTCCGACAGCTCTTCGTGCTTCACGATGCGTCCGAGGCAGCCGGTGTCGAAGATCGGTGCGCAGGTCTCGCGCGGATCGACGTCGGGTTGGAGCAGCACCATGCCGATCGCTCCCTCCCCGTCGATCGCGTCGCGCGTCATGGCGCGGTAGCGCGGCTCGAAGATGTGAAGCGGCAGGCGCACGTCCGGGAACAGCACCACGTCGGGCAACGGAAAGATCGGGAATCGCGTCGGCAGTGGGGAGTTCAACTCGGGCAGGGTATACTGACTTCGCCTTCCCCGGCCAGCGCTCTCGCGCGCCGATGCGCCCGCTCGCTGGTTCGTTGCGGGGGACCCGATGGCCGGATACGGATCGAGGGGCAGCGCGGGGCGCGGTGAGTCACAGGCCGTGCTTCGGCGGCTGCGCCAGGACGGGCGGGTGCTGGCGCGCGCCTTCCGCCTGCCGCTGCGTGCGCTCGACGCCGAGCGCGCGAACGTCAAGCGGCGCTATGGCGTCTGCTATGAGGATGGGAGCATTCGCATCCGGCTACGTCACGTCCGGACGCGCGAGCTGCTCAGGTACTCCGGGCTCGTGGACACGCTGTGTCATGAACTCGCACACCTGCGCCACTTCGATCACGGGCCGCGCTTCCACGTGCTGTACCGCAGGATCCTGACTCACGCCCGGCGCCTCGGGATCTATCGTCCGGCGCCGCGCGCGGCGGCGTCCGGGCGGCGTCCCAGGAGCGGGGAGGGGCTGGTCCTGCGCGGCTCGTCGATCCTGCCGCTGGTGAGCCTCGAGCCACGGCGCATCCGGCGCCCTGGAGCGGGTCGGGCACGGCCGGACCCGGATGGACGAGCGGCCCGGGACCCGGGCGCCAGGCAGCGCCCGCGGCCGGAGCAGCTGGAGCTGTTCCGCTAGGTCCGGGGCAGGCCTCAGGCCGACTGCTTGTCGAAGTCCTCGAGGGTGTTCGGTCCCTCGATCACCTCGGCGGCGATATCCTCGAGCGCGATCGCCTTGTCCAGGACCTGCCGCACGAGCTCCGCAACCGTGAGCTCGTCGTACTCCTCGAGCGCGTCTTCGAGAGAAGACTCCTCAAGCGAGATGCTGACGTTGAGCTTGATGTCGATCGGCATGGTTCCTCTGGCCTCCGAGGCGCACGGCCTTCTTTGGGGCGGGGAGTCTAACGTCGCCCGAACGGATTGCCAGCACTTTTTCGCGGCAAAACCCCTGAAATTGCGGCGGTTTGGCCGAATTCGTGCAGAATTCGCACGACTCGCGCCTCGCTGGCGAGGCAAGAAATATCCAGCCCGTTCAGCCTAGAAGCAGCTCCACGCCGATTTCGAGAGCGACCTCGGCCGCGGCCGGGCCGGCGACACTGGGCAGCCGGGCCGCACCGATGGTGCGCCGGAGGATCTCGACGCCCGCGTAGCGCCGGGCCAGGGCCACGTCCTCCGCCCTCCCACCCGACCGGCGATAGCCCTCGACCAGGCGCTCCGCGCCGCGGCTCCAGCGCGAGGAGTTCTCCATGGGCCCGCCCGCTGCGCAGATGAGCAGGTGGGCCAGGGCAGTCCCCAGGTCGAAGGCCGGGTCTCCCACGTGCGCGATCTCGGCGTCGATCAGCCGCGGCTTGCCGCGCTGCAGCATGACGTTGCCGGGCTGGGGGTCGCCGTGGACCAGAGCCGAGGCCTCGGCGTAGTAGCGCGCGCGCAGCTCCGAGATCGCCTCGCGAACACCCGGCCGGGCGAGTCTACGATCGGCGGCCTTTCGGACGGCAGGCTCGAGCGGGAACGCGTCGGGCTCGTAGGGCAGCGCGAAGATGTGCTCGCCGTGCAGGCGCCGCATTTCGTCGTTGGCGAACTGTGCCGCCAGCTGTGACGCGCCCTCGCGAGTCGCGGCGTGGACTCTACCCAGGTAAGTGCCGAGCGCGTCGAGCGCGTCATAGGGAACGTGGCCTGCGTCGAGCGCATCCGAGAGGCGCTCCGAGCCCAGGTCCTCCATCACCAGCACGCGAGAGTCCGCGTCGAACGCCAGGATGCCCGGAAGGACGGGCGCACACTCCGGTGCGCGCTCTGAGACGCAGGCCGCGTAGCGCCGCTCGAAGACGATTCGCTCGGTCGTGACGCGGTACTCGGGGAAGCGCTCCAGCGCCTCGCGAGCCTGCTTCACGATCCAGCTCGTGCCGGCATCCGGGCCACCGGTCACGCGCACGCGGCGCACGTAGTTGATGTTGCCGTCGCCGGCGGGCTCGACCCGGGCGTCCGCGGGTTGCGGAAGCAGTCCTCGGCTCGCAAGGTACTCGGGAAGGTTCTCGTCGGAGAGCCGCATCGCCATCGGCAGTACGGGGAGTATGACGTGGGAAGACAGGGCCTGCTGCCGTCCATCCTGGCCTTCGCCGTGCTGCTGGCGGCGAGCGCCTGTGACCGCCGCGTCGAGCCCTTCGTGGCGCTCGAAGACGAGCCCCCGGCCTCGGAGCGGCCCGTGCGCATCCCGGGTCTCGAGCAGGCCAAGCCGAGCGCTGCGGTACCGCCGATGGTGCGCCGGGGCAACCCGCCGCCCGGCGGCGAGACGGCGTCGGTACCCGGGGTCGAGATCCGCGGCACGATAGAGCTGGCGCCAGGCGCACCGGCCGGCGGCGAGGGCGTGTTGTTCGTGATCGCGCGCTCGGGCGCGGGGGGGCCCCCGCTGGCCGTCCGGCGCCTGCCGGTCGGACCGTTCCCGCTGGAGTTCTCGCTGGGTCCGGGCGACGTGATGATGCAGGGACGCCGCTTCGAGGGAGAGCTGACGCTGACCGCGCGCGTGGACCGCGACGGCAACCCGTTGACGCGCGGCGAGACCGATCTCTCGGGCAGCGCCCCGGGCCCGGTGACACCGGGCCAGACCGGCATCTCGATCCGGCTCTCGCCGGGCGGCGGCTGATCGGGCTAAAGGCGTGGCGGATCCACCACGAAGCGGAAGAGGTGATGAGCGGAGCTTCTCTTCACGTCCACAGCGCCGCCGGCGTCGAGATGATCATCGCGATCGATTCGACCGCGCGGGGTCCTGCCCTTGGGGGGTGCCGCTGGCGGAGCTACGAGGATCCGCTGGAAGCGCGCCGCGAGGCGCGCGCGCTGGCCCAGGCCATGACGCGGAAGGCCGCGCTCGCGGGCCTGGCCCTTGGTGGCGGCAAGGCGGTCGTCTGCGGTGACGCACGCCTCCGCACCCGCGATCAGTTGCTCGTCTTCGGCGACTTCGTCTCGTCGCTCGACGGCCGCTACATCACCGCGGCCGACATGGGTACCGGCGAGCAGGAGATGGCGGTCATCGCGGAGAAGACCTCGCACGTGGTGGGCCTGCCACGCGAGCGCGGCGGCTGCGGTGATCCGGGTCCCTTCACGGCCCTGGGCGTCCGCATGGCGATGGAGACCGCGCTCCGGTCGCGCGGTCTCTCGCTGGCGGGCGCGCGGATCGCGGTCCAGGGCGTCGGCAGCGTGGGTGGATTCCTGGTGCGTTATCTCTGTGAGGCCGGTGCGGTCGTGATCGCCGCGGACCCCGACCTGGAGCGCCTTGGCGAACTTCCCGACGGCGTGGCCGTCGTGACGCCGGGCGAGATCCTCGACGTGGAGTGCGACGTGCTGGCGCCTTGCGGTCCCGCGCGTGTCATCGATGCGTCAAGAGCTGACGCGCTGCGTTGCGCCATCGTGTGTGGCGCGGCGAACAACACGCTGGCCGGCGACGAGGCCGCGGCCGTCATGCACGGGAGGGGCGTTCTGCTGGTACCGGACTACCTGGCGAACGCGGGCGGCCTGATCCACCTGGCCGTGTCGCGCGAGGGAGGCAATGACGCTGCATCGCGGGAGCGGCTGCGCGTCATCCCCGAGAACCTCGACCGGGTCCTGGCGCGCTGCCAGGAGCGGGGCCTCGAGCCGATGCAGGCCGCGGAAGAGCTGGTCGAAGACGCGCTCTGAGTGGCTGCGCTCAGCGGGTCTCGCAGGCCTGCGACATGCGTCGCACCTTGGGCGAGAAGCGGTCCGGATCCAGCGTCGCGTCATCGAGCCGCCCGCGCAGCTGCGTCCAGCTGTCGCAGGTCGCCTGCGCGTCATCGAAGGCGACGTGGACCAGCAGAAGGTGGCTGAAGAGGATGCGCTGCTGGCGCTCGGTCCCGAAGGCGAGCAGGTCGGGCCGCAGCTCCTCGAGGGTCTCGCGCGCCACGTCGAACTCGCCCTGGTAGTAGGCCTCGACCGCATCGGAGAGGACCTGCGTCATGTCTTCCTCGGGGGGTCTTCGCCTGAGGGGCGCCGGCGCGACGGGGGCGGGCGCCTCGGCTGCGGCGAGCGGCTCCTCGGGTGCCAAGGGCGCGATCGGCGGCTGCGGTGCTGGCGCGGCGGACACCGGGGGGAGTGACCCGGTCGTGGCCGATCCGCCCAGCGGCGCGTCATGCTCCGGGATGTCTCCGAACACCGGCAGCCGGAGCGCCTGCCGCTCGCCGATGCGGCTCGGGTTGTCGATCCCGTTCAGCAGCGCGAGAGCCGGGATGCGCTCGGGACTTCCGTACGTGCGCCGCGTCAGCACGGCCATGGTCTCGCCGCGCCGCACGCGGTGATGGAGCAACGCGGGGATCCGCAGTCGCGTCCCGGGCTCCAGCTTCGCGCCCGCGGGCTCCACGAGCAGCGCCAGCGCCGCCCCGAGCTCCCAGTCTCCCCAGTAACGATCCGCCAGCCCGGACCACTCGTCGCCGTTCGCGACCGTGTGGTCGTCGGCCAGCGGGATCTCGATGACGCTCCCCGCGCTGAGATGCCCTCGACCCAGCGAGTTGTGCACGCGCAGCGACTCTCCGAGCTCGGCCACTCCGTAGTAGCGCAGCGCGATCGACTCGAGCGTGTCGCCGGGCGCCGCGTTGTGCACGACCTGACGCGCTGCGGCAGACTGGGGCCACGCCAGCGTCAAGAGGACGGCGAAGACGAGTCCGGGTCGTGTCATTCCGTGCTCCAGGGCGTCTCGCGCGGAATGAACGTGTGACGCAGTGTTCGCCGCTCGCCGGCGCGTAGCTCGAGCACGCGCCGCACCTCGCCGTGCGACGGGTGGTCGAGCACCACCTCGTGGGGTCCGGGCACCAGCTCCAAGGGCTCGGCCCGCGGTGTGTAGAAGGGCTCGCGGCCGTCGATCTCGACACGTGCCCACGGGTACACCGCCAGGGTCAGGGTGGCGGCCTGCGGCGGAGGCGGGAGCGCCGCAGACACGGCCGGAAGCGGCTCGGGCTCAGGGCCGGCGCTCACCCGGCCCAGCAGCACCGCGCCCAGTGCCAGCAGCCCCATCGCGCCGGCGGCCGCCAGCGCACGGTGGCGGCCCGCGCGGAGCGGCGGCCGGATCTGCATCGCAGGCGGCCTCGCCGGGTCGTCGTCGGCTTCGCCCGGCCGCAGGGACCGGGCCCGGCTGCGCACGCGGACCTGCCACATCCAGGTCGCGACCTCGGCGCGCTGGGTGCGGGCGTCCACCGGCCCGGCGGCCTCGCGAAGCCGGTGCATGACCTCTGCCAGGTCCGGGCGCAGCGCCGGTGACGGCGCACGGCAGGCGCGGATCAGCCGCTGCAGGCGGCGTGGCGCGTGGGCCACCTCGGCGTAGGCCGATCCCGGCCGGCGTCCGCTGACCAGCTCCTCGAGCAGGGCTCCCAGCGAGTGCACGTCGGCCCGGGCATCCACCCGCGCGCCGCGGCCGAGTTCGGGAGCCGCATAGGTGGGGTCGAGCTCCGAGGCGTCCACCGGCAGCTCGCCGGGCTCGCGGGCGCCGCCGAGTCCGTCCAGCTTCAGCTCTCCCCGACGGCTGACCAGGATGTGCTCCGGCCGCAGGTCCGTGTGGACCACCGAGTGCAGGTGCAGCTGCTCCAGCGCGACGGCCAGCTCGAGCGTGATGCGGGCCGCCAGCTGGGGCCGCAGGCGTTGGGAGCCGGTCTCGCGGGCCCGGTCGAGCACCTCGCGGAGCGAGCCCCCGTCCACGTACTCGCGCACCAGGTAGACGTCGCCGTCGCGCGCCAGGCAGTCGAAGACCTGGAGCACGTTCGGGTGGGCGATGCGGGCGGCGAAGCGGGCCTCGCGCCAGAAGTGCTCGGCCCGTGGGCCGCTGCGGTCGCGGGGCAGGACGCGGACCACGACCTCGCGCTCGAGTCCGCGCTGGCGACCCCGGTACAGATCCGAGCGCCCGGAGTCGAGTGGCTCGTCCACCACCACGCTGCCGATGGCCGTTCCCCTGGGAATACCCATGGTTCGACGAGCACCATACTGGGCGCAGGAGCCTTGGCAAGGATCCCGCTCACTCCGTGGGACGCGGCTCCCCTGGCGGCTCGAGAGCCCCCGGGATCGAGCGGTAGAGCCAGTAGGCCGCCAGGTAGTCGAGCCCCGTGTAGCCGCGCTCCGGATCGTCCCGCCCATCGAGCCGGTACGGGTTCGACTTCCACTCGAAGCTGCTCCGCGGCCGGTCCGCGATGGGCACGATCACCGATGCCTGCGCCCTCCACTTGCGGCCGGGGATCCACCGCCGGGGCAGGGCCGCCAGCCGTTCGGGCGAGGGAATCACGGCACGCTTGTCGATCGGGAAGTCCTCGAGCACGGCGCGGCCGGCAGCCAGGGCCGCGCGATCGCAGGACTCGGGCTCGATCCGGCAGAGCAGGGCGGCGAAGTAGGCGTTGGGCTCGCCCCGGCCGCGCAGCCGCGCGCGGTGCAGGCCGTGGCGCAGCTCCGCCAGGGCCGGGTCCCCGTTGCGCCGCGCGATCGGCACCAGCGCGCGGTACAGGTTCCAGCTCATCAGGTCGTTCGAGTAGTTCGTCACGCCGAGGATCCGCAGGTTGGTGCGGCGGCTGCGCGCGGGAACGCGGAGGCGGTCGCGCAGCCGGTCGCGCTGGTGCGCCCAGCGCGGGTCGGGATCGAGCTCGGCCGCTAGCACGAACGCGGCCCATCCCGTCAGCTGGAAGATCGAGTTGAAGCCCGCCCCCGAGCGGTACGACAGGTCGCCGAAGCGCGTCTGCACGCCGCGTGCGTCGACCAGCCGCATGTCGTTGCGGACCAGGTGCGAGGCGAAGTCGACCGCGAGTCTCCGCGTGCGCTCGGGAAACAGGTCCGCGCACTCCGCTATGGCGGGCACCAGCCCGCTCGCGTACTGGTCGGCGGACACGTCGGCCCGGTACACGTAGCGCTCGAAGCCCGGCGCCCCCGGCAGCCAGGGCCGGTCCTGCGGTGGCATCACGAGGCCCTCGTCGCGGCGCACGCCGCGCGCCATCAGGCCCTGCACGCCGGTCACGTCCATCAGGAAACGCAGCCCGTCGAGGGCACGGCGAGCGTCGGCCATGGCCGCGGCACGCTCGGGCCCCGCGGGCTCGACGCGCGCGCGCGTGCAGGACGTGGCTGCCCAGCTGCCGTTGAAGAAGGGCGTGTCGGCCAGGCGCGGATACGTGCCGCGCGCCAGGTCGTCCTCCCACGTCGGCAGGTGGATCTTGTAGATCACGAGTCCTTCACGCGACACGTGGCGCTCGTGCAGCGCAGCACGGAACAGCCTCGCCTTCTCCGCCAACTCGAGCGTCGCAGCGCCGACTTCGGCCACGGGCAGGGCGGCGCCGGCCGGGGTCAGCAGGAGGACGAGCAGCAGCCGCGCGATCATCGCCCGCTGAGTTCGTCGGCCAGGTCGCGCGCCTCGTCGAGACGGGGGTCGCCCGCCGAGGCGTCCCGATCGTACGCGCCCCGGTACTCGATGGGCAGCGTGTCCGCGATCAGGTAGCCCACGATGTGCATCGCGCGCTCGCGGCGCCCCCCTGCGCGCTCGAGCAGCTTCGCGGCGGGAACCGGCACGCCGATCCGGCCACGTACGATGCAGGGGTGCGCGTGGTCTTCCTCGAGCGGGACGAGCTTCTCGCACCCGGCGAGTCCGAACGGAACGACCACCGCGTCTGGGTGTCCGAGATACCGGGCCACCGCCGCGAGACAGGGCTGCATCGCACCGTCGCGGCTGCGCGAGCCTTCGGGAAAGACCAGCAGGTGCTCGCCCGCCTTCAGGCGCTCGTCCGCCGCCTCGAAGATCCCGCGAGCGATCTTCGCGACCTCGCGCGCCGACATCACCGCCTCGCCTGACGCGCGGCTCGTGCTCTGGGGCATCTTGATCGTGCCGAACGTCATGCTGGCGAGCCTGCGCACTGGATGGGTGTAGACCTTGGGACCGACCAGCGTCGTGAGAATGCTCGACACGTCGCCGTAGCCGGCGTCGGCCATCAGGTAGTCGAGCACGTTCACGTCGACGAACGACAGGTGGTTGCCCAGGAATACCGCGGGCCGCTCCCTGGCCACGTCGAGCCGCCCGGTATCGTCGAGCGCGGAGCCGTCGAGCACGACCCTGCCCATGATCGCTCGCGACACGCTGCGCGCCAGTGGGTCGGAAGGGTGGAATCCCCAGGTCGCCCCGGTCTTTCGCGCGCGCTGCAGGAAGGCCTCGAAGCCGGCCTCGCCGTAGTCACTCGTGCACGCGTCGATGAGTGAGTACAGGTCCGGCGCGTCGCCGGCACCCCAGTCGCTCAGCAGGCGGGACATCTGCGACACGAGACCCGCGCGGTCGAGGGCGATGTCGCTGGCTTCCGGGGACGTGGCCATGGCCGCGAGCATAGCAACGGACCGCGGCGGGGCACCTTGCTCTGGCGTCGTCTCTGTCTCGGGCTGGCGCTGGCCGGTCGCGCATGACGCCGCTCCGGCGCCTGCGGTTTGCGCCGCTGTCCGAGCCCCCTAGAGTGCCGCGCGATGCGGGATAGAGTGTTGGCTGGGCGGCGGGTCGCGGAGTTCAACCGGCTCTACACCAGGGATTTCGATCGCGACGTGGCGATCTACCTGGACCTGGCCTCCAAGTACCCGGGCCCCGTGCTCGAGCTCGGTTGCCAGACGGGCAGGGTCACGGCGCGCTTGGCACAGGCGGGCCACGAAGTCGTCGGGATCGACACGAACCGGCCGATGCTCGAGATCGCGAGCGCGCGGGTCGAGCCCTGGTCGGAGCGCGGCCGGGTCATGGACTTCGACCTGCGGCACGCCGCGCTGGCCGAGCGGTACCAGGTCTGCATCGCGCCCCTCTACGCCTTCAACTCGCTGATCGACGTCGAAGAGCAGCGCCTCTACCTGCGCCACCTGCAGTGTTCGATGCGCTCGCCGGGCATCGTGGCGTTCGACCTGTTCTGCCCGCTCTCCTTCGTGCGTCCCGAGGAGACCGGCGAGTGGCGGGTGATCGAGCGCGAAGTCGAGGGCAGCCGCCTGGTGGTGCGCGATCGGCGCGAGATGCTCACTCCGCTGCTGGAGCGCCGGATCCAGGCGTTCCGGATCGACGGTTCGACCGAGCACGAGAGCGAGACTCACCGCCGCTACCTGCCGCCGCAGAGTGCCGCGAGCCTGCTGCTCGAGAGCGGCTTCGAGAGCGTGCGCTGGCTCGACGGCTACGACCTGTCGACCCTCCGGCCGGTCGAGGACGACGCGCGCCCGCAGGGGCCCTTCATGGTGATTGCCGAGCTATAATCCGGCCGACCCGCCCCACCCCCCGAGCCCGTGCGCGCCCTGTCTTCCGGTCCCGTCCGGCCCGGGCTGCGCTCCGCCGCTCGCGGCCTTCCCCGGGGCGCGAATCTCCAGGGAGCCGGCATGGGCGAGAGCCTCTTCAACAAGGTCTGGGACCTCCACGCGGTCCGCGAGCTGCCGACGGGGCAGACGCAGCTCTTCATCGGGCTGCACTTGGTCCACGAGGTCACGAGCCCGCAGGGCTTCCAGATGCTGCACGACGCCGACCTCGGGGTCCTGTGCCCCGAGCGGACCTTCGCGACGGTCGACCACATCGTCCCTACCGACACGCACGCGCGTCCGTTGGCCGACGGGCTCGCCGAGCAGATGCTCCAGGCGTTGGAGCGCAATGCCAAGCGGCACGGGATCGAGTTCTTCGACATCGGCTCGGGCGACCAGGGGATCGTGCACGTGATCGGTCCCGAGCAGGGACTGACGCAGCCGGGCATGACCATCGCCTGCGGTGACAGCCACACCTCGACTCACGGCGCGTTTGGTGCCGTGGCCTTCGGCATTGGCACGACGCAGGTGCGCGACGTGCTGGCGACGCAGTGCCTGGCGCTCGCGCGTCCCGCGGTGCGGCGAGTCGAGGTCGACGGCCCCCTGGGTCCCGGCGTGTACGCGAAGGACGTCGTCCTGCACGTGATTCGGGTGCTCGGCATCCAGGGCGGCGTCGGCTACGCCTACGAGTTCGCGGGCTCCACCTTCGACGCCATGTCGATGGAGGAGCGCATGACCGTCTGCAACATGGCGATCGAGGGCGGAGCGCGTGTGGGCTACGTGAACCCGGACGAGACGACCTTCGACTTCCTGCGCGGGCGCCCGCACGCTCCCGCGGGTGACGACTTCGAGAACGCGATCGGCTGGTGGCGCAGCATGGCCAGCGATGCCGACGCCCCGTACGACGATCGCGTCGCGATCGACGCCCGGCAGATCGGCCCGACCGTCACCTGGGGCATCAACCCCGGACAATCGGTCGGCGTAGACGAGACGCTGCCCGCGCTGTCGGAGTTTCCCGACGGCGACCGCGCCACGGCCGAGGAGGCCTACGGCCACATGGGCCTGCGGCCCGGGGACAAGATCCTGGGCACGAAGATCGACGTCGCCTTCATCGGCTCGTGCACCAACTCGCGCCTCTCCGACCTGCGCGAGGCGGCACGCGTGGTGCGGGGACGGAGCGTCGCCCCCGGCGTGCGGGCGCTCGTGGTGCCCGGCTCGGAGGCGATCAAGCGCGAGGCCGAGCAGGAGGGTCTGCACGAGGTCTTCCGGGCGGCCGGCTTCGAGTGGCGCGAGGCGGGCTGCTCCATGTGCCTGGCCATGAATCCCGACAAGCTGGTCGGGAACGAGCTTTGCGCATCGAGCTCGAACCGGAACTTCAAGGGGCGGCAGGGCAGCCCCACCGGGCGTACCCTGTTGATGAGCCCCGCCATGGTGGCCGCTGCGGCGGTCGGCGGCCGCGTGGCCGACGTGCGGGACCTGTGAGGAAGCCGGGATGAGTTCGGAAGTCGAGAAGATCGAGCGGCGCGAGGGACGTGGCATCGTCGTGCGCGGCGACGACATCGACACGGATCGGGTCATCCCCGCCCGCTACATGAAGTCGATCAGCTTCGCCGGGCTCGAGGAGTTCGTCTTCGCCGACGCGCGCCGCGCGCAGGACGGAACGCCCAAGGATCACCCGTTCAACGAGGCACGCTTCGAGGGGGCCTCGATCCTCGTAGTGAACAAGAACTTCGGCTGCGGCAGCTCGCGAGAGCACGCGCCACAGGCGCTGATGCGCTGGGGGATCCGCGCGATCGTCGGCGAGAGTTTCGCGGAGATCTTCGCCGGAAACTGCACGGCCATCGGCCTACCGGCCGTGACGGCGGCTGGCGACGACGTGGCCGCGCTGATGGACGTCGTCGAACTCGATCCGGCGTCGCCCGTCGTCGTCGACCTGACGGCGGGCAAGCTGACCTCGCGTGCGGGCAGCGCGCCGATCACCATGCCGGCGGGCGCGCGCGGACAGCTGCTCGACGGCAGCTGGGACGCCATGCGGACGTTGCTCGCCGCGCGCGACGAGATCGAGCGCAAGGCCGGCAGCCTTCCCTATCCCGGGAATTTCCCCGCCCGCTAGTTCGAGCCGGCGCCCCCGCCCGTCGTGGGCGTGCGCAGGCTGCTGGGATCGAAGCGGTCTGCGGGGAAGTCCATGTGCGTTTCGACGCTCTCGACCAACAGCTGCGTCTCGGTGTAGTCGCGCACGTCCTTCATCAAGGCGTGGTGCGCGATCCAAACGTCTCCCCGCTTCTGGATCTGGTTCGGGTCGACGTTCAGCACCTTGCGCACCCGGCCGCCCGGCGCGTACATCTCGATCTTGAGCGCGATGCACGTCTTCTTGTCGATGGACGTGACGACGGACTCGTAGGCCGACGAGTCCGCGTCCTCGGGCAGCGTCTCGACCACCCAGACATCGTGCCCCGAGACCTTCGAGTCGGCCAGCTGCTTCGAGTGGCCCGGGCGGTTGAACGACTGCAGGTTCTGGAAGTCCTCGAACGAGAAGTCGGTGCCGAAGAGCGTCATCGCCTGGTCGCGCCCGCTGATCAGCTTGGGCTCCGAGAGCTCAGGCGTCTTGAAGTAGAGCTCGTTGTCGCCGTCGCGCTCGATCATCAGCAGCATCGTGCCGGCCATTTCGGGCGGTGCGAGGAAGCGGGCCAGGATCCTGCGCGAGCCGTCCTCGGCGCGCTTGCCCGAGATGCGGACGCGCGTGACCTTGGTGTTTCCTACGCGGTCCCGCGAGGTGAAGCGCATGGCGCGGATCGCGCCGGGATCCGGGACGTTGCTGCGAGCGCACGCCTTGATGTGCTCGATCGCCGACGTGTTCTCGGCACGCGCCGCCTGAGGTGTGAGCGCGCCCGCCAGGAGCGCGCCCATCGAGAGGGCGAAGGTGGCGACCAGGAGACCTGCCGGGGTAGTCCACGCGGGTTTCATGCCGGCAGATGATACACGGCCGGGCCCCGCGTCCAACATCCCGTCGTCCAGGGCTTCAGGATCGCGAAGGACGCCCGGCTCCAGCCCAGGTTCTTGCCGCCCAGACCTTGAGGTCGATGCGGACGTCCTCCTGGCCCCGCTCGCGGAGCCAGGTCTCGACCTCCTGCAGGGGAACTTCGTGCACCCGGATGTCCTCCGCCCCGACGCCCCCGCCTTCCCCGATCTTGCGCAGGTCGCGGGCCCGCAGCACGTGCACGGACTCGCAAGATGAGCCCGGCGAGACCGTACCCGAGGTGAGCCGTTCCATCGTCCCCGCCTCGTAGCCGGTCTCCTCCCGCAGTTCGCGGCGCGCGGCGTCTTCGAGCGCCTCGTCCTCGTGCCCGGCCTCGTCGCCGACGAGGCCCGCGGGCAGCTCGATCACCCGCGCCTGGACCGCCGGCCGGTACTGCTCCACCAGCACGAGACGGCCTTCGTCGGTCACCGCCACGATCATCACGACGCCGCGCGAGCCGATCCGTTCGACGAACTCCCATCCCCCGCGCGAGAGCAGCCGCAGCCAGCTGCCCTGACCCAGGACCTCAGCGTTCTTCGGGGAGGACATTCTGGAAGAGCGGGACGAGGTCGGGGCCCTGGCGTATGTCGTGGCCGCCATCGACCCCGATGCACTGTCCGGTCACCCAGCCCGCTTCGTCCGACAGCAGGAAGGCGACCGCAGCGGCGATGTCGGCCGTGGTGCCGATCCGCCCGATGGGGATGCGCCGCAGGTACTCCTCGACGGCCGGCTCCGCGCCCGCCAGCGGCGCGGCCAGGTCGGTCGGCACCAGGCTCGGCCCGACCGCGTTCACCCGGATGCCGTGTTCGCCCAGGTCGTCGGCCGCGCAACAGGTGAGCATGTTGAGCCCGGCTTTCGATGCGCAGTACGCGGACATCCAGCGGTGCGTGCGCGTGCCGGCGATCGAGCTGATGTTCACGATACTGCCGCCGCCAGCGGCCTTCATGACCCGCGCCTCGGCGCGCAGGCAGCGGAACACCCCCGTCAGGTTGGTGTCGAGCGTGCGGCTGAACTCCTCGGGCGTCGAGTTCAGCACGGACCCGATCGAGCCGACGCCGGCGCAGTTCACGGCCAGCTCGAGCCCGCCGAACTGCTTCGCAGCGAAGTCGACCGCGGCGTCGACTGACTCGTCGTCCGTCACGTCGCAGCGCGTGAAGGCAGCGGCGGAGCCCAGCGACTCCGCGGCCTGCTTCAGGACGTCCTCGCGGCGTCCGCCGAGGACGACCGAGCCGCCTCCTTCGACGATCGCGCGCGCGCAGGCCAGTCCGATCCCGGTCCCGCCGCCCGTCACGAAGCCCATCTTTCCCTCGAATCCAGCCATCCGCTCCTCCGGGGGCCATTCTATCCACACCCGCGAGCCGGTACACTGGCTGCTCAAGTCCCGTCCACCTGAACGAGGACTCCGGAGGATCCCCCCATGAAGGCCGTCGTCTGCCACGAACTCAACAAGATCTCCGTCGAGGACGTCACCATCGACCCCCCCAAGGCGGGAGAGGTAGGCATCAAGATGTCCGCGACCGGTGTCTGTCACTCGGACCTCAGCGTGATCAACGGGACGATCCCGGCCATGCTGCCCTGCGTGCTCGGCCACGAGGGTGCGGGGGTCATCGAGACCGTGGGCGAGGGCGTGACGAACGTCGTGCCGGGCGACCACGTGATCATGTCCTTCGTCCCGAACTGCGGGGAGTGCTTCCACTGCCTGCGCGGGCAGGCCTTCCTGTGCACCGCGCTCCCGCCGACCGGCCGCCAACTCGATGGCACCACGCGCCTTCACCTGGGTGACCAGGACCTTGGCGCCATGACCGCACTCGGCAACATGGCCGAGCAGGTGGTCTGCCCGGCGATGAACGTGGTGAAGATCGATCCCGAGGTTCCGCTCAAGACCGCGTCGCTGGTCGGCTGCGGCGTAGCCACGGGCGTTGGCGCAGCGATCAACACTGCCAAGGTCGAGCCGGGCTCGAACGTTGCGGTCTTCGGCTGCGGCGGTGTAGGGCTCAGCATCATCCAGGGCGCCCGCATCGCGGGTGCGGACCGCATCATCGCCGTCGACCTGGCCGCCAACAAGCTCGAGATGGCGACGCGCTTCGGCGCCACCGACACCGTGGACGCGAGCGACGGCGATCCCGTGGCGAAGATCATGGAGATCACCGGCGGCGTCGGCGCCGACTACGCCTTCGAGGCGATCGGCGTGCCGGCCGTCGTGCAGCAGGCCTACACGGCGACGCGCCGCGGCGGCTCGACCGTCGTCGTCGGCGTGGGCAAGGTGGTCGAGCAGATCTCCTTCAACGCCCTGATGATGTCTCTCGAGGGCAAGACGGTGTACGGCTGCATGTACGGCAGCGTGAACCCGAAGGTCGACTTTCCGAAGCTGCTCGGCCTGTCGGCGAGCGGCAAGCTCGACCTCGACGGCATGGTCACCAACACCTACACGATCGACGAGGCTCCGCAGGCGTTCGAGGATCTCGAGAAGGGGATCAACGCGCGCGGCGTGATCGTCTTCGACTAGCGGACAGCTCCGAGGCCCGGCCATGCCGGAGCTTCCCGACATCGTCGTCTACAGCGAGGCCATCGAACGCCACTTCGGTGGCGAGCGGCTGGAGTCGCTGCGCATCGCGAGCCCCTTCTTGGTGCGGTCGGTGGACCCGCCCGTCTCGGACCTCGAGGGGCGGCGGCTGGTCGGCGTCCGGCGGCTCGGCAAGCGCATCGTCTTCGAGTTCGAGGACGCGCACTTCGCCGTGCTGCACCTGATGATCGCGGGGCGGCTCCGTCTGAAGAAGCGCGGCGCAAAGCCTCCGGGCCGCAATGGGCTGGCGGCCTTCGACTTCCCCGAGGCCACGCTGATCCTGACCGAGGCCGGGTCGCACAAGCGGGCGTCGCTCTTCGTGGTGCGCGGCGAGGACGGCCTGGTCGAGCACGACCCCGGCGGGCTCGAGGTGTTCGACGCCGACGCCGCAGCGTTCGCCGAGGTGCTGCGCCGCGAGAACCACACCACCAAGCGCGCCCTCACGGACCCCCGGCTCTTCAGCGGCATCGGAAACGCCTACTCGGACGAGATCCTGCACCGCGCGCGCCAGTCCCCGGTCAAGCTGACTCAGCGCCTCGACGACGACGAGGTGCGCACTCTCTTCGAGGCGACCGTCGAGGTTCTACGAGAGTGGGTCGAGCGGCTGCGTGAGCAGACTGGCCAGGGCTTTCCCGACAAGGTCAAGGCCTTCCACCCCGAGATGGCCGTGCACGGCCGCTTCCGCGAGCCCTGTCCGGTCTGCGAGGCCCCGGTGCAGCGCATCGTCTACTCGAAGAACGAGTCGAACTACTGCGCGCGCTGCCAGACCGGCGGCAAGCTGCTCTCGGACCGCGCGCTGTCGCGGCTGCTGAAGAGCGACTGGCCGCGGACGCTCGACGAATTGGAACGGCGGGGCTGAGCCCTGAGCCCGCTCCGGGTCAGGTCGCCAGCCAGGTTCCCAGCTCGAAGTGGCGGCCCGACGCCAGGGCGGCGCCGCTCGTCACCGGGTTCACCAGGTCGCGGAAGCCGGGGCCGTCGACGGCGCTGCGCGCCGCGGCGACCGCGTCCGCAGCATCGAAGTCGCAGACCTGCGCTTCGCTCACGTCGTCGGCCTCGTAGGTCGCGAGCCACGCCGCGCGGCCGGCCACTAGCGGGACCGCCTTCACGACCAGCGCGTCGTGGCGCACGATCCCGAGCCAGGCGGTGTCGCCCTCGAGCGGCACCGCGGCGGCGATCCGCGGGGTGGAGTAGTCGTCCTTCTCGTAGTCGAGCGTCAGCAGCGCCGCGGCGAAGGCGTCGCGCACGGGCATGCCCGCCTCGACCTTCTCGGCGATCGGGTCGGTCTGGCTGCCGTTGGTCGCTATGGCCCATGCGCCGGCAATGCGCAGGCAGTTGTAGGCGATGTACGGGTTCTTGTGTACGTCGCCCTCGTGGCCTTCCCGGGGCACGATGGCGAGCTTGCCGCCCAGGTCGACGCAGGTGCGGCTCGGGAACGAGCGCGACGACACGCGATAGAGGGCCGCGTTGGCGCCCCCTGTCGTCCGGCCCACGGCGACGATGCGTCCGACGTACATGCTCCCCTCCATCCCGATGAGGAACGGATCCTCGCACGCGTCCCCCGGGCGGACAAGGCGGGCCGGGAGTTCTTGACCGCGAGTCACGCGGGAACGCGCTCAACCGCCGGGGGTCTCCGGCCGATCCGGGGACTGTCGCCCGTGGCGGGCCCGGCACTTCGGGCCGCCGGGCGCTCGCGCCGCAACGCGGCGCAGTCTAGAGTTCGCCTGTCCAACGGCTTGGGGTGGGCTTCGGAGGATCGCCATGGCGAGCTACCTGCACGACGGAATCCTCGTGTACCTCGAGGGTCTGGTCGACTGGGACCATTACTTCCACTACCGGAAGGGTGACGGAGTCGACGTCGACGCCGAGCGCGCGGCGCTGCGGGGCGTGCTCGAGACCTGCGGCGAGGTCTGTGCCGAGATCGAGCCGATGGCACGCGAGGGCTGGGAGAAGGCGGCCGTCCTCGAGGACGGCGAGGTCGTCAAGCCCGAGCACATCCGCCGCGGCTACGAGATGCTCCGCGACGCGGGGCTGGTGTCGCTGAGCGTCAAGGAGGAGCACGGAGGCTTCGAGCTGCCCGCGCTCCTCTCGAACATCGTGCTGCAGATGGTGTCGCGTGCGGACGCCGGGCTCATGACCATCGTCGGGCTACAGGCCGGTGTGGCCGAGGACATCCAGAGCTACGCGTCCGACGAGCTGTGCGCGCAGTACCTGCCCGGCTTCGCGAGCGGCGAGTTCCAGGGAGCCATGGACCTGACCGAGCCACGGGCCGGCTCGGATCTGGGCGGCATCACGACGCGCGCCACGCAGGAGGGCGAGCGCTGGTTCGTCGACGGCGAGAAGATCTTCATTACGAACGGCGGCGCCGAGGTCCACCTGGTGCTGGCGCGCGACGACGACACGTTCGACCAGAGCAAGGGCACCACGCGGGGTCTCTCGCTCTTCCTGTGCCCGCGCACCATGCCCGACGGCTCGCGCAACCCGATCTCGATCGAGCGGCTCGAGCACAAGCTCGGCATCCACGGCTCGCCGACTGCGGTGGTCCGCTTCGAGCGCGCCGAGGGATTCCTGGTCGGCAAGAAGGGCGACGGCTTCAAGGCCATGCTCCAGCTGATGAACAACGCCCGGCTCGGCGTGGCCGCGCAGGGCGTAGGGATCGCGGAGGCCGCGCTCGAAGAGGCCGTCCGCTACGCGCGCGAGCGCAAGCAGTTCGGCGCGGCCATCGCCGACCAGCCGCTGATGAAGAACATGCTGGCGCGCATGGTGCTGGGCGTCGAGGGATCACGCGCGCTGCTGTACCGCTGCTGCGCGCTGATCGACCGCAACAGCGCGATCGAGGCGTACCTGGCCCGTGAGGGCGACCGCGTTCCCGACGCCGAGCGCGCGGATCTGCAGCGCGTCCTCGAGCGGAACACGGTGCGGACCCGGCTGATGACGCCGCTCGCCAAGTACCTGGCCACCGAGACGGCCGACACGGTGTCGCGCATGGCCGTGCAGGTGCACGGAGGACTCGGCTTCATGGCGGAGTCCGTGGTCGGGCGCCTGCACCTCGACGGGATCATCACGACCATCTACGAGGGCACCTCCGAGATCCAGATCTCCTTCGCGCTCAAGGAGATCGGCAAGGGCGCACTCGGCATCGTCTTCGAGGAGATCTCGGCCGATCTCGACAAGCTGGCCGAGGAGCCGCTCGCGGGACTCGCGGAAAAGGTCCGCGAGGGCATCGCGCGCATCAACGAGTCGTCCGTCGCCCTGATGCAGGACTTCAACTACGCGCTGCTCTGCGCCCGGCCCGTGGCCGAGATGGTGATCGACGTGATTGTGGCGGCCGAGCTGCTGCGGCAGGCCCACGTCCGGCCCGAGCGCACGGACCTGGCCGCGAGCTGGGTCAACCGCCGCATGCTCGAGGTCGAGCTTCACGCCCGGCGGGTGGCCGAAGGCACGGTCGACCGGATCGCCCGCTGCGAGCGAATCATTTCTCTCGTAGACTAGCTCCCCGTGAAGATCGCCCTGCGCATCGTCCTGGGGTTCGTGGGCCTGGTCCTCCTGCTCGTCGTCCTTCAGGTCGTCGCGTCGGAGACGGGCGAGGTCGTCGTCGTCCACACCGTGGACGATGCCGGCGAGCCGCGCGAGACGCGGATCTGGGTACTCGAGGACCGGGGCCGCACCTACATCCGCGGAGGAGAAGGCGGCTGGACGTCGCGCGTCATTGCGAGTCCCGACATCACAGTCGAGTCCGGCGGCCAGCAGCGCGACGTGCGCGGCGTGCTGCAGACGGACGACGGTACACGCATTCGCGTCAATCGCCTCTTCCGCGAGAAGTACGGCTGGCGCGACTCCTACATTTCGGTGCTGCTCGGCGACCCGGGGCGCGAGGGGGCCGTCGTGATCGAGGTCGTTCCCCGCACGCCGTGACGCGGCACGTCTGCGGGCGGGCCACTTGAAGCGCCACGTCTGCGGAGCGGCCGCTTGAAGCGGCCGCTGGGCCAGCTGGAGCGGGAGGTGGAGCGGTGGGGGCGGGCTCCGCGGCCGGCGCGGATCGAGGTGGCGGGGCCGGGTCAGGAGTCGGTCTGGGACTATCCGCGGCCGCCGCGCGTCGAGCGCGTTCCGGAGACCGTGCGCGTCGAGTTCGCGGGCGAGGTGCTTGCCCAGACGACCCGCGCGCTTCGCATACTCGAAACGGCCGCGCCCCCTACCTATTACGTGCCGGCCCCGGACGTTCGTTCCGGGCTGCTGATCCCCGCGCCGGGCGAGAGCTTCTGCGAGTGGAAGGGGCAGGCGGCCTACTGGCACGTCGAGACCGGCGGCCGCCGCTCCGAGAGCGCGGCCTGGAGCTACGCGGATCCGTTCGAGGAGTACGCCGAGCTGGCGGGCGCGATCGCCTTCTTCGCCGGCCGCGTCGACGCGTGCTGCGTGGGCGACGAGCGCGTGACGCCCCAGCCCGGTGGATTCTACGGCGGCTGGATCACGTCGCGCATCGTCGGCCCGTTCAAGGGTGAGCCGGGCAGCGAGGGCTGGTGAGGTGAGCGAGGTCCAGTCGATCCTGTCGGACGCGAGCCACGTTCGCGAGCAGTACCGCGACTCCTCGAAGCTCGACGCGCGCGTCCGCATCTACGACCTGTACGCGCAGCGGCCGGAGTCATTCCAGACCTGGGTCTTCGACCGCATGCAGCTCCGCTCCGGCGACCGCGTGCTCGACGTGGGTGCGGGTACGGCGAACCTGTGGCGCGAGAATGCGGCTCGCGCCGCCGGCCTCTCGCTGCTGCTGGGCGACCGCTCGCCGGGCATGCTGCGGACGGCCCGCGACCGGCTCGCCGGGACGGGACTCGCCTGCCGGCGCGCGCAACTCGACGCGCAGGCCCTGCCCTTCGCCGACGCGTCGTTCGGGATCGTGGTCGCGAACCACATGCTCTACCACGTGCCGGATCGCGCTCGCGCCCTCTCCGAGATCCGCCGCGTGCTCGTCCCGGGCGGGCGCTTCTACTCGACCACGAACGGCTGGTCGCACCTGCTCGAGATGCGGGAGCTCGTGCGGCGCTTCGGTCTGGCGTCGGCCATGCGCAGCGCGGTCTCGGCGTCGGGCGCCTGGGACCTGGAGGAGGCCGCGCGCGAGTTCGGCGCGCGCTTCGAGGACGTACGTCTCGAGAGCTGTCGCGACGTCCTGCGCGTGACCGACGCCGGCCCGCTGGTCGACGCCATCCGTTCGATCGGCTCCACGTCCGGCGACGCACCGCCGGACGAGCGGGTGCTGCGCGAGATCTACGACCACGTCGAGTGGATGATCCGGCTCGAGGGCTGGTTCCACGTATCGACGTGGGCGGGCCTGGTCTCGGGCCGCCGCCCCTGATGCGGCTCAGCTCGCGGGCAGTCCCAGCCCGCGCTGCGAGATGATGTTGCGGAGGATCTCGTTCGTGCCGCCCTGGATGGTGTAGGCGGGCGCGTAGAGCAGTGCGCGAGCCGCGCGGCCGCCGAGCGGTGCGCGCTCGGAGCCGAGCGCGAGCTGCGACGCGGGTCCGACGATGCGGGCGATCAGGCCGGCGATGCGCTGCTCGAGCGAGGTGCAGAAGACCTTGGCCACGGCGGCTTCGTGGCTCGGCATGCGGCCTTCGGACAGGATGCCGGCCACCCGGTAGATCATGCCGCGCCCGGCGTGGAGTGCGGTCTCGATCCCGGCGATCTCCTGGCGGAGTACCGGGTCCGCGGTCGCGCCGGTCTCCCGGGCCAGGGCGACGGCGTCTCGCCACAGCGGCCAGTTCGAGATCAGCCGCTCGATGCCGCTCCGCTCGTAGTCGAGCTGCTGCATGATCTGATAGAAGCCGCGGTCGAGCGTCCCGATCAGCCAGCGCCGCGGGACGCGGACCTCGTCGAAGAACACCTCGCCAAAGTGCGACTCGCCGACCATGTCGGGGATCGGGCTGACCGTGATGCCCGGCGCGTCCATCGGCACCAGGATCTCGCTGATCCCCCGGTGTGGAGCCGCCTCGGGGTCGGTGCGCGCGACCAGGTAGCAGAACTCCGCATCGCTGGCGAAGCTGGTCCAGATCTTCTGGCCGCTGACCACGAAGTCGTCGCCGTCGGCGACCGCGCGCGTGGAGAGGCCCGCCAGGTCGCTGCCCGCTCCGGGCTCGCTCATGCCGACGCAGAAGCAGACGTCGGCACGCACGATGCGCGGCAGCAGCTCTTCGCGCTGCTCGTCGGTGCCGTGGGCGAGGAGCGCCGGCCCGATCTGGCGGTCGCCGAACCAGTGCGCCGCGACCGGCGCGCCCGCGCGCAGCAGTTCCTCGGTGACGATCAGCCGGTCCAGGTAGCTGCGCTCGCCGCCGCCGTAGCGGGCGGGCCAGGTCAGGCCGATCCAGCCGCGCTCGCCCAGTCTGCGCGAGAAGTCGCGGTCGAAGCCGGCGATCCAGCCGTCCTCGGAGAACGCGCGGCCCTGCGGGGCGGGGTCGGACGCCAGGAACTCCCGCAGCTCGCTGCGCAGCCGCTCCTGCTCGGGCGAGGGCCGGAAGTCCATCGCTCGCGCGTCAGCTGCCGAAGGCCTGGCGGATGCGGTCGATCGCCTCCTTGATCGCGTCCTCGCGCCCGAACGCGGAGAGGCGGAAGAAGCCCTCGCCGCAGGCGCCGAAGCCCGCGCCGGGTGTCCCGACCACGTTCGCGCGTTCGAGCATCGCGTCGAAGAAGTCCCACGATCCCGCACCCCCGGGCGTCTTGAGCCACACGTACGGCGCGTTCACGCCGCCGTAGACCGTGAACCCGAGCTCGTCGAGCCCTTGGCGGATCTGCCGCGCGTTGGCCATGTAGTAGTCGCGGTTGGCGAGGATCTCGCGGCGGCCGGCGTCGGTGTAGACCGCAGCCGCGCCGCACTGCACCGGGTAGGACGCGCCGTTGAACTTGGTGTTGCTGCGCCGCGCCCACAGGCCGTGCAGGCCGACGGCCCGGCCCGACTCGTCGCGTCCCTCGAGCTCGCGTGGGATCACGACGTACCCGCAGCGCACGCCGGTGAAGCCCGCGCTCTTCGAGAAGCTCCGGAACTCGATCGCGCACTCGCGCGCTCCCTCGATCTCGTAGATCGAGTGGGGGAGTTCCGGCTCGCCGATGTAGAGCTCGTAGGCGGCGTCGAATAGCAGGACCGCACCGTTCTCGCGCGCCCACGCGACCCAGCGCCCGAGCGCCGCGCGGTCGGCGACGGCGCCCGTCGGGTTGTTGGGGAAGCAGAGGTAGACCAGGTCGACCGGTCGCGACGGAGGCTCGGGCAGGAAGCCGTTCTGCTCGGTACAGGGCAGGTACTCGATGCCCTGGTAGCGGCCGTCGGCGTCGGCCACGCCGGTCCGGCCCGCCATCACGTTGGTGTCGACGTAGACCGGATAGACCGGGTCCGGGACCGCGATCGTCGCGCTCTGCGCGAAGATCTCCTGGATGTTCGCGCTGTCGCACTTGGAGCCGTCCGAGACGAAGATCTCGTCCGGCGACACCTCGACGCCGCGACTGCGAAAGTCTCCCTCGGCGATCGCCTCGCGCAGGAAGTCGTAGCCTTCGTAGGGCCCGTAGCCGCGGAAGCCCTCGTCGGTCCCGAGTTCGTCCACGGCGCGGTGCATCGCGTCGCGAACGCTCTGCGGCAGGGGGAGTACGACGTCGCCGATCCCCAGGGGGATGATGGCGGCGTCGGGGTGGGATTCGCGAAAGGCGTCGACCCGCCGGCTGATCTCCGGAAACAGGTACCCCGCCGCGAGCTTCAGGTAGTTGTCGTTGATGCGCGCCATCGCCGGACGATATCGAGGAACGCATCGGCGATCAATCACGTCCCTCCCCCGGCGGAGGCTGCCCTGGCCGGAGGCGTCGGCCCGCTGCCTAGCGGGCAGCGTCTGCGACGGGCGGGCTGCCGACTCGCAGGTCGATGCGCTCGAGCTTCCGGGCGCCGTCGGCGGCGTCGTGGAGCACGTCGATCGTCCAGCGGCCGGGGCGGTCGAGCTTGAACCGCTTCCAGGTCCGGAAGCGGATCCCGCTCGACAGCGAGACCTCGCGCGCCTGCCGCGTCAGGCCGTCGTGGTTGAACTGGATCAGCACCTTCGGCTCCTTCGCTTGCTTGGGAACCAGGAAGTTCAGCCACAGGTAGGTGTCGGTGTCGGCCAGGATCGTGTCCGGGTCCAGCTCCCCCGTGCACTCGTTCTTCGACTCGCCCTCCGTGGCGATGTCGGAGCAGAGCCGCGTCTCGATCAGCAGCGGTGCCGACGAGTCTTCGGCGAAGTAGTAGCCGAGGACACGGCGGACCTCGTCGCCGCTCGGCGAGCCGTCCGGCGCGGCCGAAGAGCCGGCGAGCGCCTCTACGGTTCCGGTGTTCGCGATCCCCAGGGCCAGCAGTACGAACAGAACGCGCTTCATGTCTTCCCCCGCGGTGGGTCCCGGCGGCGGAGGCGCGACGTGCGCACCGCGCCGAGTCCAGGACTCGCGGGACCTATCGGCGCCTGGGTGCGGGAGAGTGCGTGACTCGGGTCACTCTTCGCCGGAGGACGCATCCTGGAGCGTCGCCAGCACGAGGCTCGCGAGCTCCGGGCGATCGCCGATCGGCTCGAGCACCCGGATGCGCAACTCGGGGTGGCGCCCGGCGGCCTCGGCGACGATCTCGGGGATGTCGCGCGCCACGTGGTTGCCCGGGATCAGGAAGAGCGGGTGGATCGCGACCTCGGCGTGTCCGGCCTGCACGCAGGCGCGGATCGCGTCCGCGAGCGACGGTTCGGCGAGCTCCAGGTGCGCGGTGAAGACCGAGAGCGAGGCGTCGCGGGCGCGCACGCGGTCCGCCAGCCCCTCCAGGTGTAGGTGGGCCTCGGGACGGCGGCTGCCGTGGTCCAGGATGATGAGCGCGCGAGTCACACGTCACCCCAGTAGTCCGCGGTGATTTCCAGGTCGTCGTGGACCCGCACCGCACAGGCCAGGCGCAGCGAGGCGTCGATGCGGTTGCGCAGCTTGGCGCGGCGCTCGATCGGCGCCTCGCGGGTGACGCGTCCCGACAGGATGCGCACGCCGCAGCGGCCGCAGATCAGGTCGTCGCCGCAAGGGCTGGCGATCGGCAGTCCCGCGCCGCGGACCGCGTCGATCAGCAGGGTCCCCTTCTTGACGTCGGCGGAGCGGCCTCCGGGGCGAAACAGCACGACGGGCACCGAGCCAGGGTAGGACATCGCGCCATGGGCGCGGGAGCCGCTGGTTGAACCCCGGACGCGCCGCCGTCTAACATGCCTGTTGTGAGCCAGGAAACCTCCACCGCCGGCATCCTGATCATCGGCAACGAGATCCTCTCGGGGAAGTTCCCGGACGAGAACGCTCCCTTCCTGTTGAAGGAGCTTCGCGTTCAGGGCGTGGACGTCGAGCGCGTCCACACCATCCCGGACGAGATCGACGTCATCGCCGACGAGGTCGCCCGCTTCGCCAGGGACTTCACGTACGTCATCACGACCGGCGGCGTGGGCCCGACGCACGACGACGTGACCCTCGATGGAGTGGCGCGGGCCTTCGGCGAGAGCCTGGTCCGGCACGAGCAGATGGAGCGGATGCTGCGGGAGGCCATGCGCGACGGCGAGCCGAACGCGAGCCTGCTGAAGATGTGCGACCTGCCCGAGAGCGCGGAGCTGCTGACCTCGCCGGACCTGTGGTTCCCGCTCGTGCGCGTGCGCAATGCCTACGTGTTCCCGGGCGTACCCCGGCTGCTCAAGCTCAAGTTCGAGTCGAGTCGCGAGCTCTTCGTGGGCCGACCGATCTCGATCCGGCGGATCTTCCTGAGCTGCAACGAGCACGACGTGGCGCAGCACCTGCACGACCTGCTCGAGATCTTCCCCGAGGTCATGATCGGTAGCTACCCGCGCTTCGAGGAGACCGAGTTCCGGACCCTGCTGACGCTCGAGTCGCGCGACAGCGACTACCTGGGACGCGCGGTCGATTCCCTGGTCGGGAAGATCCCCGCCGACGACCTGGTCCGCGTCGAGTAGCCGAGCGCGGCGGCCGCCGCGGGCTCGCGCTCGCGTGCGATCAGGATCGCGAGGCGCTTGCCCGCGATCGTGTGGTTCATCACGCTGACTTCGGTGGACACGGTACCGCCGTCGCCGCGCAGGAAGACCAGCGGAGTCAGCCCCGACTCCTCTTCGGCGTCGAGCCGCGCCTCGAAGTGCCGGAACGCGGGCCGCGCGTCGTCGGGCACGAGCTCGATCAGCGGCCGCCTCAGGATGCGGCCGGCCTCGATCCCGAGCAGCGTCTCGGCGGCCGGATTCAGGTCGTAGACGAGGCCGGTGTCCAGGCAGAGCGCCACGTAGGCGTCGCCGATGCGGTCGATCGCGCCGCGCACGCGCTTGCCGGCGTTCGCCGTCTTGCGCCGCTGCTTCTTCGGCCCGGATTCTTTCGGCGTCATGATGCGGCGCAGTCCCGCCCGGAAGCGCAGCTCCATGTCGCGGAGCGTCTGCTGGATCGCGTCGTCGTCGGCGCATTGCACGGCCACGTCCACCGCGATGGCGACCGCGCGCTCGAGTCCCGCCGGGTCGTTTCCGGCCAGCCCGTCGAGAGAGGGACGTGCGGCCGTACGATCGATGCTGGCGAGACGGCAGAAGCTGCGGAAGCGCCGGACGATCTCGGCGCGAGCGTGGGGCGTCGGCTCGGCCCGGCCGATACGCCGGTCGACTTCGCTCGCAATCGTGCTCCGGTAGCGATCCAGATGCACTGCGGTCGCGCGCAGAAGCGCTCGCTCGCTCCCCCCACCCATCGCGAGCAAGGTAAGTGACTCCGGCTCCGCCGACCACCACCCGGCGCTATAGACCCGGACGGCGCTGCGGACCCGGACGGCGCTGTGGACCAGGGAAGTGGCCGAGGTTACGCTCGCGCCGCATGCGCTGGCTCGCATACGTCCACCCGGCCGCGATGCTGGTCCTGCTGGTTCTCGCCGTGTGGGTGCTGCGGCTCGGACTCGGAGTCCGCCGCGCTCGGCTGAGCGGCCGGCGCGCCGATTCGGCACGCCACCGCGCCGTCGCGCGCTGGGTCGTCCCGCTGCTGGTCCTCGGCTGGGGTGCGGGGCTGGGCTCGATCCTCTGGCTGCGCGGGCTGGCGCCGTTCGAGTCGGTGCATTTTCCGCTCGCGACCGCCGCCGTCCTGGGCATGGCTGGGGCGGGGGTGCTGGGCTTCGTCCTCGAGCGGCGGGTCCGGCCCGCGGCCCTGCCCGCGGCGCGGAGGGCCCACGCGCTGCTCGGGGCGGGCGGCCTGCTGCTGGCGCTCGCCGCCGCGATCGCCGGAATGGCGATCCTGCCGTAGACCTACTCGAGCGAGCCGGGAGCCGGATCTTCGGCCTCGCCGGGCGTGGCCGGCAGGCTGAACCCCGGCTCGTCGGCGGGAGCCGGGACGGGGGCCTCGGCCTGCACCTCGTCGAGCGGCTCGGCGCTCGGCTCCGGAGGCCCGTCCAGGATGTTCCGCAGGACGCGGCGGAACCTGGCGTTGGTCAGCAGTGCCATCGTGTCGCCCGACGAGATCGCCGCCGCGATCTCCGGATCGTCCATCAACCCGCGCAGCTCGGGGTCGTCGCGCAGCCCCTTGATGCGCGGGCTCACCGCCATGAGCACCTCGCGTGCCTTGTTCCGGAACAGGCGCGGGTCCGAGGCGGCCGCGTCATTGATCAGTCCCAGCTCGAACAGCTGCCGCCGGAAGCTGGAGTCGTAGGCGGCGCCGAGGAAGCTGCCCCGGTTCAGCGCCGTGTCGATCGCTCCGTTCTCGACGTAGCTCCAGAACAGGCGGTCCTGCTGCAGCGTACGCATGCGCGGTCCGCTGGCCAGGTCGCTCACGTTCGAGATCGTCTCGGCCGGCCGCACGGCCGCGCGGATCGCCGCTCGTGCGGCGGTGTCGTCCTCGGACAGGATCGCCGCGGCGCCGGTCTCGACCACCACCTGCGTCAGGAACGGGACCCGGGAGTCGCTCGTGTCGGGCAAGGCTTCGAGCGCGCCGCCCCCTCCACTTGCCCGGCCCGCCTGCATCCAGAGGCCGAGCCAGCCGATCAGGACCACGAGAATGGCGCCCTGCGCCGCGCCGAGCAGCGCGCCCCCGGCGCGGTCGGCGGCCGTTCGGGGGGCCCCGCGTCGGCGCCGCTTCTCCCAGCTCGTGATCACCTTCGAGACGACGCCGAGTCCGAGCCAGGCGACGATGAACGTGGCCGAGCCGGCCGCCGCCATTCCCAGCACGCGGGGGACGTTGAGCTGTGCTGCGGCGAGCTCAGCGAATACGGAAGAGCCGATGACCGCCGCCCAGTACGCCGCGATCAGCGAGGCGATGCGAAGCCCGGTCGAGAGCGTTCCCCGCACCAGTCCGAGCGTGGAGAGCCCGGCGAGCGCCGCGAACGCGAGAACGTCCAACCACATGTACTCGCAATCGGCTCTCGGCGGCCCGCGCTTTACGTCGCGAACCCCCGGTCAGGGCTTCGATATCGCCTTCTGCCGCAGCAGGTGATCGCACAGCACCAGGGCAACCATCGCCTCCACCATCGGGACCGCGCGCGGCAGGACGCAGGGGTCGTGGCGGCCCGAGGCGGCCAGGCGCGCCGGCTCCAGGTTCTGGTTCACCGTCTCCTGCTCGATCCGGATGGTGGCCGTGGGCTTGAAGGCCACGCGGATCACCACCGGCTCGCCGTTCGAGATGCCCCCCTGCACGCCGCCCGAGCGGTTGTCGCGCGTGCGGACCTGTCCCTCTTCGGCGTAGAAGGCGTCGTTGTGCTCGCTTCCCTTGAGCCGGGTGCCGGCAAAGCCGGAGCCGATCTCGAAACCCTTGCAGGCCGGCAGCGAGAGCATGCCCTTGGCCAGGTCGGCCTCGAGCTTGTCGAAGACCGGATCGCCGAGTCCGGGGGCGACGCCGAGTGCCACGCAGCTGACGGTTCCGCCCAGCGAGTCGCCGGCGCGGCGAGCCTCGTCGATCTGCGCCTCCATGGCCGCCGCAGCCTCCGCGTCGGGACAGCGCGTCGGTCCCGCGTCCACGTCGGCGCGGGTGACCGTCAGCGGGTCGACCCGGGCCTCGGTGTCGCGCACGCGGCTGACCCACGCCGTGATCGGTCCGTACCCGTGCATCTCGAGCACCTTCCGCGCGATCGCACCGGCCGCGACGCGGCCGATGGTCTCTCTCGCGCTGGCGCGGCCGCCGCCCATCCAGGCGCGAATGCCGTACTTGGCCTGGTAGGTGTAGTCGGCGTGCGAGGGACGGTACACGTCCTTGAAGTCTTCGTACGCCTCGGGCCGCGCGTCGCGGTTCCGCACCAGCACGGCGATCGGCGTACCGAGCGTCTGGCCCTCGAACACGCCGGAGAGGATCTCGGCGCGGTCCTCCTCCTGCCGGGGAGTGGTGAGCCGGCTCTGTCCGGGGCGACGCCGGTCCAGGTCGACCTGCAGGTCCTCGGCCGCGAGCGGTACGCGGGGCGGACAGCCGTCCACCACCACGCCGACCCCGCCGCCGTGGGACTCACCCCAGGTCGAGATGCGGAAGAGCTGTCCGAAGCTGGAGCCCATGGGGCGGAGCTTAGCGCCTCTTCCGGCGGCCCCGCCTCCGTCCCTTCCTCTTTCCGCCTCCCTTCCCGTTCCCGGAGGAGTCATCCGATGGTCGCGGTGGCGGGGACGCGCCGCGGAGCAGCACGTAGGTTGCCCCCGCCCCGCCGTCGCGCTGCGGCGCCGTCGTGTACGCCAGCATCAGCCGGCGGGCCGCCCCCCGCGCGAGCCAGCGCGGCAGGCTCGGCTTGAGCACGGCCTGCCCGCCCGGCGAATTCCGCCCGTGCCCGTGAACGATGCGCACGCAGCGCAGCCCGCGTCCGTGTGCGTCCTCGAGGAACGCGTCGACGCGGCGCCGCGCGTCGTCCGCCGTCAGGCGGTGCAGGTCGACCTCCGCCTGCATCGCGAAGTCGCCGCGTCGCAACTGACGGAGTACGCGGGGATCGAGGCCGGGAACGCTGCCCTCGATCACGTCCATCGGGTCGAGCGAGTCGAACTCACCTTCTCCCGCCACCAGGGCGTCGAGTTCGCGGAGCGCATTGCGCTCCCCTTCCGCGACCGGGGGCATGACGGGAAGGGAGCCGGGCGGCGCCGGTTCGGGCCGGTGCCCGTCGCGCTTAGCGCGATCGACGTCGGACATCGCCTCTTCGAAGAGCGACTCGTCCCCGTCTCCGTCACGCCCCGGCGCCATGCGGAGAGGGTAACGAAAGGGGAGTGCGCGTTAGCGGCCGGCGAGCGCGAGCGTCTTGCGCATCAGTACGGACAGCGGCAGGTCCGCTACCTCGGCCGAGGAGCAGAAGCGCGCGGCGTCGCGGGACGCCCTCCTCAGCCGGCCAGGTTCGGGCTGCAGCGAGACGACGCGTAGCGTCAGCGCGCGGTGCGTGAACGCGTGCCGGACCGAGCCGACCGGCCGCGGGTCCCGAGTGCGCAGCCCGGTTCGTCGTTCGATCTCTGCGACCAGGCCGGACAGCGAGTCGCCGCCGACGCAAGGGACTTCCCAGAGTCCGCCGAGCATTCCCTTCGACGGTCGGCGCGTCAGCAGCAGGCGGCCCCGGCGGCTGACGATCGCGCCCAACGCCTCGACCTCGCGCGGGCTCGCGCGGCGCGCGGGACGCGGGAACGCCTCGGGCGTGCCGCGCTCCGCCGCGCGGCAGAGCGAGCGTACCGGGCAGTCCGTGCAGCGAGGACTGCGCGGCGTGCAGACGGTGGCTCCCAGCTCCATGAGCGCCTGGTTGAACTGGTCCGGGCGCCCCCGGGGCCGCGAAGGGGGCACGAGCGCCTCGGCCAGGTCCCAGTTCTCTGCGTCGCCGAGTTCGGCCTCGGCGGTCAGGCGCGCGAGTACGCGCTTCACGTTGCCGTCGACGATGGGCGCGTGCTCGCCGAACGCGATGCTTCGCACCGCTCCCGACGTGTAGCGTCCCACTCCGGGCAGTCCTTCGAGCGCGCTGGCCTCGCTCGGCACCCGGCTGCCGTGGTCGCGCACGATCTGCTCGGCCGCGCGCTTCAGGTTGCGTGCGCGAGCGTAGTAGCCGAGGCCGGCCCACTCCTTGAGCACATCCTGCTCGTCGGCGCAGGCCAGCGCGTCGACGCTGGGAAAGCGTTCGAGGAAGCGCTCGTAGTACGGGATGACCGTGTCGACGCGTGTCTGCTGGAGCATCGTCTCCGACAGCCAGATGCGGTACGGGTCGTCGGTCCGGCGCCAGGGCAGATCACGGCGCTCCCGCCGGTACCAGGCGAGAAGCGCCCGCCGGAGTCGGGCCACGGGGACGCGCTCTGCGGGATCAGGAGCCCGGCGGCTCTTCGATCGTGAGCTTGGCCTCGACGTGTTCCTTGATCCACTTGCCGTCAAACCACTCCAGAGGGTCGACGAAGACTCCGCCGACCAGCATCGCGAAGTGCAGGTGATCGCCGCCCGCGAGTCCGGTCGTTCCAGTCCTGCCGATCGTGTCGCCCCGGCTCACCGGCTTTCCGTGCTCGACGCCGATCTCCGACAGGTGTCCGTACAGGCTGAACAGCGAGAGTCCGTGGTCGATGATCACCGCCTGCCCGTAGATCCCCAGGTCGTCGGCAAAGACCACCACGCCGTCGTTCGCCGCGGGCACCGCCGCGTGCGACGTCGAGGCCAGGTCGTAGCCCATGTGCACCTGGGTATCGACGGTACGCCCCTTGTACTGGTAGCTGCGCCGCTCGCCGAAGCGCGCGCCCACGCGCGAGTTCGGCATCTGCAGGAAGGACTCGCTCCACAGCCGCTCGCCGCTCGACCGCTCGCAGATCTGGCGGATGGTCGCGGCGTTCTCCGCGCGCATGTCGCGGTTGATCTCGAGGTAGGCCGCCAGCAGGTCGGTGCGCTCGCCGCCCAGGATCTCGGCGATCTTCAGCTCCATGAAGCCGTCCGAGAGGACGATCACGTCCTCGGGAAAGCCCTTCTCGATGATCGAGATCGAGACGGGCACGACCGTGCGGTTCCCGGCGCGGTCCTCGGCCACGATGCGCGGCGAGTCCGTGGCGGCGGTGTCCGGCGGCAGCGCGTAGAGCGCGGTGAACCGCTCGGGGCGCGTGGGGTGCGGGAAGCCCGCGAAGAGAAACTCGCCGACCAGGACGCCGTGGCTGTCGACGGGCTCGTCGATTTCGTAGACGACGGCCTCGGCCCCCCCGCGGCGCACGTACGTCAGCCCGGTGAGCAGGCTGATGCGCGGCGCCTTCGCGTCGATCACCAGGGGTACCTCGACGAGGGTCGAGTTCCCGCTCCACGAGAAGTCGTACGCCTCTGCGTAGAGGGTCGCCTCGCCGGGGCCGAGCCCCATCTCCTTGGGTTCGATGGTCACCTCGATCCGCCGCGGCAGCTGCAGGGCCGCACCGCTCCAGAGGTTCCCGTCGTAGGTCTCGTCGTGCAGTTCGATCTCGACGTCGCCGCTCACGAGCCAGATGCGCACGCGCTCGATGCCCATGCCCTCGTCGGAGACACGGAACTGGTGCGCGTGCTCCTTTCCCACGTACGCTACCTGCGTCCGCGTGTCGATTACGGGAGCGTCGGACTCGAAGCGCGTGATCAGCGCTCCCGTCATCACTCCCGCCAGCACCAGGATCAGCAGCCAGACGATGCGCAAGGCTTCCTCCTCACGCCTCGTCGGATTCGCGCAGGCGAGCGAGCACCGACAGGTCCTCGAGTGTGGTGGTGTCCTGTGACGTCTCGCGGCCGGCTGCGATGTCGCGCAGCAGCCGCCGCATGATCTTGCCGGACCGCGTCTTCGGCAGCGCGTCCGTAAAGCGGACCTCGTCGGGCCGCGCGACCGGGCCGATCTCCTTTCCCACGTGCTTTCGTAGCTCGACGCCCATCTCGTCGCTGGCCTCGACGCCGCCCTCGAGCGTCACGAAGCAGACCACCGCTGTCCCCTTGATGTCGTCCGGCCGCCCGACCACCGCGGCTTCGGCCACGGCGGGGTGCGAGACCAGGGCGGACTCCACTTCCATGGTCGAGAGTCGGTGCCCCGCCACGTTCATCACGTCGTCGACGCGGCCCATGACCCAGAAGTTCCCGCTCTTGTCGCGGCGCGCGCCGTCCCCGGCAAAGTAGATGCCCTTGTCCGGGAACTTGGACCAGTATTGCTCGACGTAACGCTCCGGGTCTCCGTAGATGCCGCGCAGCATCCCCGGCCAGGGCTTCGTGATCGCCAGGAACCCGCCTTCGTTCGGCCCGACGGGATTGCCGTCGTGGTCGAGGATGTCTGCGCTGATTCCCGGGAAAGGCAAGGTGGCCGAGCCCGGCGTCGTGGTGACGCCGCCCGGAACCGGCGAGATCATGATTCCGCCCGTCTCGGTCTGCCAGTAGGTGTCGACGATCGGACAGTGGTTGCGTCCGATCACGCGGCGGTACCACATCCACGCCTCGGGGTTGATCGGCTCGCCGACCGTGCCGAGCAGGCGCAGCGAAGCGAGCGAGTACTTCTTGATGTGGTCGTCGCCCCACTTCATGAACGTGCGGATCGCCGTCGGCGCGGTGTAGAACACCGTGACCTTGTACTTGTCGATGATCCGCCAGAAGCGCTCCTCGTCGGGCCAGTTCGGGGCGCCCTCGTACATGAGGCTGGTCGCCCCGTTCGCGAGGATGCCGTAGACGACGTAGGAGTGACCGGTGACCCAGCCGATGTCGGCCGTACACCAGTAGGTGTCCTCGTCCTTCAGGTCGAAGATGTACTTCGCCGTGGTCGCCACGTGCGTCAGGTACCCGCCGGTAGTGTGCAGGATGCCCTTGGGCTTGCCGGTCGAGCCCGACGTGTACAGGATGAAGAGCGGCGCCTCGGAGTCGAGCTTCGCCGGCTTGCAGTCGGCGCTGGCCTCGGCCATCAGGTCGTCCCACCACAGGTCGCGGCCGTCCTTCATGTTCACCGAGTGGCCGGTGCGCTTGTAGACGACGACCTTCTCGACGCAGTCCGTTTTCTCGAGCGCCTCGTCGACGATGCCCTTCAGTTGGACGATCGATCCGCGCCGCCAGCCGCCGTCGGCGGTGACGATGAGCTTGGCCTGCGCGTCGTTCACCCGGTCCGAGATCGAGTCGGCGGCGAAGCCCCCGAAGATGATCGAGTGGACCGCACCGATCCGCGTGCACGAGAGCATGGCGATCGCCAGTTCGGGGACCAGCGGCATGTAGAGGATGACGCGGTCGCCCTTCTTCACGCCCAGTCCCTTGAGGACGTTGGCGAACTTGCAGACTTCGCGGTGCAGGTCGCCGTAGGTCAGCACGCGCTCGTCGCCGGGCTCGCCCTCCCAGATGAGCGCCGCCTTGTTCTTGCGCCAGGCGTTTTCGCCTTCCAGGTGACGGTCCAGGCAGTTGTAGCTGACGTTGGTCTTGCCGCCGATGAACCACTTGGCGTAGGGCGGCTTCCAGTCGAGTACCTTCTTCCAAGGCGTGAACCAGCTGACGTGCTCCTTGGCCATGCGCGCCCAGAATCGCTGCGGGTTCTTCGCCGCGTCCTTGGCCATGCGTTTGTACGCCGCCTGCCCGGGCACGTTGGCGCGGCGAGCCCACGCCGCGTCCGGCTTGAACTTCCGAGTCTCCTTCAGGGTCGACTCGATCTCGATCTCGTGCGTCATCCTCTATTCCCTCACGCGCGCCTCGACGTCGCGAACGTTGCGGCGCAGGGAAGCGCCCGGGCGCGAGGGTACCCCACAGCCCCGTCTGCGGGTACACGGAGCTGCAGATACAGCAGCCGCGGGTGCGGCCGTCGCCGGCGCGCGGCGTACCGGTCAGCTGGTCGAGGGCGTCTTCGCTCCGTGCTTGCGCCGGCCGCCCCCCGAGCGCGGCGTTGTGGCCTCGCCCTCTTCTGCGGCGGGTGCGGCGTGGACGGTCTCGATCACCTCCTGGCCGAAGCTTCGCGCCCACCAGCCCTTGACGGGACCCAGTTCGAGCAGGTCGTCGGGGCTTTCCGGGTTCGCCCATGCGACCTCTTCGAGCGTGACGTTCGGACAGAACACGCCGGGGTCCATGCTCAGCTCCTTGGCCCGGCGCGCGCGCCAGCGCTTCAAGCGGTCGAGGCGCGCCTCGGCGCGGCGGTCGAGCCGGCGTCGCGGGGCGCCCGACGGTTTCTTCTCGGGCGGCGGCTGCTCCGGCCCCTCGAGACCGCGGTTGACCGCGTCGAGGACCTCTTGCCCCAGGCGGCGCACGACCAGTTCGGTCATGCCCTTGCGGCCGGACAGGGCGCGCTTGGAGCGCGGAGGCTTCTGGGCCAGCTCGAGCAGCGTCCCGTTGCCCATCACCTTGAACGGTGGACGGTCCAGCTCGCGAGCGCGGGCGTCGCGCACCAGGAAGACCTCGCGCAGGACTGCGAGTCCGCGCGGCGAGAGCTTCTTGGCGCCCTTGATGCGCATGTAGCCCGTCGCGTCGAACTCGCGCTCGGACCACTCCTTTTCCTCGAGCGAAAGGAACTCCTCCTGCGCCCACTCGAGCCGCTTCTTGGCGCGAAGCTCCTTCTCGAGGATCGCCGTCAGCTCGACCAGGTAGCGCACGTCGGATGCCGCGTACTCGACCTGGGCGTTCCGCAGGGGACGCCGCGACCAGTCGGTGCGCTGCTGGTCCTTCGAGAGCTTTACGCCGAAGTGGCGCTCGACCAGCGCCGCCAGCCCGACCGCGGGATAGCCCAGCAGCTGCGCCGACGCCATGGTGTCGAACAGGTTCCGGACGCGGAACCCGCCGTAGCGGTTCAGCACGTACAGGTCGTACTCCGCCGCGTGCAGGATCTTGCGCACGTTCGGGTCGGCGAAGATCGGCGCCAGCGGCTGCAGCCCCTTCGGCGGAAGCAGCAGCGGGTCGACCAGCGCGATCCCGCCGCGGTAGCCGATCTGCACCAGGCAGAGCTTTTCGTGATAGTGGTAGAAGCTGTCGGCTTCGGTATCGACAGCGATCACCTTCTCGCGGCTCAGGCGCCTCGCCAGCACCTCGAGTTCTTCGGGCGACTCGATCAGCGAATGGTCAGCCATAGAAGTTCACGAATCCCAAGCGGCAGTTTCGACCCGGTCGACTGACTCGGGGAAGCCGCCCGAAGGGGGCGTGGAAGGCTGAGGGGGCCCCGGCCCTGACCCAGCCGAGCATTCTAACGCGCTGCCCGGAACCGGCCAGTCGGCGCCCATTCTGGGGGGACGATCCCACGGCGAGGCGACCCGCCTCGCCTTCCTCGCCCGTCGTTCGGTGCGGGCCCGTGTCGGGGCCGGGACGGGACTGATCCCGCGCGGAACCTTAGACTCACGCGCCCATGCGCTGGTCCCAGTCCTTCCTTCCCACGTTGCGAGACGACCCCGCCGGGGCCGAGGCGGCGAGCCACATCCTGATGGTCCGCGCCGGCCTGATCCGGCAGCTCGGGGCCGGGCTCTACTCCTACCTGCCTCTGGCGACGCGCGTCATGGCGCGGATCGAGGCGATCGTGCGAGAGGAGATGACGGCGATCGGCGGCCAGGAGCTTCGGCTGCCGGCGCTCCACCCGGCCGAGATCTGGAAGGAGAGCGGCCGCTGGGACCAGGTCGACGCCACGCTCTTCCGGCTCCAGGACCGCCGCGGCGCCGACATGGCCCTGGCGATGACGGCCGAAGAGGTCTTCACCAGCATCGCCCGCGACGACCTGGCTAGCTACCGCCTGCTGCCGCAGATCTGGTACCAGATCCAGCCGAAGTTCCGCGACGAGCCGCGGCCGAAGTCCGGTGTGCTGCGGGGCCGGCAGTTCCTGATGAAGGACTCGTACTCCTTCGACCTGGACGAGGCGGGCCTCGCGGAGTCGTTCCAGAAGCACCACGACGCTTACCGGCGAGTGTACGAGCGCTGCGGGCTCGAGCCGATCCCGGTCGAGGCGTCGTCGGGGACCATGGGCGGCAGCGAGTCGGTCGAGTTCATGGCGGTCTGCGATGCGGGCGAGGACTGGATCGTCACCTGCGATGGCTGCGGCTACGCCGCGAACCTGGAGAAGGCGACGTCCCGACACGGTGGGTGCGGCGAGGCCGACGACCCCGACTCCTGTCCCGCGCCGGAGAAGTTCGCGACGCCCGACCAGCGCACGATCGAGGAGCTTGCGCAGGCCTTCGACTTTGCACCGGCGACCCGCCAGATCAAGACCTTGGTCCAGGTCGTCGACGGCCAGCCTGTCCTCTTCCTGCTCCGCGGCGACTACGAGTTGAACGACGTGAAGCAGGCCGATGCGCTCGGCACCACCGACCAGCGTCCCGCTCGCCCCGAGGAGATCGAGAAGGTGCTCGGCGCGCAAGCCGGCAGCCTCGGAGCCGTCGGCGTCGAGGAGATCGAGGTGTACGCCGACGAGTCGCTGCGAGGGCGCCGCGGCATGGTCACGGGCGCGAACGAGGACGGTTTCCACCTGCGTCACGTCGACGTCGAGCGCGACCTGCCGCAGGTCAAGTGGGTCGACGTGCGCAGCGTCGTCGAGGGCGAGGGCTGCTCGAATTGCGGCGAGCCCATCGCGTTGAAGAAGACGATCGAGATCGGGCACATCTTCAAGCTGGGGGTGCGCTACAGCGAGCCGATGCGCGCGCGCGTGCTGACCGCCGAGGGCAAGGAGACGCCGCTCGTCATGGGCAGCTACGGCATCGGCATCGACCGCATCATGGCGGCGGCGATCGAGGCGCACCACGACGACGACGGCATCGTCTGGCCGAAGTCGATCGCGCCCTTCGACGTGGTGGTCTCTCCGGTCAAGATGAAGGACGAGGTGCAGCGCGACGCTGCCGAGAAGCTGTACGCCGAGCTCCGCGAGGCCGGCTTCGAGGTCCTGCTCGACGACCGCGACGAGCGGCCCGGGGTCAAGTTCAAGGACGCGGACCTGATCGGCGTGCCGTTCCGGATCGTCCCGGGGCCCCGCGCGCTCGTGAACGGGAACGTCGAGTTCGTGACGCGGGGGGACAGGAGCGGCGAGAAGGAGGAGGTCCCCTTGGGGGACGTCGTGGAAGAGCTGCGGAGACGCCTGGCTTGACTCCGCTCACCGTACTCAGCGAGGAAGAGGAGATCTTCCGCGCGACGATCCGCGAGTTCTGCGACCGTGAGCTCGTGCCGCGCGCGGCGAAGATGGACGCGCAGGGTCACTACGACCCGGAGATCCTGCCGATGCTCTTCGAGCTCGGCGTCATGTCGATCGAGACGCCCGAGGACCTCGGCGGCTCCGGCGGCAGCTTCTTCCTGTCGGTGCTCGCCGTCGAGGAGGTGTCGCGTGCCGACGCCGCCGTCGGAGTGCTGGTCGACGTGCAGAACACGCTGGTGGCGAACGCGATCCTGAACTACACGACGGATCCCCTGCGCGAGACCGTTCTGCGCCGCATGGCAGGGGGAGCGGTCACCTCGTACGCGCTCTCCGAAGCCGGGTCGGGCAGCGACGCCTTCGCGTTGCGCTGCCGGGCCGTCGCCGACGGCGACGACTTCGTCCTGACGGGCCGCAAGCTCTGGATCACCAACGCGGCCGAGGCCGAGCTCTTCCTGGTCATGGCGAACGCGGACCCCGACGCGGGGTACCGCGGCATCACGAGCTTCCTCGTCGAGCGCGGAACTCCGGGCTTCGAGATCGGCAAGAAGGAGGACAAGCTCGGCATCCGCGCCAGCTCGACCTGCGAGCTGATTCTGGAGTCCGTGCGCGTGCCGCGCGGGAACGTCGTCGGCGAGATCGGACAGGGCTACAAGATCGCGATCGAGACGTTGAACGAGGGTCGCATCGGAATCGGCGCGCAGATGGTCGGGATTGCACAGGGCGCGCTCGACGACTGCCTGGCCTATTCGGCCGAGCGCCAGCAGTTCGGCCAGCCGATCGGCCAGTTCCAGTCGGTGCAGTTCGAGTTGGCGCAGATGGCGACCGAGATCGAGGCCGCGCGGCTGCTGGTGTACAACGCGGCGCGGCTCAAGGACGCGAAGCGGCCGTTCCTCACCGAGGCGGCGATGACCAAGCTCTTCGCGTCGCAGGTGGCCGAGCGGGTGACCTCGCTGGCCATCGAGATCCACGGTGGGGTCGGCTACACGCGCGAGTACCCCGTCGAGAAGCGCTTCCGCGACGCGAAGATCGGCAAGATCTACGAGGGCACGAGCCACATGCAGCTGCAGACGATCGCGCGGCAACTCCAGCGCGGCGCATGAGCCGTCGCCCGAAGGTCTGGCTGATCGACGGGCACTACCAGATCTTCCGCGCCTACTACAGCATGCCCGACCTGCGCGCGCCCGATGGCACGCCGGTCGGGGCATTCCGCGGGTACGCGTCTACGCTGATCAAGTTCGTGCGCGAGGAGCAACCGACGCACGTGGGCGTGGCCTGGGACCACGCCATGACGAGCTTCCGCAACGAGCTTTGGTCGGAGTACAAGGCGGGCCGCACCGAGGCACCGGACGACCTGGAGCCGCAGTTCGGCCTCTGCGCCGAGGTCACGCGGGCGCTCGGCCTTCCGGTCTACTCGCTCGAACGCTTCGAGGCCGACGACGTCATCGCCACCATGACGCGCAAGCTCCTGGCCAAGGGGGCCGACGTCGTGATCGTGACCGCCGACAAGGACCTCGGCGCCCTGGTCTCGGACCGGGTCAGGCTCTACGACCTGAAGAAGCAGGAGAGCCAGGGACCCGACGAGCTGCGCGAACGCATGGGCGTGCCCCCGGAGCGGATCAGCGAGTTCCTGGCGTTGGTCGGCGACGCCGTCGACAACGTGCCGGGCGTGGCCGGCATCGGCGCAAAGACGGGTGCCGCGCTGCTGAACCACTTCGGGTCGCTCGCGGACATTCCGAGCGACTTCGAAGACTGGAAGGAGCTGGAGCTGCGCGGGAAGCGGCGCGCGTTCGACTGCCTGGCGGCGGGGACCGAGCAGCTCGAGCTGTCGCAGCGCCTGGTCGAGCTGCAGCGCGACCTGCCCGTCGACGTGAAGCTCCGCGAGCTGCAGTACCGCGGCGCGCGTCGCGAGCCGCTCGAAGAGCTGCTCGGAAGACTGGGGGCGGACGCGCTGCTCGACCGCGTGACCCGCTTCGCTTCGTGATCGCGCACCTGCTCACCGGCACGCGCCTCGTACTGGTGGCTCCGTTCGCGCTCCTCATGCTGCGCGACGATGCCGCCGCGCGCTGGCTCGCGGCAGGATCGCTCGTCCTCGCCATCGCCACCGACCTGCTCGACGGGCCGGCGGCGCGCCGCGCGGCGCTGCGCAACGGACGCGGCGAGAGCGCCTGGGGACGCGCGTTCGACCACGGGACCGACTTCTTGTTCGTCACGGCGGGGCTCTTCGCCATGGCGGCGCGAGGCGCGGCCCCCTGGCTGCTGCCCGTGCTGATCTGTCTGGCCTTCGCGCAGTACGTGGTGGATTCGTACTGGCTCGGGCGGCAACGGCAGCTGCGCATGAGCACGCTGGGGCGTTGGAACGGGATCTTCTACTTCGTGCCGCTCTGCGCCGACGTGGGCTCACGCGCGCTGCTCGGCGGCGCGCTCGCGCAGCCCGTGCTGTGGCTCGGTTGGGCGCTGGCGGCGAGCACCCTGCTCTCGATCGCCGACCGCTTGCTCGCTCTCAGGCGGAGTCCAGCAGTTCCCGCGTCGCGCGCCTGAGGAAGAGCAGGCCGATGGCCGCGTTGAAGAAGATGAAGAAGTTGTGCATGACGAAGCCGAACGCCGTCATCTCGGCTTCGCGTCCCGGAAACAGCTCCACCCAGAGCACGATCGCGACCGAGCGCATCGGGCCCGGCGTGGCCGCACCGAAGAAGATCACGGGCAGGTAGCCCAGCATCTCGCCGAACTCGACGTCTACCCCGAAGAGCCCAAGCGCCAGCGTGTAGATCACGACGGCGGCGAGCAGCGCCGGAGAACGCAGCAGCACGATCGTCCCGTACTTCCGCAGGTTCGCGCGCCGGAACGCCAGCAGGATAGGCCGGTCGCGCAGCGCGACCCCGGGCAGGATGCGGCCCTGGAAGTAGAGCACCCACAACGCCAGGAACGCGGCGGCGGCGAGCGCCAACACGGGGATCCAGTGAAAGACCGCGGGCAGACTGTCCCAGCGCATGGCGACGCCGAGCGTCGCCCAGGCCAGCAGGTAGTAGAACTCGCAGAACATGATGAAGAGCATCGACGAGCCGACCTCCCAGCCGGGAACGTCGTCTCGCCGGTTCAAGTAGAGCGCCATCGCTCCCTTGCCGATCTGCTCGTTGATGATCGACAGGATGTAGGCGCTGCCGCGGATCGGCAGGATGTCCAGGTAGCGAACGGGAGCGTTGAACCAGCTGACTACGCGCCACACGACGAGCGTGTCGATGGCGAAGAAGAAGAGCGAGTACGGGATCATCATCCCGATCCACAGCACCCAGTTGACGTCCTGCAGGATCCCGACCAGGTAGGTGGCCGGCGTCGCGCCGGCGCGCGCGGCCGCGGCACCGACGCGCCCGTACAGGTACCAGAAGCAGGCGAACGTGATCGCCCAGGGGAGCAGGCGGAACGCGATGGCGCGCGCTCGCCTCACGATGCTTCCAGGCTCCGGCGCAGCATGTCGTCGAGCGGTGTGAGATCGAGACCGAGCGCGTCGCAGGCGGGCTTCGGGTCGACGTCGGTGTCGGTCGTAATCACGTCGAGCGCGTCGGCCGAGAAGCCGGACGCACCGACCGCTCCGCGCAGCCGCAGCAGCAGGCGCAGCATGACGAGTGGGGCCGACCGCACGCGCACTTCGTGCCCCAGCTCGCGTGCCGCACGGCGCACCAGGTCCGCGTCGCTGAGTCCGTCGCGGCCCGCCACGTCGAGCACGGTGGAATCGGCGAGCCCCGGCTCGGCGGCGCGGAACGCCGCGCGCGCCAGGTCGGCCACGTCGAGCGGCTGCTGCCGCTGCCGGCCTCCGCCGGGGAGTGCCACGCTGGAGCCGCTCGCATTGCGGCGAAGCGCGGCGGCCCCCTCGGTTCCCGGTCCGAGCACGAGTGGCGCGCGCAGGATCGTCCAGGCGAGACCCGCGTCGCGGACCAGCGACTCGGCCTCGCCCTTGGTGCGGTAGTAGCGGTTCGCCGAGCCCGGGTCCGCGCCGAGTGCGCTCACCAGCACCAGCTTGCGCACGCCCGCGGTGCGCGCCGCGTCGACGACCGCGCGGGTCGTCGCGACGTTGGCGCGTTCGTAGGTCGAGCCGGGCGACTCGACGAGGACGCCGGGCAGGTGCACGACGCTCTCGACTCCCCCGTTCTCGACTCCCCGGAAGGCGCTGACCAGGCTGTCGGCGTCGTCGTAGTCCACGCGCGCGACCCGCGTCGCGGGTCCCAGGGCCGGGAGTTGGCTCTCCGCGCGTTCGGACCGGACGCACGCGACGATCTCACCGGCCAGCGCGTCTGCGCCGCCGGAGGCCAGCTGCAACATCGCCCGGCCGACCGCGCTGTTCGCACCGGTGATCGCGACAGGTCCCATGGCGTGAACGGCTCCAGCGAGGCCCTAGCGGAACTTGCCGCGCGCCGAGATCGGCCAGGTGGTCTCGAGCCGGTCTCCGCGCATCACGTGGTAGGTGTCGTGGAGGTTGATCGTGGTGTCGCCGTGCGAGGGCAGCAGGCGGATCTTGTCGCCCGGCGCCAGGTCCAGCTCTTCGCCCTCGTCGATCTGCACGTGCCCGTGCTCTTCCGACAACCCGACTACCGCCAGGGGAAGATCCGCGCCCGTCGGCATTCCGAAGTCCCGCGACAGTGCCTTGGAGCCGCAGTCGGTGATCAGGAGCTGCCCGCGGCGGCGCAGGACCGTAGTCAGGATCGTCAGCGCGGGCTCGAACTCGTCTCGTACGCGGGAGTAGGCGCCGTCCATGAAGACGTAGCTTCCGGCCTGGATCTCGGTGATGCCCGGCGCGACGCCGCTGATGTCGTGTGTGCCCGTGCCGCCCGCACTCACGATGCCGGGCTCGAGCCCCGCGTCGACGAGCGCCTGCCGGTGCGCCTGCAGCGTGGCGACCGCCTGGCCGGCCAGGGCGGCGCGCTTCTCCGCGTCGGGAATCAGCACGGCGTGCCCTTCGTAGCCCATCAGCCCGCGGTACTCGACGCGGCTCCGCTCCAAGGCGCGTGCGAGTTCGACCGTCTCCTCTGGCGCGTCCGTCCCGCAGCGGTGCATCCCGGTGTCGGCCTCGACGAGCGCGCCGATCCGTGCGCCGCTCTGCGCGACCGCCTCGTCCAGGGCGTGGACCTGCTCGGCGGAGTCGACCGCGACGATCAGCTCGGGAAGCCGTCCGGCCAGCTCGACCAGGCGTGCCAGCTTCGGCGCGCCGACGATCTGGTTCGCGATCAGCACCGACGCGTCGAGTCCGGCCTTCGCGATCTCCTCGGCCTCGCCGATCTTCGCGCAGGTGATGCCGATCGCACCCGCTTCCAGCTGGAGCTTCGCGACCTGCGGACACTTCGGCGTCTTGAAGTGCGGTCGCAGGTTCGCGCGCTGTCCGGCGAAGAAGGCGGCCATCGTCGCGATGTTCCGCTCGACGCGGTCGAGGTCGAGCAGCAGTGCCGGCGTGTCGATCTCGGCCCAGGGCATGCGCAGATGCTAGCATGCGCCCGTGACCGGACGGCTCGTCTACGGAGCGGCCGCGCTCCTGCTCGCGGTCTCGTTGCTGGGTCTCGGATCGGCGACGCGTGCGGTGCATCACTACGCGGTCGAGATGCCGGGCGGAGTTCCCGCGATCGTGTACGAGCCCGGTCCCGCGCGGCCGGTCCCGGGTCCGCCGCGCACCGGCGAGCCCGTTCCCGTCGTCGTGCTGGCGCACGGTTACATGGGCAACACGTCGATGATGAGTTCACTCGCGCGGCGCCTGGCCCGGGCGGGCTACGCCTCGGTCGTGCTGGCGTTCCGCGGACACGACCGCAACCCGCGGCCGTTCTCGACCGGCGGCTTCGACTTCGAGGGAATCCACCAGGACCTGGCGGCGGCCGTTCGCTTTGCACGTTCGCAGCCCGGCTTCGATCCCGAGCGCACCGCGGTGGCGGGCCACTCGATGGGCGCGTTCACCGCGCTCGAGTGGGCGAGCCGCGACCCCGCGGTCGACGCCGTGATCGCCATCGCGGGCGGCGCCCCGCCAGGTGGACCCTATCCACCGCCGAACGTGCTGCTGGTCTGGGCGTCGGGAGACCCGAAGATGCTCCGCGACGGCGCGCGCGAGGCGGCCGCGTCGCTGGCGGGACTCCAGCGCGTCGTCCTCGACCGCACCTACGGCGAGTTCGCACGCGGCTCGGCGGTGCGCGCCAGCGAGGTGGACGGCGTCGACCACCTGACCATCCTCTACTCCGCGGACATGGCGCAGCGAGTCGTCGACTGGCTCGGGCAGACGCTCGGACCGGGCGTCGACGCGAGCGGCGCCACGGGCGACGGCCGCTTCGGTTGGACGGGGCTCGGTCTCGTCTCCGCGCTGGTCCTGCTCTGGGGACTGGTCGGTCTGCTCGCGCCGTTCGTTCCGCGGGTCGAGAATCCCGTGACCACGTCGTCGCTGGGTGCGCTCGGCACACTGGCCGGAGCAATGACCGCGGGCGCGGTGCTGCTCGCGGGCGTCGACGCGGGCTCGCCCGGCGGCCCCTTCGGCTTCCTGCCTCTCGCCGTGTCGGCCCCCGTCTCGGGCTACCAGGCGCTCTGCGGAGTGCTGTTGCTGCTGGTGCTGGCGCACGGCGGCGCGCTCCGGCCCGGCCTGCGCGACTCGCGGATGTGGACCTGTGCGGGCGTCCTGCTGCTCGCGACCTACTTGATGATGGGGACGTTCCTCGAGCCCTACGCCTGGCGTTGGCTGACGCCGCAGCGCGCGCTGCACGCGTTCGTGCCGTTCGCGCTCATGCTGCCCTTCTTCGCCGCATTCGAGCTGCTGCTGCGCGGCGCGCGGCCGTGGGTGCCCATCGCCGGACGCATCGTCATCCTGGGCGTGATGGCGCTGGCCACGATCCTGCAACTGCTGCCGTTCGAGTTGTTCCTGGCGCTCGGCGGGTTCGTGGTCTTCTTCGCGCTCTTCGAGGCGATCGGCTACCGGGCGTCGCGCGTGGCGCCGAACCCGTGGCTCATGGGCGTGTACCAGGCGGGCTGGAGCGCGCTCGCGCACGCGTCGCTCTTCCCCGTCCTGGCGTAGCCGTCAGGCCAAACCCGCGCGCGCGCCGAGTGCCTGGCCGTGCGAGAACTCGCACGTATTGCCCGACGGGTCGCGCACCATCGTCAGGTAGCCCGCGACCTCGCCCGCATGGAGAGGCGCGAGCTTGAGCACGCCGTCCTCGCGTGCCAGGTCCGCGATGCGGTCGACGGCCTCGCGCGACTCGACGGCGAAGCCCAGGTGATCGCATGGAGGAGGCTCGAGCACGCGCTCGTGCGGCATGCTGAGCAGCACGATCGCCAGCTCGGGCTCCTGCTTCTCGTGCGACAGCCAGACCACGCGGATGCCGTCGTCCTCGCGCTCGTGCACCAGGTGGAGTCCGGCGTACTTCTGGTAGAAGGCGATCGACGCGTCGATGTCGTGGGTGCGCACCGCGACGTGGGTCAGCTGCGCGGCGGCCTGGCTCGGTTCACTCATCCGGTTCTCCCCGGGCAGGTGGCGTCTCCTCTGGTCACGTCTGCGGGACGACGGGCTGGAGCGCGCCCATGCCGTCGTGGGGCCAGTCGATCGGTGGAAGCTGCATGCGGCCGAGTGCGCAGACCCGCGAGCCGCCGCCAGCGCGCGCGACCTCGAGCAGTCGCCGCTCCCCGCCGAAGCCCTCGTGACCCAGCGAAGATAGACCAGGTGCCAGCGAGGTGCAGCGCGCGGCGAGTCCGTCGATCCCCTCGACGGACACGAGGGGGACGTTGCGCAGCGTGCCCGGAGCGGCCGCTTCCCCGCCGGCGACGAAGACACCCCAGTCGCTGGAGCCCTCGCCGGACGGGAACCAGCACGCGGGGCTGCGCAACGCCTCTCTCGCACGCCGCTCGCGCAGCGCGACGGCCTCGCCGGCCTGCAGCGCCCCGCGTGGGATGTCGGTGCGCAGGCGCTCGAGCGCGGTCGAGAGCGCCTCGCCGAACGCCCCGGTGCGTTCTCCATCGGGGTCGTCGACGAAGATCCAGGCGGGCGACAGGCAGCCGCGACCGTCCCAGAGACAGACGTCGAGTGCGGCGCGTTCCGCCGCGCCGGCCAGGTCCGCGTCGCGTCCGACCGCGGCGGCCGAGAGCTTGTGTCCGTAGCCGACGAACGGGCGCGCTCCCGCGCGCCCGCGCAGGATCCGAACCGTCTCGTCGCTGCCGTACGCGACGACCGCGTCGGCCTCGTCGAGCGCGGAGTCGTCCGCGTCCAGCGCCAGCGCGTCCGCCACGCCCGCATCGCACTCCCGCAGCGAGGCGGCGAAGAGCCGGGGAGTCTCCGGATCGGACGACGCGGGCTTCGCCTGCACGGCGCAGCCCGCCAGCAGCGGAAGGGCGAGCGCGGAAAAGGTGCCGGTCGGCACGGTCCCGGCCAGCCAGACGGCGGCGAGCGCGGGTGCCCGCGCGTTCTCGAGTTCGCGGCGGCGCAGTGCGCGCAGGACGTCCGCAGTCCAGCCGTCGAGTCCGTCGCAGACGCCCCGTTCGATCGCGGCGCGCGACCAGACCGGACACGCGCGGGCCAGCGCATCGCGCCACGCCGAGCCGGGAGCGCGCCAGGCCGCAAAGGTGCCCTCGAGCGCGGCGATCACCCGCTCCGCCGGCAGGACGCAGGCGGCCTCGCGTAGCGCCGCCGGGTCGCTCACCCTCCCCCCAGCAGCGCGTCGGCCGCGATCGAGCAGCCGCGCGCCTCGGCGCCGGCGATGCGTCCGCGCACCTCCAGGCCTTCCGCCGTTAGCGTGCCTTCGTCCGCGGTCTGTACCGCGAGGACCGATCCGGTGTTCGCCAGGTCGTAGTGGACCAGCAGTCCGGGCTCGCCTTCGGGGACGTCGCGCAGGTGTTCGGGGTCCACGACGCGCGTGCGTACCCAGGGAGGGATCCGCTTGCGCGTCGTGACGACGCCCGTGCGCAGCGTCGGCTCGTAGAACTGGCTGCCGAGCTCGCACATGCCGTACTGGTTGAGGATGGCGTCGGGGGGGACACCGAGCGCCTCGCTGATCCCCCCGTGCAGCTCTTCGCGCGAGAGCTCGCGCGACCGTCCCTTGAAGCCGCCGGTCTCCATCACGCGGCTGCCGTCGGGGAGCGCGAGCTTCAGGCCGACGGCGCGCATGCCGTCGATCAGGTGCACGAAGGCGAACGCGGTGCCGCAGATCGCCACCGGCGTGCGCGCGCGCTGCAGCGCCGTCATCGCGATCGCCATGTCGAGACCGCCGTGGCCGAAGAGCATGGCGCTGTCGTCGGAGCCCAGGTCGCGGACCGCCGCGTCGAACATGTACGACAGCGACGAGTCGGGCGCGTCCCGCAGCGGCGTCGCCATCACCAGGATTCGCACGGGCTCGGGATCGGGACAGACCCAGGCGCGGAACGTCGCGCGGAGAGACGCGTCGTACAGTGCCAGTGTGTCCAGGTGCAGCTCGCCGCGGCGTTCGGTGGTGCTTCCGCTGGTCCGGAACACGCGCACGGTCTCCGCCTCGGGGAACGCCGCGAGCCGCGCCTCCTTGAACGCGCCCGTCGGCACCGACGGGATCTCCGACCAGTGTCCGACGCCTTCCGGCGCGCGTCCGAAGGCCGTGCAGAGCCTTCGGTACGGCTCGTTGTACTCGAACTGGTGCAGGAAGAGGGCGCGGGCCAGCGCGTCGAAGCGCGCTTCGTCGGCGGGCGCGTCCACGCCATCGGCGATCCAGGCCAGGACCTGGTCGTCCAGGTCCTTCCGGCTCTCGCGCGCCGCGCTCACGCGGACAGCAGCTCCGCGAGGCGCGCGGTCGCGCCCTCGAGCAGGCTCTCCGCCACGTTGAGCGGCGGCGTCAGCGACAGCACCCGCCCGTCCGGACCCTCCTGGATCAGGATCCAACCCGACGCCAGCGCGTCTTCGACGACGCGCGCGGCGCGCGCGGCGGTGTCTAGTTCGATGCCCAGCATGAGCCCGCGGCCGCGCACGTCGACGACGCCGGGCAGTGGCGCCAGGGCGGAGCGAAGGTTCGCGAGCCAGCGCTCTCCGACCTCGGCGGCGCGGCCGGGCAGGTCGTCGCGCGCGAGCACGTCGAGCACCGCGCACGCCACGGCGCAGCCGAGCGGGTTCCCGAGGTGCGTGCTGGTGTGCCGCGCCTCCTCGCCGCGCTCTCCCCAGCCCTTCATCACGCCGGGGCGACCGGCGCAGGCCGAGATCGGAAAGCCGCCGCCGAGCGCCTTGCCGACCGTCACCAGGTCGGGAACCACGCCGTCGTGCTCGCACGCCAGCCAGCGTCCGGTGCGTCCCAGTCCGGTGTAGACCTCGTCGGCGATCAGCAGCGCGTCCTCGTCGTCGGCGATCGCGCGCAGGTCGGACAGGAACCCGGCGGGCGCGGGGTGCGCGCCGCCTCGCCCCTGGACCGGCTCGACCAGGATCGCGCCCGCCGCGTCGGCGCGGACGGCACGCCGCACGGCGTCGGCGTCTCCGAAGCGCACGAAGGTGGTGCGCCCGGGCAGCCGCTCGGCGAAGGGCTCGCGGAACAGCGCAGCGTGCGTCGCGTCGAGGGCTCCGAGTCCCAGCCCGTGGTACGCATCCTCGAACGCCACCACGTGTGCGCGTCCCGTCACGACGAGGGCGGTCTTGAGCGCGGACTCGACCGCGTCCGATCCCGAGGCCGACAGGATCGGCATGCCCAGGTCGGCCGGCAGCCGCCTCGTGAGCGACTCCAGCAGAGCCACGCGCACCGTCGCCGGGTGGACGTCGGAGAGCGCGTGCGGGAGCACCGCGGCCTGCTCCTGCAGCGCGCGGGTGGCCTCGGGGTGGGCATGGCCGATCGCGGCCACCCCGAATCCGGCGAGCAGGTCGACGTAGCGGTTGCCGTCGGCGTCCCAGACGTTGGAGCCGTTCGCCCGCTCCCAGAAGATCGCCCCCGGCATCGCGCTGACCTCGGGGCACTCGACGTGGTGCAGGCGCTCGAGCAGGGCCTGCGAGGACTTGCCGGGGACTTCGCCGCGGATCTCCGGGGGCTGCTGGCTCATCACTCCGCGGATGCTAGCCGGAAAGCGCGCGGCAGCGCCCGCGCAGTCGGCGCGCACGCCTGCCCGTGTCGCGTCCCGCTCAAGTCGGGACCGGATGACGCCGATGTCCGGGTCGGGAGGTCTCTACATGCAGTGGTTCGGAATGCTCCTGGTCGTGGCTTCGCTGGTGCTCGGCAGCGGTGGAGTCGCCTATCGCTCGCATGCGAGCAGCGTGGTGGGCGGACACGAGCAGTTCGGCATGACACCGGCCCAGGGCCTCGGGACCCCGGCCACCGCGCCCGTGGTCCGGGCGGCGGCGTGCCCGGCCCCGCAACCGCTCGAGATCCGGCTGCCGAAGCGCGCACGCCGGCACGTCGTGAGCCTGACCAACCGCGGCTACAACTACCGCGGCGGGCTCGCCGACCTCTCGCGCACGCAGCCTCCGGCCAGTCCGCGCGACTAGCCGGTAGACCGCGTCCCGCCCGGGGAAGGCCTGGGCTCCGGCGGAGCGGCATCGAGTCCGCGCCGCAGTCCGCGCCACAGCAGTCCGTGCGCCACCCCGACCGCGACCACCGCAGGCAGGTCTCCGGCCCCGAGCCAGCCGGCCCCGAGCCAGCGAAAGGGCGCGGCGCAGAGAAGCGGGAGCGCCAGCGCCCAGAGTGAGACGCGCTGGTACTGCCAGGGAGCGAGGCGCGGTGCGCGCCCGACGAAGTGCCCCGCCACCGAGAGCAGCGCATGGCATGCGAGCGGGACGGCGAGGGAGCCCAGCGGGACGGCGAGCAGCGTCGCCGCCAGTGCCAGCAGCGCGCCGTAGCGTCCACCCCGGCGCGCTCCCAGGATCCGCCGCAGCGCGACGCCGTCGCCGGCCACCACCCCGCGCAGGAGGCGCGGCACCTCGGCGCGGGCGACGAAGACCCGGCGCTCGGGGGTCCGCGCGCTCACCGCAGCTCCGCCCGCAGCTCGGACTCGAGCTCGGCCAGCGAGCGGTGGTAGGTCCGGTCGAGTGCCCGGTCGAGGTTCCGCGTGCGCGCGAGTTCCTGGCAGAGCCAGCGCAGCTTCTGCTCGCCGTGGCGCCGGGCCAGGTACTCGATCATGCCGTGCGACTCCAGGTAGGCGAGCGAGGCGCTGTCCCCGGAGAGGTGCGCGAAGCTCGGGCCGGCCAGCGACTCGAGAGGCAGCCAGGTCCCCTGGCGCGAGGCTTCGGTCAGCACACGGTACTGCCCCGGGCCGAGCCGCCGGCCCATGGCCTGCGCCTCGACGTACTCGGCCAGCCCCTCGTTGAGCCAGGCCGGGAAGAGCCCGGGGCCGACCTCGGCCTGGATCGCCGCGTGGGTGTACTCGTGGTTGAGCGTCCCCGCGAGGGCGGCGTCGACCCGGGTCGCGCCGCGCACGTGGATGGCCCCGTCGAAGAACCCGACCGCCCGGAATCCGAAGTAGCCCTGGTACTTGGCGTCGAAGACCCCCGGGTCGTAGACCGACACGCGAACGTGGTGACCCGGCCAGATCCCGAGGAGGTTTCCGACCCGGTCGTAGGCGCGCTCGAGGATGTCGAGAAGCTGCAGCTCGAAACGGCGCCAGCCGTGGGGGCCCGAGTACTTCTCGATGTCCACGTCCTGGTACAGACGGAAGTGCGCCGACTTTCGCTCCTGGAAGTGGCCGTCCGGCTCGGCCCGGGCTTCGGGTGCGAGGGTCGAGGCGAAGCCCGCTGTGACGAGGGCCACCGACAGGAGGACGAGCCACACCCCCCGCGTTGTCTGGATCGAAGCTCGGCGGCTGGGGGTCGGCATCGCAACTCCGGGGAAATGGCCTCGCGCCCTTGCGCTCGGTTCCGTGCATGTTATCTGACGAACTGCGCGTTCTGACCTTCAGCGAGCGCGCTGAATGGGGAGGAGGAGTCCACATGGCAGCGAGGAAGAAGGCGAAGAAGGCCGGCGACCCGATGATCATCTCGAAGTCGCGCGTCAAGGCGGCCGTCAAGAAGTGCAACGTTGGTGCAGAGTTCTACGGCGCGCTCGAGGGCGAGGTCCGCGACCTGATCAAGAAGGCCGAGGCCCGGTGCACGGGCAACAAGCGCAAGACCCTGCGCGCCGCCGACGTATAGAGTCGACGGAGAATCCGATCGACCGGGCGCCGGAGGGGACGACCCCACCGGCGCTCGATTCGTTTGGGCCCAGCGCGTCGAGCCGTCCGAGCGGCTAGAATTGCCGCATCCGGCCCCGATCGTCCTGCCCACCGCGCTGCCCACCGCGCTGCCCACCGCGTTACCCACCGCGTTACCGAAGGGGCCTCCGGAGCGTAGATGTCGGAGGAACGAGACGAACGGCGGGCCCGGGAGGGTCGCTGGTCGGAGCTGATGGCTGCCGGCCAGGACGGCGACGCCCCGGCGTACGAGCAGCTTCTCCGCGAGCTGCTGATCCCCCTGCGGGCCTTCGCCATGAGCCGGCTCGGAGATCCCGCCAGTGTCGACGACGTCGTGCAGAACGTATTGCTCTCCATCCACCGCGCGCGCCACAGCTACCGGCCCGAACGTCCGTTCGGTCCCTGGCTCTGGACGATCGCGCGCAACGCGGTCACCGACTCGCTGCGTGCGCGCTCGACGCGCCTGCGGCGCGAGCTGCCGATCGACGAGCTCGAGGGAATCGACGAGCCCTCGGTCGAGCAGCAGCCCCAGCTCGCCCTCTCTCCGGCGTTGCGGGCCGCCCTCGACGGACTGCCGCCGGCGCAGCGCCAGGCGGTCGAGCTGATGCACGTGCACCAGCTCAGCGTGGCCGAGGCGGCGGAGCGCGCGGGGGTGAGCCCCGGCGCGCTCAAGGTGCGCGCGCACCGCGGCTACAAGGCGCTGCGCGTGGCGCTGGCGGACGAGAAGCCATGAGCCGCTCGACCGATTCGCTGATCCGCGAGCTGAGCCGCGGGCTCCAGCCGGTCCGACGCGTCCCGCCGCTCCACCGCGTCGCGGCGCTCGCCGCCGCGCTGGCCCTGGCCACCGCCGCGATCGCGCTGGTGACCTGGGGACTCAACGAGACGTTCCGAGGCTTGAATCCCGAGCCGCGCTATTGGGTGGCCATCGCGGGGCTGCTCTCGTTCGCGGCGGGCGGAGCCGCCGCCGCGCTCGGCTCCACGGTTCCGGGCAACGATCCGCTGATCCGCGGTGGGGTCGCGGCGATGGTCGCCGGCGCCATGCTGACCCTGCTCGGGAGCGCTCTCTTCCTGGCCCGCATCTCGGCCGGCGAGCCCGCGGGGTCGTTCTGGTCCGCGCTGTCGCTGGTCTGCCTGGGCCGCTCGAGCCTGGTCGCGATCCCGGCCGCCGCCCTGCTCACGCTGTTCGCGGCGCGCGGCTTCCCGCACCGGCCGTGGCTCACGGTCGGCTTCGGCACCCTGGGACTCGTCGCCTTCGGCGCGCTCCCGGTGACCATGAGCTGTGGGTCGGAGAGCATCTTCCACATCGTCTTCGCGCACGTCCTCGCGCCAGCCACGGCCGGCCTTGGGCTGTGGGCGGTTCTGTGGCTGCTCTACGCGCTGCTCCGTTCGCGCCGCGAGCAGTCCTAGGCGTCTTGGCGCCGGATCGCGGGGCTCACGCTCCCTGACCCCGGCGCAAGCGGGGCGGCGGCTCCGAGACGGCCTCGAAGCCGCCGATGCGAATCCGCTCCGCGTGCAGCCAGTGGCGCGAGCAGCGGGTCTTCGACCCGTAGCTGGCGTCGCCGACGACCGGGTGTCCGAGTTCTGCGAGCGTGGCGCGGATCTGGTGCATCAGTCCCGTGGTCGGCCGCGCCTCGACCAGCGTCGACCCGCTCCGCGCCTCGAGGGCCCGCAGCCGCGTCACCGCCTCGCGGCCTCCGCGCTCGACCACCCGCATGCGCGGTCCGCGGTGATCGAGCCTCAGCGTGACGGTGCGCTCGCCCTCGAAGGTGCCGTGCACGAGCGCGCGGTAGAGCTTGTCGACCCGGCGCGCGTCGAACTCGGCGCGTGCCATCTCCCACGCCGCCTCCGTCTCGGCGAAGACCAGCACCCCCGAGGTCTCGCGGTCCAGCCGGTGTACGACGCCCGACATCAGCCCGCCCTCGCCGACGCCGCGCACTTCGGGGAACCGGTCGAGGACCGCGTTCAGCACGGTCCCGGTCTCCTCGTAGTCGAGCGGCTGGGTCGCGCGGCCCGCGGGCTTGTCGATCGCGATCAGACCCCCGGCGCGCGACAGGACGTCCAGGTCGAACTCCGCGCGCGCGATGGGACCCTCGTCGGGGTGCCGGAAGGCGTCGACGTCCACGCGGTCGTCCGCGCGCAGCACGGTTCCCTTGACTGCGGGCAGCCCGTTCACGCGTACCCGCTCGCGCGCCAGCAGCCGGCGCACGTAGCCGCGCGACAAGCGGAACTCGCGAGCGAGCCACACGTCGAGCCGCTGGCCCGCGTCCGCGTTCCCTACCTGGAGTGCCTTCGCCATGGGCGGAGATCATGCACCGCGCGGCCCGGCTCGTGTAGTCTCGGCCCATGGCGAACCACAGCGGTCTGGGATTCGGAGCCGAAGAGCGCGTCGTCGTGGTCCACGTCGACGACGTCGGCATGTCGAACGCGGCGAACGAGGGAGCGTTCCGCGCGCTCGAGGCCGACGCCACCTGCGGGAGCGTGATGGTCCCCTGTCCGGCCTTCGAGGCGGCGGCCGAGATCGCGAGCGGCCGCGACGATCTCGACCTGGGCGTCCACCTGACGCTGAACGCCGAGTACGAGACGTGGCGCTGGGGCACGGTGAGCGACGACGCTCCGAGCCTGCTCTCGCCCGACGGCGGCATGTGGCGCACGACGGTCGAGACCGTCGAGCACGCGAGCGCCGAGGACGTCGAGACCGAGCTGCGCGCGCAGGTCGAGCGCGCGCTCGAGGCCGGAGTCGACGTGACGCACCTCGACAGCCACATGGGCACCGTCTTCGATCCGAAGTTCGTCGACGTATACGTGCAGCTCGCGCGCCACTACCGGCTGCCGGTCTTCATTCCGCGCGTCGACCGCAGCGTCGCGGAGCGGCGCGGGCTGTCCGGAGGGCTCAAGCATTACGTCGAGATGATCGACGAGGCCGAGGCGGACGGCTTCCCGATTTTCGAGGGCTTCAACGCCGACTCGCTCGAGTTCGAGCCGGGCACCGGCCTGGCGCACAACACGGCGCGCGTCGCGAGCCTGCCGCCCGGCCTCTCGTACCTGATCACGCACTGCGCGCAGGGTGGAGACGAGCTGCGCTCCATCACGCACGACTGGCGGCAACGCGACGAGGAGAGCCGGATCTACTCCGATGGCTCGATGGGTCGCGCGTTCCGGGAGCAGGGCGTGCACACGATCGGAATGCGCGAACTGCGCGACCTGCTGCGGGATCGCTAGGGCGCGTCCATCCGGAAGAGCATGCCGCGCTCGCGTTCCTCTTCGCTCGGCATGTCGAAGTCGTACTTGGCCACGAACATGCGGAGCGCGGCGTCGGCCTCGCTGGAATCGGTCACGTGCACGGCCTTGCGCTCGTAGAGCTTGCCGTCGATCAATACGCGTGCGCGTGGGTCGTCAACCAGGTTCCGTGCCCAGGTGCTCTCCTTGCCGCGAGCCGCGGCGATGTAGAGCTGCCCCTCGTTCGTCGCGCACCACAGCGTGACGGAGTACGGATCGTCGAGCGCGGTCTCGATCTGGATGTTCTTGAACTCGTCGCTGAACGACCAGTCGGACACGGGATCCGTGACGAGTTCGCCCGAGAGCTGGCCGCCCGGGATCGGGCCGACGGGTCCGCAGGCGCAGAGCAGAGCTGCGGCGGCACACACGGCGCGCAAGCCCGCCGCCTGCCCGGTGGACGCTCGCCTCGCCGGGTACTCGCTCGCGGACAGGTTTACCGCCATACGTTCCTCGTGCGCACTTCCATCTCTTCCGCCGTCGGGTCCGCCTGATCGGGAGGGTGCCGCTTCGGCGCGGCAGTTTACACCCCCGCGCCCGGGGTTCGGCTCAGTGCTGCAGGACGCGGACGCCGCGCTTGTCGAGCGCGTCGAGCGCCGCCGCCGGGCTCAGGGCCTCGTGGGGGCGCAACACTCCCGCGGGGACCGATCCGTCCAGGATGCGCCGGACCAGCAGGGCCGCCGTGGCCGCGGCGGCGCGCTCGGGGCTCTCGGCCCGCACGACCACCCGGCCGGCGGGCTCCCGGCCGCTCCCCACGAATGCCTCGGCGACGAGCGTGAACGACTCGGGGTTGCGCCAGCCGAACAGTGCGGCGGCCGCCTTGCCGATCGGTCCCCGGTCCGGCTCGCAGTAGCGCACTGCGTCGACCTGGTGGCTCTGTTCGAACCCGGCCAGGTCCAGGCTGGAGCCGAGCGACACCAGGCGGACTCCGCCCGGAAATCGGAAGCGCTGCGGGAGACGCCAGGCCGCGACGGCGCGGAAGTCGCGGCGCGCGATCGTGTCGCGAAGCGCGTCGCCCCAGCTCTCCGGCTCGGGCGTTCCGATGCCGGTCGACGCGATGCGCAGCGCGCGCACCTCGTCGAAGCGACGCAGCAGCGCGTCGGCGGCGATGCCGGGCAGTCCCGGGACCGCGCCGGCGTGAACGACGATCGGCGTCTGTGCCTCCCAGGCGCGCTCGCCGAGCTGCCGGAGACGGCTCTCCGCCAGTCCCATCCGCGTCACCGATACGAAGGGGGTCCGCGTCTCGAGCGCGTACTCGAGCGCCGCCAGTGGCGGAGACGACGCACAGGAGACGATCGCGGCTGCGCCACCCAGCGCATCGCCGAGTGCGCGCGGGTCGGCCGCGTTCGCGTACGCGCCGCAGGCGCGCGGCCCCCGGGTCAGCGCGGCACGTTCGGCTCGCTGCACGCTAGGCCCGGCGATCACCACGCGGCAGCTCGTCGTCGAGATCAACTCGTCGACGCACGCGCTGCCCACACGGCCGTAGCCGCCGAGCACGACGACGTCCCTCAATTCCCCTCCACCGCTTCCGAAGCCCGCAGCCGGGCCCACGCCGGGAAGCTAGCCCGACTCGCGCCCGACCACCTCGTACGAACGCGGATAGCCGGCCTCTTCGGGAATGGTCAGCCGCCGTTCGCCGTCCTTCTCGACGAACACCGGCAGGCACGGCACGACCGGACGCTCTCGCGCCGCGGCCAACGCCGCTTCGGCGGTGTCGAAACCGACGAGCGTCTCGAGCGTGCAGGCGGTCGGGAAGATGATGCGGAGCTTCCCCTCGCGCCCCTGTTCGAGGGCGTTCTCGGGCCGCGTCCACACGTGGTCGGTGCTCTCGACCCCATCGTGTGCGGCGAGCTGTCCCGGGGGAGCGAGCGTGGCGAAGAAGAGCGTGTCGAAGCGGCGCGGTACCGCCTCGGGCGTGATCCAGTGTCCGTGCACTGCCAGCCGGTCGGCGGCCAGGATCAGGTCCTCGGACTCGACCAGGTCGCGGAACGAGCGGCTCCCTGCCTGGACTTCGAGCCGGTGGCGGCTCAGCTCGGCCGCGTGCTCACCGCCGATCAGCTGGTCGCTTCCACGGCGCGAGGCCAGCAGGATCCCGGACTCCTCCCAGGTCTCGCGAATGGCGGCCACCACGAAGCCCATGGCGTGGTCGGGATCCACGGTCGTGAGCAGCGCCGCCGCTCCGCGGTCCGTCAGGCCCTGGACGCGGTCCGAGAGGGCGTAGTCGCTCTCCTCGACCCGCCCGCCGGGAAACACGTACATGTCGGGCAGGAAGTCGCTCTTGCCGTGCCGCTCGAGCATCAGCACCTCGGGCGAGCGGCTCCCGTCCCTGATCAGGATGACCGTCGAGGCTGGAAGGGGCTGGACCGGCATGCGGACCAATCCTACCCGTGGGCGGTCTTCCGGTACAAGCGAGGGCCGGTCTTGGAAGCGGACGCGTCCATCGTCTAGGATGCCTGCATGGCGGCGCCCGACCCCAAGCTGCGCGAGATCGTCTCGGCCGAGGCGGTGCGCGCCCGGATCGACGAGATCGGCGAAAGGCTCTACCGCGACTACGCCGACACCCCGGCCGTCTTCGTGGTGATCGCCGAGGGCGCGCGGCGCTTCGCCAAGGCGCTGGTCGACGGCCTCACCGCGCGCAACGTCCATCCCGACGTGATCTTCCTGCGCGCGCACCGAACGGTCGGATCGGCGCTCGGCGAGGTCCAGGTACACGGCGCGGACCCCACCGTCTTCGAGGATCGCGACGTGCTGATCCTGGACGACATCGCCGACGAAGGTCGGACGCTCGAGGCCGTCTCGGCGCTGGTGGAAGAGGGCGAGCCGCGCACGCAGAGCGTGGCCGTGCTGGTGAGCAAGCTCTCGCGCCGCAAGGTCGACATCCCGCTCGACTACGTGGGCTTCGAGGTGGACGACGGCTGGGTCGTCGGCTTCGGCATGGACCTGGACGAGCGCTACCGCGACCTCGACTACCTGGCCGTGGTCGACGGCGTCGACTGAGCGCTCAGGGCTCGAGCAGCAGGACCGTGCTGTTGTCCGGGCCGCCGTGGCGGTTCGCAGCCTCGACGAGCGCGCGCGCTGCGGCGTCGAGGCTGGGGCGCGTCGCCAGGTCGAGGATCTCGTCCTCGGGGACCAGGTCGTGCATTCCGTCGGTGCTCAGCAGCAGGCGCGAGCCGCGCGGAATGCGCGCGTGCACGGCGTCTACCCGCACGTCGGCCTCCGAGCCGATCGCGCGCGTGAGCAGGTGGCGGTCGGGGTGGACGTGCGCGTCCTTCGGGTGGACCGCGCCGGCGTTGACGAGCATGGCGACCATCGTGTGGTCCTTGGTGATCTGGTCGAGCTTGTCCCGCTCCACGACGTAGAGCCGCGTGTCGCCCACGTGCGCGGCCACCACCGTGCGGTTGCGGATGCGGATCAGCGTGAGGGTGGTCCCCATGCCCTCGAGGCCGCGGACCTCGCCCTCGCGGACCACCGCGTCGTTCGCGGCACTGACCGCGGAGGAGAGGAGACTGCGCTCCTCGGCGATGTTCCGCGGCCTGCGCGCGCTGTCCACGACGTCGAAGACTGTCTGCAGCGCCACGTGGCTCGCCACCTCGCCGGCGACGTGTCCACCCATGCCGTCGGCGATCGCGAACAGGTGCATGTCGGGCCACGCGTTCGCCGCGTCCTCGTTGTTGTCGCGGACCAGGCCCGTGTCGGTGGCCAGCGCCCAGGGACAGCTCACGATCCCTCTCCCGGGACGCGATCGGACGCGAGCATCGAGTACTGCACGTGGTCGAGGTACTCGCCGGCCACGCGCTCGATGCCGCGGGCGAGCCCCTCGCGCCGGCAGCCGAGCTTCTCGGCCACGCGGTGACTGGCTCGGTTGTCGACTGCGACCAGCACCTCGACGCGGTGCAGTTCCAGGTCGACGAAGGCGTGGCGGAGCAGCTCGGCGGCCGCCTCGGTCGCGTAGCCCTTGCCGTCACAGGTGGAGCGCACCCAGTAACCGAGTCCGGCCGCCCGCCGGGCCCAGTCGATGCGATGCAGGCTGGCCATGCCGATCAGAGCCTGCGTGGCGCGGTCCTCGACGGCGAACTCGAAGGCGGTGCGGTTCGAGCGCGCCGCCTGCGCGCCACGGATGTAGCGACGCGAGTCCGCGCGCGAGTGGTTCGGATGCGCCCACGGCAGCCACTGGATCAGCTGGGGGAGGCTCTCGTGCACGGCGGCGTCGAGCGCATCCAGATCGCTGCGGCCCGGCGGGCGAAGCCTCAGCCGCTCGGTATTGAGCGCGCCCGCGTCCTTGTCTCCACCGAGTCCACCGAGCAGCACCCGTTTCCCCCGCACTCCCCTACGCGCGCCCCTACGGGAGCATGCGCAGCTGCGCGTAGCGCAGCACGATCGTCTTCATGCCCGCCCGGTCGAAGCGGATGCGCAGCTTCGTGCCGGCGCCAGCACCCGAGACCTCGACGATGGTACCGGCTCCGAAGACCGGATGCTCCACTCGCGTCCCCGTCGCTCCACTCGTACCTGCCCCGGGGCTCTCATCGGCCGGAAGCTGTGAGTCGCTGTAGTCGACGCGTGGCTCGCCCGGACCGGCGCCGCTCGAGCGCGGCGAGTCGAAGCTCTCGGACCGGCCGGGCCGGGGCCGCCCGACGCCGAACTCCGCGGGGATTTCGGCGAGGAAGCGGCTCGGCGGGTTGTAGCGGACCGAGCCGTGCATGCGGCGCATGGTGGCGTGGGTGATGTAGAGCCGGTCCATGGCCCGGGTCATGCCCACGTAGCAGAGGCGCCGCTCCTCCTCGAGCGCGGCCGGGTCGCTCTGCGAGGCGAAGTGCGGCACGAGGCCCTCTTCGACGCCGACCAGGAAGACCGTGGGGAACTCGAGACCCTTGGCGACGTGAGCCGTCATGAGCGGGAGGCGGTCGTCGTCCTCGGTCAGGTTGTCGACCGCGGCGAACAGGGTGACCTGCTCCAGGAACAGGTCGATCAGGTTCTGCGGGCCCTCGTCCAGGTCCAGTTCGCCGACCGGATCGCCCTCGGCTCGTGGGCCCGCAGCCGCGTCGCTCTGTGTCGCGTCGCGTTGAGAGGCGTCGCGTTGGGAGGCGGCGGCGCGGTTGGCGCGCTCGAACTCCTCGGCCGCCGAGAGCAGTTCCTGCAGGTTCTCGAGCCGCGCCTCGGCCTCGACCGAGGTGTCCTGCTGGAGCGCGCGCAGGTAGCCCGTCTGCTCGAGGATCGCGGCCAGGAGCGTTGCGACCGAGTCGTCGTACGCGGACTGGTCGCGCAGGCGGTCGAGGACGGCCAGGAACGCGGGCACGCGCTTCGCGGCTGCGCCCGAGAGCAGACGCTCGTCGCGCGCGCGCTCGACCGCGCGGTGGAGGCTGGTCCCGTCCTCTTCCGACAGCATGAGCAGGCGCTCCACCGTCGTGCGTCCGATTCCGCGCGCCGGCCGGTTGATGATGCGCATCAGGCTCTCGGTGTCGTCGGGATTCCGCAGCACGCGCAGGTAGGCGAGGGCGTCCTTGACCTCGGCGCGGTCGTAGAACCGGGTCCCGCCGACGACCACGTACGAGACGTTGTACTTGAGCAGCTCTTCCTCGAACGGTCGTGACTGGGCGTGCGTGCGGTAGAAGATGGCGGAGTCGCCGAGCGAGGCTCCCGCGTCCACGCTCTTCAGCAGCTCCGACACCACGAAGGCCGCCTCGGCGCGCTCGTCGGCCGCCTCGTAGAATCGGATGGGCTCGCCCCCCTCGCGATCGGTATAGAGCGTCTTGCCCTTGCGCTCGGTGTTGTTGGACACGACCGCCGTCGCGGCATCGAGGATGGCCTGTGTCGAGCGGTAGTTCCGCTCGAGCCGCACCACCTTGGCGCCCGGAAAGTCCTTCTCGAAGTCGAGAATGTTGCGGATGTCCGCCTCGCGGAAGCGGTAGATCGACTGGTCCTCGTCCCCCACCACGCACAGGTTCTGGCTGTCGCCGGTCAGCAGCCGCAGCAGCCGGTACTGGACGGGGTTCGTGTCCTGGTACTCGTCGACCAGGATGTGCTGCCAGCGGCGCCGGTAGGTCTCGAGCACGCCGGGGTGGTTCTCGAAGAGGCGCACCGTCAGCAGGATCAGGTCGCCGAAGTCGAGCGCGTTCGCGCGCCGCAGCTCCGTCTGGTACTGGCGGTAGATCTGGCCGATCTGCTCGTCGTGGAGCGAGCCGTCGGCGATCACCTCGTTCGGCAGCATGCCCCGGCTCTTGAATCGGTCGATCTCGGACCGGACCGAGCGGGGCGGCCAGCCCTTCTCGTCTATGTTCATGGACCGGAGCACTCGCTTCACCAGCGCCAGCGAGTCGGACTGGTCGTAGATGGCGAAGCTCGTCTGGTAGCCCAGCTGCGTGATCTCGCGGCGCAGGATCCGCACGCAGGTCGAGTGGAAGGTGGCCACCCAGACGCGCTGGTCTCGGGAATCGAGCAGCGATTCGACGCGCTCGCGCATCTCTCGCGCGGCCTTGTTCGTGAACGTGACCGCCAGGATCTGCGAGGGCCAGGCCCGGCGCGTGGCGATCAGGTGCGCGATGCGGTGCGTGAGCATGCGCGTCTTGCCCGATCCCGCGCCGGCCAGCACGAGCAGCGGGCCGTCGCCGTACGCCACGGCCTCCCGTTGCTCGGGATTCAGTCCTTCGAGAGTCCGTTCCGCTGATTCGGGCGACGACAAGGGGATGAGCTTAGCAGAGCGCGCCGTCTCCTCACTCGACGGTCACGCTCTTCGCCAGGTTGCGTGGCTGGTCGACGTCGGTGCCCTTCAGGGTGGCCACGTGGTAGGCGAAGATCTGCAGCGGGATGGTGGCCACGACCGCGGAGAGCGGGTCGCCGATCGCCGGTACGCGGATCACGTCGTCGGCGTAGCTCTCGGCCTCGTCATCGCCCTCCTCGGCGACGGCGATCACCCGGGCGCCGCGCGACCGCGCCTCCTCGGCGTTCGAGATCAGCTTGGCCCGCGTCGCGCGCTGGTTCGCGACCGCCACGACCGGCACACCGTCCTCGATCAGCGCGATCGGCCCGTGCTTCATCTCTCCGGCCGCGTAGCCTTCGGCGTGGATGTACGAGAGTTCCTTCAGCTTGAGCGCACCCTCGAGCGCCACCGGAAAGCCGACCCCGCGTCCCAGGAAGAGGAAGTCGCGGGCGTGCAGGTACTTGCGGGCAATCGCCTCGATCCCGTCCCAGCCCGAGATGCACCGCTCGACCAGCCGCGGGAGCCGCCGCAACGACTCGATGTGCCCGCGCACGGCGTCATGATCGAGCGTACCGCGGAGCAGCCCCAGCTTGAGGGCGATCAGGTAGAGCGCCGTGACCTGCGTAGTGAAGCACTTGGTCGACGCGACGCAGATCTCGGGGCCCGCGTGCGTGTACAGCACGTCGTCGGCGTCGCGCGCGATCGTGCTGGCGTGGCCGTTGCACACGGCCAGCGACCGCGCGCCGAGACCCTGTCCCTCGCGAAGCGCCGCCAGCGTGTCGGCCGTCTCGCCGGACTGCGACATGGCGATCAGCAGGTGGTTCGGCCCGAGCAGCGGGTCGCGGTAACGGAACTCGCTGGCCAGGTCGACGTCGGTCGGAATGCGCGCGAAGCCCTCGAGCATGCTGCGTCCGAGCAGGCCCGCGTGCCAGGCCGTGCCGCAGGCCACGATCTGTATGCCGCGCAGCCCGCGGACCCAGGCTTCGTCGAACTCGATGCCGTCGAGGTCGATGTCGCCGTCCTCTTCGAGCACTCGCGTTCCGATGGTGTCGCTGATCGCGCGCGGCTGCTCGTGGATTTCCTTCTCCATGAAGCGGCTGTAGCCGCCCTTCTCGGCCTGGACCGGATCCCAGTGGATCCGCAGCGCCTCGCGCTCGACGCGCGCGCCGTGGCGGTCGAAGATGGCCGCACCCTGCGTGTCGAGCAGCGCGATCTCGCCGTCCTCGAGCGGCATGATGACGCGGCAGTACGGCAGGATGGCCGGGATGTCCGAGGCGACGAAGTTCTCGCCGTCTCCGAGGCCGAGGATGCAGGGGCTGCCGCCCTCCTTGGCCGCGACGATGCGCCCGGGTTCGCTCTCGTCGATCACGGTGATCGCGTAGGAGCCTTCGAGCTGGCCGACGGCGCCGCGCACCGAGTCGAGCAACGAGACGCCGCGTTGGCGCTCGGCGTGGATCAGGCACGCGATGATCTCGGTGTCGGTGTCGGACCGGAACTCGAAGCCCTGCGCGATGAGTTCGGCGCGGAGCGCGCGGTGGTTCTCGACAATGCCGTTGTGGATCAGAGCGATCGTGCCTACGCGGTGCGGGTGTGCGTTCTCTTCGGTCGGCTTGCCGTGCGTCGCCCAGCGCGTGTGCCCCATCCCGGTCGCGCCGTGCACGGGCACGTCGCGCAGCGCCGACTCCAGGTTGACGAGCTTTCCGACCGCGCGGACCACCCGGAGCTTCCCGTCTTCTATGACCGCGATGCCGGCCGAGTCGTAGCCGCGGTACTCGAGCCTGCGCAGCCCGTCGAGCACGACGTCCTGCGCGCGCTCCTCGGACCCCACGTAGCCCACGATTCCGCACATGCCCGGCTTCCCCTCAGTCCTCGGAGTCGTCTGCACCGAAGCGCCGCTCGAACCAGCCCTCGATGTTCCGCTGCTTCGCCCGCGCCACGGCCAAGGATCCCGCCGTCACCTTCTTGGTGATCGTCGAGCCGGCGGCCACGTAGCTCCGGGGCTCGATCTCGATGGGCGCGATCAGGTTGGCGTTGCAGCCGATGAAGGAGCCGTCCCCGATCACCGTCCGGTTCTTGGTCGTCCCGTCGTAGTTTACCGTGATCGCCCCGCAGGCGATCGTGCAGCCCGCGCCGACGTCGCTGTCGCCGATGTAGGACAGGTGGTCCGCCTTGGTCCCGCGGCCGATCGTGGAGTTCTTGACCTCGACGAAGTTGCCGATCCGCACCGAGTCCTCGAGCTTCGAGCCGGGGCGCAGGTGCGCGGCCGGCCCCACGGTGCAGTCGTTGCCGAGCGTCGATTCCTCGATGTGGCAGAGCGGCTTCACGAACACGTCGTCACCAAGTGTCGAGCTCTCGATCACGACCTGCTCGCCGATGCGGCAGCCGCTGCCGACCTGCGTGCGTCCGCGCAAGCTGGCGCCGGGCGCTATGCGGGTGTCGGGACCGATCGTCACGTCGGCGTCGACGTAGCTCCGCTCCGGGTCCTCGAAGGTCACTCCCTCGAGCATCCAGTGCTCGGCGATGCGGCGCCGCATGAGGCGCTCGGCTTCGGCCAGGTCCACGCGCGAGTTCACGCCGAGCGTCTCGCTCCAGTCCTCGATCTTCGAGGTGGTCACGCCGTGGCCGGCCTCGAGCCCGAGCCGGACGATGTCGGTCAGGTAGTACTCTCCTTGGGAGTTGCGGTCGTCGACGCGCGCCAGCGTCTCGAAGAGGAACTCCGCCCGCGCCACGTAGAGGCTCAGTCCCACCTCGCGGATCTTCTTCTGCTCTTCGCTGGCGTCGCGGTGCTCGACGATCTCGCGGATCCGTCCGTCCCCGCCGCGCACGATGCGGCCGAATTCCGGCGTCTCCGGGAACTCCGCCGTCGCGACCAGCAGGTCGGCGTGCGCCGCGTCGAGCGCGGCTACCAGTCCGGCCATCGTCTCCGCGCGGTAGAGCGGGTGGTCGCCCGCCATCACCACGACGGGTCCGGCGTGGTCGGCGAGGGCATCGCGAGCCTGGAGCGCGGCGTGGCCGGTGCCGAGCGGCTCGACCTGGCGCACGAACTCGACCGGCTCGTCGCGGAGCTCGTCGCGCATCTCGGCCTCGGCGGCGCCGACGACCAGGACGATGCGCTTGGCTCCGAACTCCTGGCCCATGCGCACCACGTGCCGCAGGATCGAGCGGCCGCAGACCGGGTGCAGCAGCTTTGGCCGCCGCGAGCGCATGCGCGTGCCCTCGCCCGCGGCGAGCACCAGCAGTGCGGGGCCGTCCCCCGGCGTCGCTCCAGCCCTGGCCATCAGAGCCGGAAAGGGGTGCCAACTGAGCCCCCCTCACGCCACCATCAGGAAGTCCTCCCCCTCTGTGAGCCCCAGGGAGGCGAGTTCACGGCGAATCTCGCCACGTGCGCCACGGCTCGCGACCGCCGACAGGATCTGGAGCCCCTCGCGGCGCCAGCCCGGCGCCAGGCCCGCCAGCTCCGCTGGCCCGTGGATCGGGATGCCCCGCCAGCGGCCGCCGATTCGCCCGGGGTGGATGTCGATGAGAGCGCGCGTCTCGAGTCCCTCGTCCTCGAGCAGGCGCACCCAGCGCCGGCCGGTGCGGCCGGCGCCCCAGACGACGGCCGCTGGCATCGGGTGGATGCTCGCGATGAAGCGCGCCTTGACGCGCGCGAAGGCCTCGCGCGAGTAGCGCGGATCGGACCGCGACACGCGCGCCTCATGGTCGCGCCAGCGATGCAGCACCGCGGGCACCTTGCCCACGCGCAGTCCGCCGGCGAACGCCCGGTACAGCAGGTCCAGGTCTTCGGGCCAGGGCTCGTCCCGGTAGCCTCCGAGCGCCTCGATGGCGTCGCGGCGGAACATCCACGTGGGATGCGGGACGGGGCACTCGATGAACGCCTCGCGCGCGATCTCGCGCTCGCTCACGAGTCCGTTCACCCACTCGGTGTAGATCCGCCAGCCGGCCGCGAGCCCGCCGTCGCGGAACGACTCGACCTGGCAGCCGACCAGCGCCAACCCCCCGTCGTCGTCGAGCATGGCCGCCTGGCGGACCAGGCGGTCGGGGTGCATCTCGTCGTCGGCGTCCATTCTTGCGACAAGCGGGGAGTGACATAGGTCCAGGCCTGCGTTCAGGGCGGGGACGATGCCCTGGGGATCCCTGCGGAGGACGCGCACCCTGGGGTCGCGGCGGGCGAAGCCGTCCAGGATCGAGGGGGTGTCGTCGGTGGAGCCGTCGTCGACGCAGACGACCTCGAGGTCGGCGTCCCGGCTGGCGAGCACGGAGCGCAGCGCCGCCGGCAGCGTCGGTGCGGCGTCCCGGATGGGGAGCAGCACGGACACGCGGGGGGGTCCTTTGTGCAGGTCAGAGGTCACTCGGACGGCTATGATAGGCGCCCCTGGCTGGAGCGAGGGCGGAGGTCTCATCTCGGAACTGCACGGACGGACGTATGGCTTGAAAGCCGACCAGCTGCGTCGGCTGCGCAACCTGTACCGACGGCGCCTTCCCCGCAACCAGCTGGTTTCGCAGGACTTCGCGCGGGCGCTGTGCGAGATCTCGTTCGACACGGGGCGCCAGGTGGGCACCCTCGTCGACCGCAGCGGACGCGTGCAGTACGTGGCGGTGGGCGACGCCTTCCAGGTCGAGATGCCGGACTTCAAGCGCGTGCGCGGCGGCGCCGGCCGCTTCCGGGGGCTGCGCTGCATCCTGACGCATCTTCGCGGCGAGCCGCTGACACGCGACAACCTGACGGACCTGGCCCTCCTCCGACTGGACGCCATGGTCGTCCTGCGCGTGGACGGCCAGGGCCTGCCGGAGCTGGCGGAGTACGCGGCCATGCGCCCGCCCGACGCGTCCGACACCGCGGATGGGCCGGGCGAGCCCACGCAGACCTTCGAGCCGCTGCCGCCGAGCCGCATCGACTTCGACTTCGGCGACTGGATCGAGGCGCTCGAGGACTCGTTCTCCAGTGCGCTCCGCGGCATCGACACGGGGGCCGACACCGAACGCGCGGTCCTCGTCTCGTTCTCGACCGGGCGCGACTTCGACGTGGACGAGCGCATCGAAGAGATGCGCGAGCTGGCGCGCAGCGCCGGCCTGCAGGTCGTCGACGTGGTGCGCCAGCGGCGCGGACGCGCCGACCCGCGCTACCTGATCGGCAAGGGGAAGATCCGCGACCTGGTGGTGCGCGCGTGGCAGCTGGGCGCGTCGCTGGTCGTCTTCGACCGCGACCTGACTCCGACGCAGGTCCGGCACATCACCGACCTGGTCGAGGAGCGCATCGTCGACCGGACACAGCTCATCCTCGACATCTTCGCGCAGCACGCGAAGACCAAGGAGGGGCGTCTCCAGGTCGAGCTCGCGCAGCTCAAGTACCGGCTGCCGCGGCTGAGTGGCCACGGCGAGTCGATGAGCCGGCTGGCCGGCGGAATCGGCGGACGCGGTCCGGGCGAGACCAAGCTCGAGGTCGACCGGCGGCGCGTGCGCGACCGCATCCGCCGGCTCGAGCAGTCGCTGCGCACCGTGTCGAAGCAGCGCGCCACCCGACGCGCGCGGCGCAACCGCGAGGGCCTGCCGGTGCTGTCGATCGTCGGCTACACCAACGCGGGCAAGTCCACGCTCTTGAACCGCCTGACGCGGAGCGAGGTCCTGACCGCGGACAAGCTCTTCGCCACGCTCGACCCGTCGTCGAGGCGCCTGCGGTTCCCGCGCGAGCGCGAGGTGATCGTGACCGACACGGTCGGGTTCATCCGCGACTTGCCGCCCGACCTGGTGGCTGGGTTCCGCGCCACCCTCGAGGAGATCGAGGACGCCGACGTCCTGCTGCACGTCGTCGACGCGGCCAACCCCGCGGCCGAGCGGCACATCGAGTCGGTGCGAAAGATCATCGAAGAGCTCGGGCTCGACCATCTTCCCGAGTGCTTGATCCTCAACAAATGCGATACGCTTCCAGCACAGGCAGCGGCTGGGATCGCGCGCCAGTTCGGGGGGGTTGCCGTCTCCGCGAAGACCGGAGCGGGCTTGGAGGCGATGCTCGAGAGCCTCGAGCCACTCGCCTTTCCCGGGACGAAGCGCATCGAGCCGTCGTCGGCGGCCGCGGGCGGCGGCGCAGGGGGAGCGCACGGATGAGCAACGTCATGAGGCAGGTCCGAATCAGCGGCACCGGCATGTACGTACCGCCGCGAGTCGTCAAGAACTCCGACCTCGAAGAGTTGATGGAGACCACCGACGAGTGGATCCGGCAGCGCACCGGAATCGAGGAGCGGCACCATGCCGATCCCGGAACGGGCCCGGCCGACCTGGCCTACGAGTCGTCGGTGCGCGCCATCGAAGCCGCGGGGCTCGAGCCGGGCGACCTCGACGCGATCCTGGTGGCGTCGCTCTCGCCGCACCACGACTTTCCAGGGGTCTCCTCGTTCCTCCAGGACCGCCTCGGCATCGCGGGGTGTCCGACGCTCGACCTTCGCGCGCAGTGCACGGGCTTCCTCTACGCGCTGCAGGTGGGTCAGCTCTACGTGGCGTCGGGTCTCTACGACCGCGTGCTCGTATGCGGGGCCGAAGTCCACTCGACGGCCCTGGACTTCTCGACGCGCGGGCGTGACGTGGCCGTCATCTTCGGCGACGGCTCGGGGGCCGTGATCCTGGAGCCGTCCGAGGACGCGGAGCGCGGCATCCTGTCGGTGCACCTGCACGGCCAGGGCGAGCACGCCAAGCGACTCTGGGTCGAGGCGCCGGGATCGTCGTTCCACCCGCGCATCACGCACGAGATGCTCGACGAGGGCCGCCAGTACCCGAAGATGGACGGCCGCTTCGTCTTCAAACACGCCGTGACACGCATGCCCGAGGTGCTCCACGAGGCGCTCGACCACAACAAGTGCTCGATCGAAGACCTGGACCTGTGCCTGTTCCACCAGGCCAACCTGCGGATCAACGAGTACGTGGCCGGGCAGCTCGGCCTCCCGCCCGAGAAGGTCTACAGCAACATCCAGCGCTACGGGAACTGCTCGGCCGGCGCGATTCCCATGCTGCTCGATGAGTGCGTGCGTGGGGGCCGCGTGGCCGAAGGCGACCTGGTAGCGATGGCCGGATTCGGGTCCGGATTCACCTGGGGCGCCGCGTTGATCCGCTGGTGAGCGTTCCCGGGACCCGCCGACCGGTCTGACGGGGCGCGTCGAACGGGCGTCTGCGAAAGCGCACCGAATACTGTCAAGTATCTGTATTCACTAGATAAACTTGCGCGTTTGCGGTTTTGACGCAACGTGTTATGTTGCCTCGCCGATTCCCCTGAACCCAAGTCCCCCTCCCAGGGCCCAGGAGGTTGGCAAGATGGCAACGCCCGAAACGAACACTGACTCCGGTTCGACGAACGGTTTCGACCGTGTCAGCGAGGCCTTCCGGAACCTCGACGACCAGATCTCCGAGATCCGCGAGCGGCTCGACGACCGGCGCCAGCGCGTGGAGCGCGAGGTCCGCAAGCGCACCGAGAAGGTGACGGACCAGGTCCAGACCGAGTTCCGCAAGCGCTCTGAGCAGATCGAGGAGCAGTGGAAGGACACGCCCGTGTACAAGCGGCTGTCCCAGCTCGCAGAAGACATCGAGGCCGAGGTAGACAAGCGCCGGGCGCAGGT